>NZ_JBVHTR010000007.1:0-132227 GCF_055565775.1 Streptomyces sp. NPDC028331 | reverse complement strand
AGGGGGGGGGGGGGGGGGGGGGGGGGGGGGGGGGGGGGGGGGGGGAGGGGGGGGGGAGGGGGGGGGGGGGGGGGGGGGGGGGCCGGGGGGGGGGGGGGGGGGGGGGGCGCCCCCCCCCCCCCCCCCCCCCCCGACGCGGCCCCGCAGCGCGGACGCCCGGGCAACCCCTGGCGCAGGAAGCGCGCAGGCCGCAGCCGCCCCCGCGGTCACTCAAGCGGGCGCACCGTCACCCCAGGGGAGCGGCCGTGTCCCACGGGCGTGTGAGGGCCGCGCTCCGGGACGGGCGTGAGGAGGAGGGAAGCGGATACTCGTTGACCATGGCCGACCGACCTCCCGAGCAGGCACGACGCGAGACCCCGCTGGAGCGTGCCGACCGCAACTTCGTCGAGTTGCTGCAGGAGCTGCGGGTCACCCAGACAGGGGTGCAGATCCTGTTCGCGTTCCTGCTGACGCTGGCGTTCACCCAGCGCTTTCCGACGCTCGACACGGTTCAGCGCGTCGTCTACGTGACGACGCTGCTGCTCGCCATGCTGGCCGCGGCCCTGTTCACGGCGCCCGCCGCCCTGCACCGGTCGCTGTTCCAGCAGAACGCCAAGCCCGCCATCGTGCGGGTCTCCTCCCGTCTGGCCACGATCGGGATGGGAGTGCTGATGCTGGCGTTCACCGGGTCGGTCCTGCTGGTGGTGGACGTCTCCCTCGGCCGCCTGGCCGGGATCGCGTCCGGCGCGGCGACGCTGCTGGTGTGCGTGGGACTGTGGCGCGTCCTGCCCTGGGTGGTGCGGCGTACGGTCGTCCTGCCGCGGCAGTCCTCGGGAGGGTCGCGGGACCCGGAGCCGCCCGGGGAGTCCCGGTGACCGCCGGCTCTTCGGCGGGGGTCCGCACAGCGGCGGCGCGGCGCGAACGCCGCTCACGCTTCCCCCGGTCCCGGTGACGCCGCGACCGGCTGCATCGGCTTCGTCCACGGCAGCTCGATCGCGACCGTCTTGCCGCCCTCGCGGGTGGGCCGCACGCTCAGCTTCCCGCCGCACTCCGCGGTCAGACAGCGGATGATCACCATGCCCCGCCCGTTGTCCTGCTGCACGGCAGCGGGCAGCCGCTTGGGGAAGCGCGGGTGGCTGTCGGTGACCCCGATGCGCAGTAACTCGTCCCGGTCGAGCGCGATGTCGACCGTGAACGTGGGCGACTGCCCGAGGGTGTGCTGCACGGCGTTGGTGGCGAGTTCGGAGACGATCAGGCGGACGGTGTCGGCGACTTCGGCGTCGCCGGGCAACCCCCATTCGACGAGGACGCTCGAGACGTATTTTCGGGCGGCGGAGACCGAGGCGGGATCGCTCGGCAGAGTGACGGATGCTTCCTGGTGGTCTGCCATGGCGACGTCGTCCCTTTCCCACGGGACCGGAGTCCGACACGGAGCGGTTGGTTCCGGTAACGGTCCCGGACTTGGTGCTGCGCGCACAGCCTGCCACCACCTGGGCCCCATCGGGCCCGATCCCCCGAGATATGCATATATCTGTCGCTCGAAGCGGTGAACTCTGCGACGACCGGCCGTCTTTGGAGCCCCTTCGGGCTCATCCTCTACCGTCTCGCCGTGGAACCGTGCGCGGTGCGGAGGGAGTCGGCCATGCAGTACGGACCAGCGGTGCGCCGCCGCAAGCTCGGCGCCGAATTGCGCGCCCTGCGCGCCCGGGCGGGGCTCACGAGCGGGGAGGCGGCCGGTCTCGTGGGCTGGCACCAGTCGAAGGTGAGCCGGATCGAGACGGGCTCCAGCGGGGTCAAGCCGGCGGACGTACGCCTGCTGCTGGACGCGTACGGCGTCGAGGACCCTGAGCTGCGGGACCTGCTGCTGGTGCTCGCGGGGTCCGAGGACGGCGGGGGCCGGCAGAACTGGTGGCACGCCTACCGCGGGGTGCTGCCGCCGACCTACCGGGATTTCATCAGCCTGGAGTCCCAGGCGAGCGGCATGCGCACGCTGGAGACCTCCGTGGTGCCCGGGCTGCTCCAGACGCCCGAGTACGCCCGGGCCGTGACCCGGGCCGCCGTCGGCACTCTGGAGGACGCCAAACTGGACGCTCTGGTGGAGGTGCGGCTGGCCCGGCAGGACGTGCTGCGCGCGGATCCGCCGCTGGAGCTGAGCGCGGTGCTGGACGAGGCGGTGCTGCGGCGGGAGGTCGGGGGGCCCGGGGTCATGACGCGGCAGCTCGGGCGGCTCCTGGAGGCGGCCCGGCTGCCCCAGGTACGGCTGCAGGTCCTGCCGTTCACCGCCGGGGCACACATCGGTATCACCGGACCTTTCGTTATCTTCTCATTTCCGAGCAGATCCGATCTGGATGTAGTCGTTCTCGACCACTTGACGAGTAGCCTCTATCTCGAGCGGAAAGAAGACCTCCAGGCCTACAGCGAGGCCTTCACGTCCCTTCAGGTCCACGCCCTCTCGCCCGAGGAATCGTTGGATTACATCGCCGCGTTGGCCGGCGACGCGTAAGGAGGCACCATGTCAGCCCCCCACATCCCTTCCAGCACCTCCCTCGACGGTGTGCGGTGGTTGCGCAGCAGCCGTAGCACCGGAATGAACAACTGCGTCGAGACCGCCCGCCCGGGCCCCGGTCCCTGGGCGGGACTGGTGGCCGTACGCGACTCCAAGAACGTGACCGGACCGGCCCTGACGTTCAGCCCCGAGGCATGGAAGGAGTTTCTGAACGGGCTGGACTGAGCACGTCCACCGGCGGAAATCGAGCGGTGGACGAGCCGATTTCGAGCCACATTCCGGGTCGCTCCGCAAAGGCACTTCCGCGGGACCCTTTTCGTACGACGGCGTACGGGTCAGGTCCCCGGGACGCGCGATGCACGGCCGTTTCGCCGACTCACGGTCGCGTCTCGCCGATCACGCGCACGGCATGCTCGACCTGTCCGTCGGTGAGATCCGCGCGGGCGGTCAGCCGCAGCCGGGAGATGCCGTCCGGCACGGACGGCGGGCGGAAGCAGCCGACGACGACCCCGGCCGCCCGGCAGTCGGCCGCCCACCGTACGGCCTGTTCCGGGAAGGGTGCCCGCACGGAGACCACGGCGGCGTCCGGCCGTACCGCCTCATGGCCCTCGGCAGTGAGGCGGGCGTGCAGGGACGCCGCCACCGTGCGGGCCCGCCCGGCACGCTCCGGCTCGCGGCGCAGCAGACGCAGCGCCGCGAGTGCGGCGCCCGCCGCGGCCGGGGCGAGCCCGGTGTCGAAGATGAACGTCCGGGCCGCGTTGACCAGATGGTCGATCACCTGCGCCGGTCCGAGCACGGCGCCGCCCTGGCTGCCCAGCGACTTCGACAGCGTCACCGTCGCCACCACGTCCGGCGCGCCCGCGAGCCCCGCCGCGTGCGCAGCGCCCCGGCCACCGGACCCGAGGACGCCGAGTCCGTGCGCGTCGTCGACGACCAGCCCGGCGCCGTAGGCACGGCATGCGGACGCCAGTTCGGCCAGCGGCGCCGCGTCGCCGTCCACCGAGAAGACCGTGTCGGACACCGCGACGGCGGGCCCGTCATGGGTGCCGAGCGCCTTGCGCACGGCGTCGGGGTCGGCGTGCGCGACCACCTGGGTGGTGCCGCGCGCGAGTCGGCAGCCGTCGATGAGCGAGGCGTGGTTGCCCGCGTCCGAGACGATCAGGGAGCCGTGCGGGGCGAGCGCGGTGACGGCCGCGAGGTTGGCCGCGTAACCGGAGGAGAAGACGAGGGCCGCCTCGAAGCCGCAGAAGTCCGCCAGTTCGCGTTCCAGTTCGCCGTGCAGCTCGGTGGTGCCGGTGACGAGCCGCGAGCCGGTCGAACCACCGCCCCACCGCCGGGCCGCCTCCGCGGCGCCCTCGACGACTTCCGGGTGGCGGGCGAGGCCCAGGTAG
Source organism: Streptomyces sp. NPDC028331 (assembly GCF_055565775.1). Lineage (NCBI taxonomy): Bacteria > Bacillati > Actinomycetota > Actinomycetes > Kitasatosporales > Streptomycetaceae > Streptomyces > Streptomyces sp. NPDC028331. Next base: position 128,351 of record NZ_JBVHTR010000007.1, on the reverse strand, counting down.
TCGTTGCTCGCCAGGTCCAGGAGCGGGGAGTCGGCGGTGCGAGGGCGCAGCGTGCGCACGAGCCCGGCCCGGCGGCGCGTCTGCGCCTGCTCCTCGATCCAGCCGAACGCCATGGGTCCTCCGCGGTTTTGTAGGCAGTGCACAGACCCTAGCGGGACCACCGGGCGCCCAGGGTGTGGCAATACCCACACGTCGAACCGTCACCGTTGTGCAAACTCTCCTTGGCCCGGGGCGGCCCGGTAGGACAGGATCGACTCTCATGGACCTGCTGAACACGCTGGTGGACAAGGGGTTGCGGCGCGAGCTGCCGACCCGCGAGGAGGCTCTGGCCGTTCTCGCCACTTCCGACGACGACGTGCTCGATGTGGTGGCCGCGGCAGGCAAGGTGCGCCGCCACTGGTTCGGCCGACGGGTGAAACTCAACTATCTCGTCAACCTGAAGTCCGGCCTGTGTCCCGAGGACTGCTCCTACTGCTCGCAGCGCCTCGGTTCGAAGGCGGACATCCTCAAGTACACCTGGCTCAAGCCGGACGAGGCCTCCAGGGCCGCCGCGGCCGGTGTGGCGGGCGGCGCCAAGCGGGTGTGCCTCGTCGCCAGCGGCCGCGGACCCACCGACCGGGACGTGGACCGGGTCTCCGACACCATCAAGACGATCAAGGAGCAGAACGAGGGCGTCGAGGTGTGCGCCTGTCTCGGCCTGCTCTCCGACGGCCAGGCCGAACGGCTGCGCGCGGCGGGCGCCGACGCCTACAACCACAACCTGAACACCTCCGAGGCGACGTACGGGGACATCACCACCACGCACACCTACGCCGACCGGGTGGACACCGTCCAAAAAGCGCACGCCGCCGGCCTGTCCGCCTGCTCGGGCCTGATCGCGGGCATGGGGGAGAGCGACGAGGACCTGGTGGACGTCGTCTTCTCGCTGCGCGCGCTGGACCCGGACTCCGTTCCGGTGAACTTCCTGATCCCGTTCGAGGGCACCCCGCTCGCCAAGGAGTGGAACCTGACCCCGCAGCGGTGCCTGCGGATCCTGGCGATGGTCCGCTTCGTGTGCCCGGACGTCGAGGTGCGCATCGCCGGCGGCCGCGAGGTCCATCTGCGTTCGATGCAGCCGCTCGCGCTGCACCTGGCCAACTCCATCTTCCTGGGCGACTACCTGACCAGCGAGGGCCAGGCGGGCAGGGCCGACCTGGAGATGATCGCGGACGCCGGGTTCGAGGTGGAGGGCACCGACCAGGTGACCCTGCCCGAGCACCGGATCGCGACGGGTGGGTGCGGGTCCCACGAGAGTGGCGGATGCGGCTCCCACGAGAACGCCGGGTGCGGATCCCACGAGAACGCCGGGTGCGGATCCCACGCGAGTGGCGGAGTGTGCGGTTCTGCTGCCGTGCCGTCCGCCGCCGAGCCGCGTACGGATCTGGTCGCCGTACGCCGTCGCGGTGCCGGAACGGATCTCGCGCCCAATGCCTGACCTGCCCGTGGACGTGCTGCTGGCGCTGGACCGGCAGCACGTCTGGCATCCGTACGGTCCCATGCCGGGGCGGCAGGAGCCGCTCGTCGTGGAGTCGGCGAGCGGGGTGCGGCTGCGGCTCGCGGACGGCTCGGGCGAGCTGGTCGACGGGATGTCGTCCTGGTGGTCGGCGATCCACGGCTACAACCACCCGGTGCTCAACGAGGCCGCGCGCGAGCAACTGGCGCGGATGAGCCATGTGATGTTCGGCGGGCTCACCCACGAGCCCGCCGTCCGGCTGGCGAAGCTCCTGGTCGACATCTCGCCCGAGGGCCTGGAGCACGTGTTCCTCGCGGACTCCGGGTCGGTGTCGGTCGAGGTGGCGGTCAAGATGTGCCTGCAGTACTGGCGTTCCCTCGGCCGTCCCGCCAAGCGGCGGCTGCTCACGTGGCGCGGCGGCTACCACGGCGACACCTGGCACCCGATGTCCGTGTGCGACCCCGAGGGCGGGATGCACGAACTGTGGCAGGGCGTGCTGCCCCGGCAGGTGTTCGCCGACGCGCCCCCGGCACAGTACGAGGAGGCGTACGCGGACCATCTGCGCGCCCTGGTGGAACGGCACGCGGACGAGCTGGCCGCGGTGATAGTGGAGCCGGTCGTGCAGGGAGCCGGCGGAATGCGGTTCCACTCCCCCGCCTATCTGCGGGTGCTGCGCGAGGTCTGCGACGCGCAGGACGTGCTGCTGGTGTTCGACGAGATCGCCACCGGCTTCGGGCGTACGGGCGCGCTGTTCGCGGCGGAGCACGCGGCGGTTACGCCGGATGTGATGTGTGTGGGAAAGGCGCTGACCGGCGGTTACCTCACGATGGCGGCGACCCTGTGCACACCGGAGGTGGCCGAGGGGATCTCGCGGGGCGAGGTGCCGGTGCTCGCGCACGGGCCCACGTTCATGGGCAATCCGCTGGCGGCCGCCGTGGCGTGCGCCTCGGTGGAGCTGCTGCTCGGCCGGGACTGGCGGTCGGAGGTCAAGCGGATCGAGACGGGTCTCAGGGAGGGGCTGGCCGGGGCGGCGGCCCTGCCGGGCGTGCGCGACGTGCGGGTGCTCGGCGCCATCGGGGTCGTCCAGCTCGACCACGAGGTGGACATGGCGTCGGCGACCCGGGCGGCGGTGCGCGAGGGCGTGTGGCTGCGGCCGTTCCGGGACCTCGTCTACACGATGCCGCCGTACGTGACCGGGGACGCGGACGTTGCACGGATCGCGCGCGCTGTGTGCGCGGCGGCGAAGGAAGGGTGACATGACGGTACTGGTGATCACGGGGACCGGTACGGAGGTCGGCAAGACGGTCACGACGGCCGCCGTGGCGGCGGTGGCCGTCGCCGCCGGGCGGTCCGTGGCGGTGCTCAAGCCCGCGCAGACCGGGGTACGGCCGGACGAGCCGGGGGACGCCGACGAGGTGGCCCGGCTCTCGGGCGCCGTGACGCTGCGTGAACTCGCCCGCTATCCGGAGCCGTTGGCGCCCGCGACGGCCGCACGGCGGGCCGGGGCGGCGCCCGTGCGGCCGCACGAGGTGGCGGAGGCCGCCGCGAAACTGGCCGCCGAGCACGATGTGGTCCTGGTGGAGGGGGCCGGCGGGCTGCTCGTCCGGTTCGACGACGAGGGCGGCACCCTGGCGGACGCGGCACGGCTGCTGCAGGCGCCGGTACTGGTGGTGGCCTCGGCCGGCCTCGGCACGCTGAACGCGTCGGAGCTGACGGTACGTGAACTGCGCGGCCGGCGGCTGGAGCCGGCGGGTGTGGTCATCGGAAGCTGGCCCGAGTCCCCGGACCTCGCCTCCCGCTGCAATCTGGCGGACCTCCCGGTGGTGACCGGGACGCCGCTGCTCGGCGCGCTGCCCGCGGGGGCGGGGTCCTGGGCACCCGCCGCCTTCCGGGCCGCGGCCGCCGACTGGCTGGCGCCCCGGCTGGGCGGGACCTGGGACGCCGGAGCCTTCGCGTCCAGGTTCGCACCGTAGGACCCGGCGCGCCGCCCGGGGTGCGCCCCACGAGGAGACGCTCCCCCCTGGTCGTCCGTGAGCGGGCCGACGGTGCGCGGGACCGTGCGCCGCCGTCGCCCGTGACCGGCCCGGCCGTGCATGCGGGTCCGTGCGCCGCGGATGCGCGGACCGTGTGCGGGGCAGAATGCGGTTGACGCCCGTCCTTTCCGGGAGGTGCCTGATGCCGCTGCGGTCCGTTCGCCCCCGCTCGGTGCCGCGGGACTCCGTGCACCATCCGTTCTTCGCCCGCTCCTACGCCCGGCTCAGCGTCGCCGCCGAGAGGCGACTGGGCATGGGGGCCGTGCGGGACCGGTTGCTCGCCGGGCTCTCCGGCCGCGTCATCGAGATCGGCGCCGGAAACGGGCTGAACTTCGCGCACTACCCGAGCACCGTCTCCGAGGTGGTCGCGATCGAACCCGAGCGGCTGCTGCGGCGCAAGGCGGTCGAGGCGGCCCTGCGCGCCGACGTGCCCGTGGACGTGGTGCCCGGCGCCGCGGAGGCGCTGCCGGTCAAGAGCGAGGCCTTCGACGCGGCGGTCCTGTCGCTGGTGCTGTGCAGCGTGCGGGACGTGTCCCGGGCCCTCGGCGAGCTGCGCAGGGTGCTGCGGCCCGGCGGCACCCTGCGGTTCTACGAGCACGGCGCGGGCGGCGGGCCCGTGATGCGGTACGCCCAGCGCGCCCTGGACCGCACGGTGTGGCCACCGCTCAGCGGCGGCTGCCACCTCTCCCGGGACCCGGTGGCGGCCCTGCGCGCCGCCGGCTTCGAACTGGGCCCGTACCAGCGGCTGCTGATGCCGGAGAAGGGGCCGCCCCTGCCCACCTCGTACTGCGTGCTGGGCACCGCCTGGCGGCCGGGCGGCGCGGAGTAGCCGTGGCCGTCACAGGCTCCACTGGCGCAGCTCCTGCGCGATGTCGTGCACGGAGGCGTCCCCGCTCTTGACCAGCCGGGCGAGGTCCCGGACCTGCTCCGGTGAGGTGACGACCTTGACGCCGCTGGCGACGAGATAGGCGTAGGCGACCGCCGAGGCGAACAGCGCGTTGGAGCGTTCCAGCGCCGGAACGTGCAGCAGGAGCTGGAGCAGGGCGGCGGCGCGGGCGTACGGGGTGTCGTAGACGGGGACGCCGAATATCTCCGCGTCGTGCCGGCTGACCGCGGCGACGAGCGCGCCCCAGTCGGTGACCTGGGGATCTCCGGGCGTCTTCTGTTCGGCGACCATCAGCAGCCAGGCGAGGTCGATTCTGAGGTGGCTCAACGGTCAGCGGCGACCTTCGCCGCGGTGCTCGGGGGAACTCCCGCCGGCGGTGCCGAACTCCTCGGCGAAGACGGACTCGTACTGCTTCATGAAGTCGGCGGCCGCCTCCACGAACGTGTGACCGGCCTCCCCGGTGTCCTGTCGCACCAGCTCTTCTATGTACCGGTTGACGCTCATGCCACGCTCCAGGGCACGTTCGCGGGCGGCTCGGGCGGTGTCCTCGTCCACCCTCACGTTCAGCTGGGTCTTCGCCATACCCCGACGCTAGCGCCGGAGCGCTAGCACCGGCAAGCGGGTGGCCGCGGCGACCGTCGGGTACCTGGGGGAATACCCGGTGTGCCGTGCATCACACTACGCTCGGCCGGTACAGGGAAGACCGGGAATCGGCCGGTACAGAGAAGACCAGAGAACGTCGGGACGTGCACGACGAAGGAGGCGGTCTTGTCCACTGCTGCAGCGGAGCACGCACCGGGACGCGCGGAGGCGGACGGCGTCGCCGCCCGTGCCCGGGGCCTGACGAAGGCGTACGGGTCGGGCGAGACGGCGGTGCTCGCCCTCGACTCGGTCGACGTGGACATCGCGCGCGGCCGCTTCACCGCGGTGATGGGCCCCTCCGGATCCGGGAAGTCCACGCTGATGCACTGCCTGGCGGGGCTCGACACGGTGTCGGCGGGCCGGGTGTGGCTCGGCGACACCGAGATCACCGGCCTGAAGGACCGGGACCTGACCCGGCTGCGCCGGGACCGGATCGGTTTCATGTTCCAGTCGTTCAATCTGATCCCGACGCTGAACGCGGCCGAGAACATCACGCTGCCCATGGACATCGCGGGCCGCAAGCCGGACCCGCAGTGGCTCGACCACGTGATCGACACACTGGGGCTGCGGGACCGGCTCGGGCATCGGCCCTCCCAGCTCTCCGGCGGGCAGCAGCAGCGTGTCGCGTGCGCCCGGGCGCTGGCGTCCCGCCCCGAGCTGATCTTCGCGGACGAGCCGACGGGCAACCTGGACTCGCGGGCGGGGCTCGAGGTGCTGGGGTTCCTGCGCAGGGCCGTCGACGAGCTGGGGCAGACCGTCGTCATGGTCACCCACGATCCGGGCGCGGCGGCCCACTCCGATCTGGTGCTGTTCCTGGCGGACGGGCGGATCGTGGACGAGATGGAGCGGCCCACGGCCGAGGCCGTGCTGGAGCGCATGCGCCTCTTCGCCGGGCGGAGCCCGCAGACCCCCGGCTCCGACACCGTCCCCGCGGCCCTCGACGAGACCTTCGGCCGCGAGAGCTGAGGCGACCGTGCTCAAGGCGACGCTGCGCAGTTTCCTCGCCCACAAGGGACGGCTCACCCTCTCCGCGCTGGCCGTTCTCCTGTCGGTGGCGTTCGTCGCGGGCAGCCTGATCTTCTCCGACACGGTGTCCCGGACCTTCGACCGGCTGTTCGCCTCCACGGCGGCCGATGTGACCGTGAGCCCCCGGGAGGAGCTGTCCTCGGGGATCCCGTCCGGGGAGACGGCCACCCTCCCGGCCTCGCTGGCCGCCCGGATCGCCGGGGTCGACGGCGTCGCCGCCGCCCATGCGGATGTCACCGTGCAGGACGTCACCGTCGTCGACCGCGGGAACGATCCGGTGGGGCCGACCACCGGCGCACCCACCATCGCCAGGAACTGGTACGTCACCGAGCACAGCCCCGTGCGACTCACCTCAGGGCACGCGCCGCACGGTGCGGGCGAGGCACTGCTGGACGCGGACACGGCCCGCCACAAGCACGTGCGGATCGGTGACACGCTGACGGTGCTCGCCCGGCCCGGCTCGTTCAGGGTGCGGGTCGTCGGCATCGCCACCTTCACCACCACCAACCCGGGCGCCGCACTGGTGTTCCTGGACACCCCCACGGCTCAGACGAAGCTGCTCGGCCGGCCCGGCCTGGCCACCACCATCGCGGCGGACGCGGCACCGGGTGTGACCGATGCCCGCCTCGAGCAGCGGATCGCCGCCGCGATCGGCACGACCTCCTACGACCTGAGGACCGCGGCCGAACAGGCCGAGTCCGACACCGACCGGCTCGGCACGTTCCTCGACGTGATCAAGTACGTGATGCTGGCCTTCGCCGGCATCGCCGTGCTCGTGGGCGTGTTCCTCATCGTCAACACGTTCTCGATGCTGATCGCCCAGCGCACCCGCGAGCTGGGCCTGCTGCGCGCCCTGGGCGCCGACCGGCGGCAGGTGCGCCGGTCCGTGCTGACCGAGGCGCTGCTGCTCGGACTGGCCGGCTCGACGCTCGGCCTCGTCGCGGGCATCGGGCTCGCCGCCGGGCTCATCCGGCTGATGAGCGTGTTCGGGATGAACATCAGGTCCACGGAGATGGTGATCGGCTGGGTGACGCCCGTCGCGGCCTACGTGGTCGGCGTCGGTGTCACCTTCGTCGCCGCGTACCTCCCCGCCCGGCGCGCGTCCGCCGTCTCCCCGATGGCGGCCCTGACGGACGCCGAGGTCGCCGGTGTGGGACGGCCGCTGAAGCTCCGGGCGGTGGCGGGCGCGATCGTCGGCGCCCTCGGCGTGGCCGCGCTGGCGGGCTGCGCCCGGGCGGCGAGTACCGCGCCGGCCACCACGCTGCTCGGGGTGGGCGTGGTGCTCACGCTCGTCGCGACCGTGATGGCGGGCCCGCTGCTGGTACGGCCGCTGATCCGGGTCCTGGGTGCCGCCTTCCCCGCCCTGTTCGGGTCCGTCGGCCGGATGAGCCAGCGCAACGCCCTGCGCAACCCGCGCCGCACCGGGGCCACCGCGTCCGCCCTGGTGGTGGGACTCGCGCTGGTGGCCGGGATGTCGGTGGCGAGCACATCCATGTCCAGGTCGTTCGACCAGCAGATCGACAAGACGCTGGGCGCCGACTTCGTGGTGCAGAACAGATCGGGAAGCCCTCTGCCCTTCCCGCAGGAGATCACCGAACGGGTCCGGGCCACGAAGGGTGCCGGGCTCGTCGTACGGCAGCGGTACACGCCCGTCGCGATCACGCTGCCGGACGGCGATCGGATCAAGACCTCGGCCACGGCCTTCGACCGGCGGCTCGACGACGTCGCCCACCTCGCCTACGTCCGGGGCGACACGGCCACCGCGCTGGCGGACGGCGCCCTCGCCATGGACGTGACGTTCGCGCAGGACCACGGCGTACGCCTCGGCACCGCGATCCCCGTCCAGTTCCCGGGCGAACGCCACACCGTCCTTCGGATCGGCGCGCTCACGAACCAGGCCGGGTCGAACAACTTCAGCACCCGGGGCGGACTGATCTTCGGGATGGGGACTCTGGAGAAGTACGTGCCGCAGGGACAGGACACCGCCCTGTTCGTGAACGCGGCACCCGGCACCTCCAAGGACGCGCTGCGGGCCCGGCTGACGACGACCCTCGCCCCCTACCCGCAGGTCCAGGCCCGCGACCAGGCCGACTACAAGAAACTGGTGCACGACCAGATCGCGGTGCTGCTCTACCTCGTGTACGCGTTGCTGGGCCTCGCGATCGTCATCGCGGTGCTCGGGGTGGTCAACACCCTGGCCCTGTCGGTCGTCGAACGCACCCGGGAGATCGGTCTGCTGCGCGCGATCGGGCTGGCCCGGCGGCAGTTGCGCCGCATGATCAGACTGGAGTCGGTGGTGATCGCGGTCTTCGGGGCCGTCCTCGGGCTGGCGCTGGGACTGGTGTGGGGTGTGTCCGCCCAGCGGGTGCTCGCGCTGCAGGGCATGAAGGCGCTGGCCATTCCATGGGTCACCCTCGTCGCCGTCATGGTGGGCTCGGCGGTCGTGGGCGTGGTGGCGGCGCTGCTTCCCGCATTGCGTGCGTCACGCATGAATGTGCTGGCGGCGATCGCGCACGAGTGATGGAATCGGGTGTGGCGCTCAAGTCCGTTGCTGCAGAGGAGAGTTCATGCCGCGTCCGTTCCGTTTCGGCGTCAACATGCTCGAGCCCGCCCCGGCCGGTGAGTGGCGCGCCAAGTGCCGGCGGGCCGAGGAACTCGGCTACGACGTCATCCTCGTCCCGGACCACCTCGGCTGGCCCGCTCCGTTTCCGGCGCTGGTCGCGGCCGCCGAGGCGACCGAGCGTCCCCGGGTGGGCACCTTCGTGCTCAACGCCGGCTTCTGGAACCCCGCGCTGCTGGCCCGCGAGGTGGCCACGACGGACGCGCTGACCGGTGGCCGGCTGGAGCTGGGGCTCGGCACCGGCTACGTCCGGGCGGAGCACGACAAGGCCGGGCTGCCGTACGGCTCCCCGCGGGAGCGCGTGGACCATCTGCGGCACACGGTGGAGACGCTGGACCGCCTGCTCGCCTCCGAGGAGCACCGCCCGCAGCCGGTGCAGCGGCCGCGGGTGCCGCTGCTGATCGGCGCCAACGGCGACCGGATGCTGAAGCTCACCGCCGAGCACGCCGACATCGCCGCGTTCACGGGGGCGCGCTCGGTGCCGGGGAGCACGACGGGACAGCTCGAGCCGATCCCGGCGGAGCAGCTCGACGAGCGCGTGGCCCTGTACCGCAAGCTCGCGGCGGGCCGCGGCGAGCCGGCCGAACTGAACGTGCTCATCCAGCGGGTCGTCGTCACCGAGGACCGGGAGGCCGCCGTGCGCCCGCTGCTGGAGCACCTGCCGAACCTGACGCCGGAAGAGGCACTGGAGCTGCCCATCTTCCTGATCGGCACCCTGGAGCAGATCGTCGAGCAGGTGCGGGCGCAGCGCGAGCGGTACGGCTTCACGTACCTCACCGTCCTGGAGCCGTCCATGGAGGCGTTCGCGCCGGTCATGGAGGCGCTGCGGGGCGCGTAGCGGTGCGGAGGTCTCCCCGTGCCGTCCGCATGCCGGAAATCCGGGATCCGGCGCGGCCCGGCGTGATCGGATCGCCGCATGAGTGAACTACGCGTACGGGCCGCCCGGCCCGAGGACCTGGACTCCGTGCTGGCCTTCTGGAAGGTGGCCGCGGAGGGCACGAGCATCAGCGACGACCGGGCCGGGGTGGAGCGGCTCGTCGACCGCGACCCGGAGGCGCTGATCCTCGCCGAGCAGGACGGCGAGCTGGTCGGCACGGTGATCGCGGGCTTCGACGGCTGGCGCTGCCATCTGTACCGGCTCGCGGTGCACCCGCAGCGGCGGCGGCAGGGCGTCGGCTCGGCGCTGCTGGCCTCGGCGGAGGAGCGGTTCGTGCGGCTCGGGGGGCGCCGCGGGGACGCGATGGTGCTGCAGCGCAACGAGACCGCGCACCACGCGTGGCGGGCGGCCGGGTACGCGCCCGAGGAACACTGGCGGCGGTGGGTGAAGCCGCTCACCGACTGAGCCGCACGGAACTACTTTGCCGATCCTTTACCATGGAGACGTCAAGCCGACCGCCTGTCGGGGTCAACCCGTCCCACCATGAAAGGTGTGAGCGTCCTTCCATGGGCGAGCCTCCCAGTACCCGAGATCGCGCGGCCCCCGCGCCCCTGGCCGATCCTGGGACGGAGGTGACCCGATGATCGAAGTGCTCCTCCTGCTGGTGGCGGTCCTGCTCTCGGTGGCCTGCGGTGTCTTCGTCGCGGCGGAGTTCTCCCTCACCACGGTCGAGCGCAGCGAGCTGGAGCATGCCGCGCGGCGCGGTGAGCGCGGCGCGGCCGGCGCCCTCAAGGCCGTACGGAACCTGACGTTCCAGCTCTCCGGCGCGCAGCTCGGGATCACGGTCACCAACCTGGTGGTCGGCATGCTCTCCGAGCCGTCGATCGCCAAGCTGATCGCGGGCCCGCTCGAGGCGCTGGGCGTGCCCCGCTCCGCGGCCCCGTCCGTGGCCCTGGTCATCGGCACCGCCCTGTCGACGGTGTTCCTGATGGTGGTCGGCGAGCTGGTGCCGAAGAACTGGGCCATCTCCTCTCCGCTGGCCGTGGCCAAGCGGGTGGGCGCGCCGCAGCGCTGGTTCAGCCGTGCGTTCCGCCCCTTCATCACGCATCTGAACAACACGGCCAACCGTGTCGTGCGCCGCTTCGGCTTCGAGCCGGCCGAGGAGCTGGCCTCCGCGCGCGGGCCCCAGGAACTGGTGGCGCTCGCCCAGCACTCGGCGAAGGAGGGCGCTCTGGAGGCGGACACCGCCGAGCTGTTCGTCCGCACCCTGAACCTCGCCGACCTGACCGCGGAGAACGTGATGACCCCGCGCGTCCAGGTCGTCGCCCTGGACGCCCAGGCCACCTGCGCGGACGTGGCGAACGCGACGCGCGCGACGGGCCTGTCGCGATTCCCCGTCTACCGCGGCAGCCTGGACTCGGTCGTCGGCACCGCCCATATCAAGGACATCCTCACCGTGCCCGCCGAGGAACGACCGCTGCGCTCCGTCGCACAACTGATACGCGAACCGCTGTTCGTCCCCGAATCGCTCACCGTCGACCGGCTGCTGGACCGGCTCTCCGGCAAGAACACCATCGCCGTCGTCATCGACGAGTACGGCGGCACCGCCGGGGTCGCCACCCTGGAGGACATCGTCGAGGAGGTCGTCGGCGAGGTACGCGACGAGCACGATCCGCACGAGACGCCCGACCTGGCGCCGGCCGGACTGGACGCCGTCGGCCGGGCCCTGTACTCGGCCGACGGCTCGGCCCGCGTCGACCAGCTCGCGCGCGTGGGGCTCCGGGTGCCGGAGGGGCCGTACGAGACGCTGGCCGGACTCGTCGCCACGGAACTGGGCCGCATACCGGTCAAGGGCGACCGCGTCGAGGTGGCCGGCTGGCGGCTGGACGTGGTGGACGCGTCGGGACACAGGGCCGCGCGCGTGCTCATGCACGCGCCGCGCACCCTCGAGGAGGGGGAACGGTGACCGTCGTCCAATTGCTGATCGGCCTGCTGACGCTGGTCGCGAACGCCTTCTTCGTGGGCGCCGAGTTCTCGTTGATCTCCGTGCGGCGCAGCCAGGTCGAACCGCGCGCCGAGGCGGGCGAGCGACGGGCGCGCAGCGTGCTGTGGGGGCTGGAGCACGTGTCGGCGCTGCTCGCCGCCGCGCAGCTCGGCATCACCCTGTGCACCCTGGTCCTCGGTGTGGTCGCCGAGCCGGCGATCGAGCACCTGCTGGAGCCGGTGTTCCACGCGGTGGGTGTGCCCGAGAGCGCGGGGCGTGCGGTGTCGTTCGTGATCGCGCTGTCGCTGGCGACGTATCTGCACATGCTGTTCGGCGAGATGGTGCCGAAGAACATCGCGCTCGCCGAGCCGGTCCGGCTGGCGCTGCTGCTCGGCCCGCCGCTGGTGGGCATGTCCCGGGCGCTGCGCCCGGTGATCTTCGCGGTCAACGCGTTCGCGAACGGGCTGCTGCGGCTGCTGCGGGTGCAGACACGGGACGAGGTCGCGGCCACGTTCTCGGACGACGAACTGGTGCGGCTGGTCAAGGACTCCAGCGCGGCCGGGCTCATCGACGACCGCGCACAGGAGCGGCTGCACGACGCGCTCATCCTGGGCCGACGGCCCGTGCGCGACGTGGTGGTGCCGCTGGAGCGCGTCGTCTACGCGCACGTGGGCGTCACTCCCGAGCAACTGGAGGAGCTGTCGGCCCGGTCCGGCTTCTCGCGTTTCCCGGTGGTGGACGAGGGCCGGCGGATCGTCGGCTACCTCCACGTCAAGGACGCCCTGGACGCCTCACCACGGGATGTGCCGTTCCGGCTGCGGGACATGCGGCCCGTCGCCCGGGTGCGCGAGACCACCCCGCTGGACGACGTCCTCACCGCCATGCGCCGCAGCCGCACCCACCTGGCCGCGGTCCTGGGCACGGACGGCCGCCTGTCCGGCCTGATGACGATGGAGGACGTGCTGCGCCAGCTTTTCGGCCAGCCGGCCTGACGCCCCGGGCCGCCGGCCGGCCCGACGCCGGGCCGGCGTCCCCGCGAGCGGGCCGGGGCGCCGCCCCCGGGCCCGCCGAGGGGCTTCGCCGCCGCCCCCGCCTCGCCGCCGGGGCGGGGGCGGGCAGGACGGGCATGCGACGGGGCCCGCCGCCGGCGTACGCCCCGGACGGTGGCCGTCGGGTGCCGGGCCGCCCCGCGATGTCCCGGCCGGGTGGTGACGCCCCGGAACGAACTGACCGACCGGTGAGTATGGAGCAGGGGCGGTCGGGATAGCATCTACGGCGCCATGCAGACGAACCCCACCTACTCCAGCCTGGTCGCCGTCGGCGACTCCTTCACCGAGGGCATGTCGGACCTGTTGCCCGATGGGACCTACCGCGGCTGGGCCGATGTCCTCGCGGGCCGAATGGCCGCACAGACCCCCGGATTCCGGTACGCCAACCTCGCCGTGCGCGGCAAGCTGATCGGTCAGATCGTCGACGAGCAGGTGGACCTCGCCGCGGCGATGGGCGCCGACGTGGTCACCCTGGTCGGCGGGCTCAACGACACGCTGCGGCCCAAGTGCGACATGGGGCGCGTACGAGCGCTGCTGACCCAGGCCGTGGAACGCCTGGCCCCGTCGTGCAAGCAGCTCGTCCTGATGCGCAGCCCCGGCCGGCAGGGCCCGGTCCTCGAACGCTTCCGGCCCCGTATGGAGGAGCTGTTCGCCTGCGTCGACGACCTCGCCGCGCGACACGGCGCGCTCGTCGTCGACCTGTACGGCGCGCCGTCGCTCGCCGACCCGCGGCTGTGGGACGTGGACCGGTTGCACCTGACGGCCGAGGGGCACCGCCGGGTGGCGGAAGCCGTGTGGCAGGCGCTCGGATACGAGGCGGAGGACACGGAGTGGCGCACACCTCCGCCCCCGACCGCGCCGCTGAGCTGGCTCGACCGCCGGACCGCGGACGTCCGCTTCACCCGGCAGCATCTGCTGCCGTGGATAGGGCGGCGGCTGACCGGCCGCTCCTCCGGGGACGGCCGGACAGGCGCCCAGGTTAGCGCTGAGCTGGGCAAAGCTTTCTGGGTCACGCCTGCGGACCACAGAAACCCCGGCCCTGTGACGGACTGGCGGCAGGTGTGGCCCTAACCGGGGCCGTGCCCCGCGACGTGGTGCAGGGGATCAAGCGCTCCGCGTTCCGGTCCGAGGCCCGTGGCGATCTCCGTCGAGGCTGTCCGGGAAGCGTCCCGCTGAAGCCGGGTGAACGCCCGAGCCGGCGGGGCCACCAGCTTCGACTTGCGGATTCCGGCCTTGATCCCCTACCCCACCTGGCGGAACGCCACCTGACTGTAAGAGGCCACGACGTTGGTGACGCGGTCACGTAGTCGTGCGGCCGGCGGTTGTCCCCCCGCGCCGCTGCGGGGTCGGTGGTAGTTGTAGCGGATGCTCCACACGTCGAGCTCTTGGCGTCGTTGGTCTTCGGATTGCCGGGTCCGGGCGTAGAGGAACTCCTCGGTCAGGATCCGGTTGTATCGCTACACCTTGCCGTTGTGGCGGGGCGTGTACGGCGCGATCCGTTGGTGCCGTGACCCGGCCGCCGAGCTTGAGCCGTGCGGACAGCCGGACCACCCCGACTGCGGGATCAGAGACGTTCTCGACCGGGTCGGTGACAAGTGGTCGGTCCTCGTCATCGTCGAACTCGCCAACGGCCCGCGACGCTTTCGGCAACTCCAGCGCGCCATCGATGGAATCTCCCAACGAATGCTGACCCTGACGGTGCGCAGGCTGGAGCGAGACGGACTGGTCCTTCGGACCGTCTATCCGACCGTGCCGGCCCAGGTCGACTACCGACTCACGGAGACCGGCGCGAGCCTCACCCACCTCGTCAAGGCGCTCGCCGACTGGTCGCTCGAACACCGCGCAGGCATCGCACGGGCACGCGAGTCCTACGACAGCAACCACCCTGAGAACGAGATCCGATGACCAGCGAAACGTCATCAACCTCCTGACCCGCAACACCTGACCCGGAGCCCCGCCCGGCTGCCATGCACCAATTCAACGCGAGGCGCCACCTCCCCCTGCCATCGCCCGCTGAGGTTCGCCGATCCGCGGCTGGCGTCATTGCCTCCCGCTCCACGCCGCCCCGTCGGCGGTTTCCAGGGGTTGGCAGGGAAATGAGTCGCCCCGGCGTGCAGAGGTCCGTACCCTCGCGCGCATGAAGCTGCTCTCCGTCAATGTCGGCAAGCCTCGACCCAACCCTTGGAAGGGCCTCAGTGCGACAGGCATCGACAAGCGGCCTGTCGATGGTCCGGTCGCCGTCATCGCACCCGGTCCCAAGGGCACCGGCGAGGTCGGTCTCGTAGGGGACCGCGTCTACGACGTGAAGCACCATGGCGGTTCCGATCAAGCCGTCTACGCCTATGGCCGCGAGGATCTCGACGAGTGGGAGGCCGAACTGGGCAGGCCGCTTGCCAACGGCGTGTTCGGGGAGAACCTCACGACTTACGGCCTCGATGTCAACGGCGCCCTGATCGGCGAGCGTTGGCGCATCGGGCCGGATGTCGTCCTGGAGGTGTCGTGCGCGAGGATCCCATGTGCGACGTTCCAGGGATGGCTGGAGCGAGAGGGCTGGATCAAGCGGTTTACCCAGGCCGCGGTTCCGGGCGCGTATCTGCGCGTGATCGAGCCGGGAGACATCCGGGTCTCCGACCCGGTCGAGATTGTGCACCGGCCCGACCACGACGTGACCGTGGCACTCGTCTTCCGCGCGATGACACTCGAGCCGGACCTACTGCCGCGGCTGCTGGTCGCTGACGCGCTGCCCGAGGAAGAAAGGGAACTGGCCCGCAGACGCTCGACCGCGTAAATGATCGATTACTTCAGAAGATCGTCTGCACGCATGAGACGAGGGAGTCCAACGTCGGTGCGTGAAGACAGAGCTGGACATCCTCGCGACCGCGCTTTTACGTCAAGACCGACGATCTGCTGAAGGATTCGCCGTAGCTCGCCCCCTGGCGGCCAGCCGTGGGCATCACGCCACAGCGCAGCGATGCCGAGCTGGTCACCTTGGCGATGATGCGAGCAATGCTCGACTTCACCTCCGAGGCCCGGTGGTTGCGACACGCGCGCGCTCACCTGTGGCATCTGTTCCCTTGTCTGCCCCATCAGTCCGGCCACAACAAACGGCTGCGCAAGGCCGCCGAGCTCATCCGGTGCGTCACGCGCACGCTGGCGGTCGACACCACACGGTGGAGCGACGACGTACGGGTTGCAGAGTCGACACCGGTGGACGGGACAGGCCGTCGACTGGCCCGGCACGAGGACGTGGCGCCCCTCGGCAATCTCGCCGCGCCCCAGGCGTCACTGCCACCGGTGTTCGCAGCAATGCTCCGGCGACCGGCACGTTCGTCGCCTCGCCGCCAGGGACTCAGCCTCGATCCGCCCCTCGCCGGAGGACCTGATCGTCGAACCACGGAACACTGCTTGTCAGCTCCTCACCACCCCAGTGGAGGCAGGACAGCCCCGGGGACGCGCCGTGGACCGGCTGAGCGAAGATCCACCGCTGCTCGGCTTCTGCCTCCGAACTCTCAGTCGGCGCCACCAAGGCTGCGGATCATCCGGCTCCACAGGTGCGTCCGGCAGCGCCGAAAAGACGCCCGCCTTCGCGTGCCAGCTGCGGAACACGCCACGGAACATCGGGTGGGGCTCGTGCGGTAGAGGACCCCTCAAAGAAACCACCGTGCTCTCCTGTCGCCCGGTCCGTTACCGTTAACGTGACCGTTAACGTGATTCTCGCCCAAGGGAGCAGAGCCCGTCAACGCCCGCCGCCAGACGGCTCACGATCCGCCGGTGGCGTTCTGGGCGCCTTGCTCTCGCAGCAGTGCCGGGCTGGTGATGACGCGGCTGGCCGGTGAACCTGGTTGACTTGGACACAGGGCGGCACAGGAACAGAAGTGAGTGGGCGACGTGGCCGGACAGCGGGGAACGGAAGACCAGCGGGAGCGGGGTATGAGAACCGTCAAGCGCGTCACGCTCCGCGACGTTGCTCAGGCGGCAGGCGTGTCCCATCAGACCGTCTCCCGGGCGATCAACGGCAAGGGGGAGATAGATCCGGCGACTCAGCAACGCGTGCTCGATGTCGCAAGGCAGTTGCGGTACCGGCCCAGCCGGTTCGGCCGGGGGCTGGTCCGCCCGGACGTCGTATCCGTCGGGCTCATCGTCCCCGACGTGGTCAACCCCTTCTTCCCGGAGTTCGTGGCAGGAGTGATTGCGGCCGCGGACGAACGCGACTGGCAGGTGCTCGTGGCCAGCACCGAGAACGATCGGTCCCGGGAGCTGGCCCTGGTCCGCTCACTCGGCCAACAGGTTGACGCTCTCGTCGGCTACATCAGCCATCCCGATGCGCAGCTAGAGCCGTACGTGGGCACCGTGCCGCTTGTTGTAGTCGATCGCGGGCTGGACTCGTCGAACCACGCGTTGGTCCACATCGACACCGCGGCGGGAATCCGGGCCGGGATGCAGCACCTCATCGACCGCGGTCACCGCCGGATCGGCCTGATCGACTGCGAGTGCCTGACCGCCCCGATGGTCCGGCGCCGCACCTTCCTCGAGGTCGTCGCCGAACATGCGCTGCCCGTCGACGAGGGCTGGATTGTCATGGGTGAGCAGTCCCCGGCCGGGGGTGCCGCCGCGTTCGAGGCGCTGCACGCGGCGCACCCGGACCTCACCGCCGTGGTCGCCTTCAACGATCTGGTTGCGATCGGCGCGCTGCGAGCCGCCCGCCGGCTCGGCGTCCGAGTACCGGACGACTGCGCACTGGTCGGCTACGACGGGCTGAGCGTCGTCGATCTGGTCGACCCGCCGCTGACCACCCTCCACCTCGACAAACGACGGCTGGGCGAACTGGCCATCCACCAAGTCGACCGACTCCTCGCAGGCGAACTGCCACCCCCTATCGTCCTGACACCGAGCTTGAACGTCCGCGGCACGACGTGACCCGCCTCCGACCTCGATCCGTCGACGGGTTCGGTCGCTGAGCGGCTCGACGGTTCGCCCGTAATGTCCCCTGACGTCGGGGGTGGGCCGTCGCGTGACGTTGCGGCTGCGCGGATTCCACGGGCCCCGGGTGGTACGGGTCTCCTCCGCTCTGGTCTTCGTCGGGACAGGCCGGACCGTCAGGCGACGGCGGGGCCCCCGGGTACGTCCCGCTCCGCTCCGCAACTCTTCGCCTTCGGGGGCTTAGGCTTGATCGCGCCGCGCTCCGGGGACGGCCGCCCGGCCAAGCGCCCGGAACTGCTGCCGTACGAGGGCCCGGCCCGGTAGCGGTACGGGCGTCGCCCGCCGCCCCACCCGGGGCGGCGGAGCCTCCCCCGGCCCCCGCTGGTGCGACAGCCGTTGTGACCGGCGTCTCGTGGTTTCCGCCGAATCGGCCCGCGGCGCTGGCCTGCACGAATCGCCAGTAGAATTCGTACGTGACTGCTGCGCCCGCAAAGCCCCGTATCCCGAACGTCCTCGCCGGACGCTACGCCTCCGTCGAGCTGGCCACGCTCTGGTCGCCCGAGCAGAAGGTGAGGCTGGAGCGACAGCTCTGGCTCGCCGTGCTGCGGGCCCAGAAGGACCTCGGGATCGAGGTGCCGGACGAGGCGATCGCCGACTACGAGCGCGTCCTCGACCAGGTCGACCTCGCCTCGATCGCGGAGCGTGAGAAGGTCACCCGGCACGATGTGAAGGCGCGCATCGAGGAGTTCAACGCGCTGGCCGGGCACGAGCAGGTGCACAAGGGCATGACCTCCCGTGACCTCACCGAGAACGTCGAGCAGCTGCAGATCCGGCTCTCCCTGGAGCTGATGCGCGACCGCACGGTGGCCGTCCTTGCGCGTCTGGGCAAGCTCGCGGGCGAGTACGGCGAGCTGGTGATGGCCGGCCGCTCCCACAACGTGGCGGCGCAGGCCACCACCCTCGGCAAGCGTTTCGCCACGGCCGCCGACGAGCTGCTCGTCGCCTACAGCCGGGTCGAGGAGCTGCTCGGCCGCTACCCGCTGCGCGGCATCAAGGGCCCCGTCGGCACGGCCCAGGACATGCTGGACCTGCTGGGCGGCGACGCCGGCAAGCTGGCCGAGCTGGAGCGCCGGATCGCCGGGCACCTCGGCTTCTCACAGGCCTTCACCTCCGTCGGGCAGGTCTACCCGCGCTCCCTCGACTACGAGGTGGTCACCGCGCTGGTGCAGTTGGCCGCGGCGCCGTCGTCGCTGGCGAAGACGATCCGGCTGATGGCCGGGCACGAGCTGGTGACCGAGGGTTTCAAGCCGGGTCAGGTCGGCTCCTCCGCGATGCCGCACAAGATGAACACCCGCTCCTGCGAGCGCGTCAACGGTCTGATGGTGATCCTGCGCGGCTACGCCTCGATGACCGGCGAGCTGGCGGGCGACCAGTGGAACGAGGGCGACGTGTCGTGCTCGGTGGTGCGCCGGGTCGCGCTGCCGGACGCGTTCTTCGCACTGGACGGGCTGCTGGAGACGTTCCTGACGGTGCTCGACGAGTTCGGCGCCTTCCCTGCGGTCGTCGCCCGCGAGCTGGACCGCTACCTGCCGTTCCTCGCCACCACCAAGGTGCTGATGGCCTCCGTGCGCGCGGGCGTGGGCCGTGAGGTCGCGCACGAGGCCATCAAGGAGAACGCGGTCGCCTGCGCCCTCGCGATGCGCGAGCAGGGCGCCGAGCGCAACGAGCTGCTGGACCGCCTGGCCTCCGACGAGCGCATCCCGCTGGACCGCGCCGAACTGGACGCGCTGATGGCGGACAAGCTATCCTTCACGGGCGCCGCGGCCGACCAGGTGGCCTCGGTCGTCGCCCGCGTCGAGGAGATCGTGAAGCAGCACCCGGAGGCCGCCGGCTACACCCCGGGGGCGATCCTCTGACCCGGTTCACCCCGGCTCAACTCGAGGCCGCCCGCGACCGTCTGGTACCGGACGTGGTCGCGGACGGCCTCGACGTGCTGTTCTGCGGTATCAACCCGGGGCTGATGACGGCGGCCACGGGCCATCACTTCGCTCGCCCCGGCAACCGCTTCTGGCCCGTACTGCACCTGTCGGGCTTCACTCCGCGCCTGTTGAAGCCGTCCGAGCAGGCCGAGTTGCCGTCGTACGGGCTCGGGATCACCAACGTGGTGGCGCGGGCGACCGCGCGGGCCGACGAGCTGACCGCCGAGGAGTACCGCGAGGGCGGACGGATTCTCCGCGCCAAGGTGGAGCGGCTGCGGCCGACGTGGCTGGCCGTGGTCGGTGTGACCGCGTACCGGGCGGCCTTCGAGGACCGCACGGCCCGTGTCGGTCCGCAGGAGCGGACGATCGGCTCCAGCCGCATCTGGGTGCTGCCCAATCCGAGCGGCCTCAACGCGCACTGGACGGCGGAGACGATGGCGGAGGAGTTCGCACGGCTGAGGCGGGCGGCGCGGGACGGCGATCTGCCGCGACAGCGGAGGGCCGGCACGGACCCGACGTCCTAGCCGGTGGCGTCGAGCGCCGTTCCGTACAGCCGGTCCACCTTCGGCCGGACGACCACTCGGCACCCTCAGCCGGATGACCACTCGGCGCTCGGCCACCAGCCGTTCCGGGAACGCGTCCCCGTCCTCCGGCTGTGCCGTGCCGTGCAACGCTGCCCGGCCCGGTCGGTCAGGGCGGGTCTATGGCCGTGACGACCGCGAGGAGTCGTATCTCGTCGGTCTCGTCGCGCTCGGCCACCCCCAGGGCGACCCACCGGCCGGTGCCGTCCGCCTGCCACATGCACACCTCGTGCACCTGGTCACCGAGGAGCGCCCAGGGCTCCGGTATCTCCTCGCCGCGCGCCCTGCGCACGCCGAGGGTCAGCATGCCCCAGCGCTGCCCCTGCCCCCACCGGTCGTTCAGCCGCTGGGCGATCGCTTCCTTCCACGCGTCGATGTCCTCCGCCGTCCGCTCCCGCGCCGCGCCGTCGCCCGTACCGAGGCCGACGCTCACCGTTAACTCGGCGATGTGGAACCCGGGCCCCCCGTAGCCCACGTCCGACCGGCCGGGCCGCGCGGGGAACTCCCGCACGCACAGCCGGTCGATCGTGGCCAGGTGATGGTCGATGGTCATGCGTCCAGTAGACCAGTCACCACTGACAATTGGCGCAGCGTCACAGGCCCGGCCCTCGGGCGTCCCGGCGCCGCACGTTCCAGGTCCGGGCGAGCAGCGTCACCGTCGCCCGCACCCCGGACCGCACGCCCGCCCCGCCCGGCCCTCGCGGGCGCGGGCGGTGCCGAGTACGATCCGGCCCACACGCGCACGAGCTGGGAGGACGACGGTGGGGCTGACCGGCGGGGACCCCTCTCTGCTGCGGCGGATCAACTCCGCGGTGGTGCTGCACGCGCTGCGCGCCTCGGACTGCGCGACGCTCACCGAGATCACCCGGGTGACCGGGCTGTCCCGGCCGACCGTCGAGGGGGTCGTCGAGGGTCTGATCGAGGCCGGGCTGGTGGTGGAGGCGGCGGCCGAGGAGGGCACGGCCCGGCGGCAGGGACGGCCCGCGCGCAGGTTCCGGTTCCGGGCGGAGGCGGGGCACCTGCTGGGGCTGGACGTCGGCGCCCACCGGGTGACCGCGCTGCTGGCCGATCTCGACGGACGTGAGCTGGGCAGCCTGACCAAGGAGGTCTCCGAGACCGCGCCGGCCGACGAGCGGCTGGAGCGGCTGCGCAGCACGGTGGCCGAACTGCTGCGCCGGTCGGGAGTGTCCCGTGCTTCACTGCGCGCGGTCGGCGTGGCCAGCCCGGGGATCGTGGAGGCGGACGGCACGGTGCGCCTCGGCACGGCCCTGCCCGAGTGGACCGGTCTGAAGCTGGGCGAACGGCTCAGCCGCTCCTTCAAGTGCCCGGTCCTCGTCGAGAACGACGCCAACGCTGCGGCCGTCGCGGAACACTGGAAGGGGGCCGCCACCGAGTCCGACGACGTGGTGTTCGTGCTGGCCGGGCTGAGCCCGGGCGCCGGTTCGCTGATCGGCGGGCGGCTGCACCGCGGCTACGGCGGGGCGGCGGGGGAGATCGGCGCGCTGCACCTGCTGGGCCGCGAGGCGAGTCCGGAGACGCTGCTGTCGACCACGGACGAGCCGCTGCAGCCGCTGGACGAGCAGCAGGTGGCCGATGTGTTCGCGCTGGCCCGCGAGGGCGACCAGCGGGCCCGCGCCGCCGTGGACCGTTTCCTGCAGCGCCTGGTGCACGACGTGGCGGCCCTCGTCCTGGCCCTGGACCCCGAACTCGTGGTGGTCGGCGGCTGGGCGGCGGGCCTGGACGCAGTACTGGATCCACTCCGTCACGAGCTGGCCCGCTACTGCCTGCGGCCGCCCAGGGTGACGGTGTCGCGGCTGGGCGAGGCGGCGGTCGCGACGGGAGCGCTGCGGCTGGCGCTGGACCACGTGGAGGAGCAGCTCTTCGCGGTGGAGGGGACGGTCACGGCGCGGCGCTGAATCCCGCCTCGTGCCCCTGCGTCTTCGCGAGGCGTCGCGCCCCTGCGTCTTCGCGTGACGTCGCGCCCCGGAGGGGCCCGGGGCGCGACGGCTGCTGCTCTCGGCGGTGGCCGCCGGCACCGGCGGCGCGGTCAGGAGGCGCGGCGCTCCGGACCGTGGTGGATCTCGATGTCGCCCCCGAACGTCAGGCGGCAGGTGTCGGCGCGGTAGGTCGCGACCGAGACCGCGGCGGTGCGTCCGCCGGCGCGGAACCGCGTGGTGACGACGAGGACGGGCGAACCGGGCAGCCGGTCGAGTTCCCTGGCGTCCTCCGCACCGGCCGAGCCGAGTTCGACGGACTGGTCCCGTCCCTCCAGCTCCAGGTGCTGCAGCTCGCGCAGCACGGCACGCGCGCGTGCCGCACCCGAGGGCGCGTCGATCGCCGAGAGGTCGGGCACGGAGGAGTGCGGGATGTAGAGCAACTCCGCGGCGACGGGCTGACCGTGCGACACGCGCGAGCGGCGCACCGTGCGCACCGGCTCCTCCCGGTCGGCCTCCAGGAGGTCGGCCACCGCGGCGGGCGGAGCCGCGTCCGTGCAGTCGGTGGGCTGCCAGTCGTCGCCGGCGGCCCCCGGCCAGGCGTGCTCCCCGGAGCCGACGGCCACCCCGACGCGCGGTGGGGCGACGGTGGTGCCGACGCCGCGGCGGCGCTGCAACCGGCCTTCCAGCTCGAGCTGTTCCAGCGCCTGACGGAGCGTGGCGCGGGCGACACCGAAGCGGGCCGCGAGGTCCCGTTCGTTGGGCAGGATCTCGCCCACCGAGAACTCCGAGTCGAGTGCTTCGGTGAGCACGGTCTTCAAGTGCCAGTACTTGGGCTCCGGCACCGATTCGAGCTGCGTGTCCCCCACCCTGTCCTCCGCGATCGCCGTGGCCCGGCGGCGTTTAAGCGCCCTTGTTTTTTAAAGGTTGTTGCAGTTCTCTGCGACCATAGGGCGACCCCCACCCTTGGTCAAGACCAATCCTCGCTCGGCCGGCGCGCTCCCGCGCGGTCCGTCACGGAGGGTTCACGGAGCGTTCGCACGGGGCGGCGCGGACGACATGCCGACGAAGCCTCCGTTCACGGTCGTCGCCGGCCGTCCCGCCCGACACGCCCCCACCCGGCCCAGGGGGCAAGGCGGTTGGGGGAACATGGCCGGCGGACCGCTTGCGGCCGACGGCATCGAGACAGGGGCTACCCGTGGGTAGCAATTGCTGACAAGCTGTCTACCGCATCGCCCGTGTCCCCAGACGAGGAGCAGCACCATGCCGGCCACGGTCTCCTTCAGCGTCCCCTCCCCGCACGGCCCGCGGACCGTGACCGTCTCCTACGCGCGCGCGGGCGCGGGCGAACCCCTCCTGCTGCTGCACGGCATCGGCCACCACCGGCAGGCCTGGGACCCCGTCGTGGACATCCTGGCGACCGAACGGGACGTGATCGCGGTCGACCTCCCGGGCTTCGGCGCGTCCCCGGCCCTGCCGGACGGACTCGCCTACGACCTGGCGACCGTGGTCCCCGCGCTCGGCTCGCTGTGCGAGGCGCTGGGCGTCGAGCGTCCCCATGTGGCGGGCAACTCCCTGGGCGGTCTGCTGGCCCTGGAGCTGGGCCGGAAGAAGCTCGTACGGTCCGTCACCGCCCTGGCGCCCGCCGGGTTCTGGACCCCCGTCGAGCGCCGGTACGCGTTCACGGTCCTCGCCGCGATGCGGCAGGCCGCGCGGACCACACCGCTTCCGGTGGTGGAGCGGCTGTCGCGCACGGCGGCCGGACGGACGGTCCTGACGAGCACCATCTACGCCCGCCCCGGCCGCCGTTCACCCGAGGCCGTCGTCGCCGAGACGCTGGCGCTGGCCCGCGCCGAGGGGTTCGCGCAGACCCTCCGGGCGGGCACGTCCGTCCAGTTCACCGAGGACGTGCCCGGGCTGCCGGTCACCGTGGCCTGGGGTACCAGGGACCGGCTGCTGCTGCACCGTCAGGGGGTGCGCGCCAAGCTGATCATCCCCAAGGCCCGGCTGGTACGGCTGCCGGGCTGCGGGCACGTCCCGATGAACGACGACCCCGCGCTGGTCGCCCGGGTCATCCTGGACGGCAGCCGCTGACGCCGCCGGGCGGGCCAGGGCAGGCGGCCGTGGCCGCTCGGGGAGGGCATGGGCCGGACGGCACGCGCGCGTCACGCGTGTCGTCCACCGTGCGGCCGCGGTGCGTTGTTCACTTGTGGTTTCCGTGCGCGCTGCGGCGCCCCAGTAGGTGTTGCGGTGTCCATTGGCCGGAACACGCCCCCGGAGGCGCATCCCATGTCACACCGTCCCTTCCCCGGCCGCCGCAGCGTGCTGCGCGGCTCCCTGGCCGCGTCGGCGGCCCTGACCCTGCCCACCACGCTCGGCGCGGCGCCGGCGTTCTCCCTGTCGGGACGCCCGCAGGCGGGATGGGGCGTCCAGGCCGGTGACGTCACGGCCCACTCGGGCCTGGTCTGGGTGCGCTCGGACCGCCCGGCCCGGATGATCGTCGAGACGGCCGCGACGGAGTCGTTCCGCAACCCGCGCAGATGGCAGGGGCCGCTGCTGGGCCCGGACACCGACTTCACCGGCACGACGCGGCTGCACGGACTGCCGGCCGGCGAGCAGATCCACTACCGGGTGCTGCTGGCCGACCCGGACGACCCGCGCCGCACCGGCGAGCCGGTGACCGGCACCTTCCGCACGACGCCGGCCGGGCGGCGCGGCGGAGTGCGGTTCCTGTGGTCGGGCGACCTGGCCGGACAGGGCTGGGGCATCAACCCCGACCTCGGCGGCTACCGGATCTACGACGCGATGGCGAAGCTGGACCCCGACTTCTTCCTGTGCAGCGGTGACAACATCTACGCCGACGGCCCCATCTCGGCCACCCAGGCCCTGCCCGGCGGCGGCACCTGGCGGAACATCACCACCGAGGAGAAGTCCAAGGTCGCCGAGACCCTGGCCGAGTACCGCGGCAACTTCCGCTACAACCTGCTCGACGAGAACCTCAAGCGGTTCAACGCCCAGGTGCCGTCGATCATCCAGTGGGACGACCACGAGGTCCGCAACAACTGGTACCCGGGCGAGGTGATCGCCTCCTCCGACACCCGCTACACCGAGAAGAGCATCGACGTGCTCGCCGCCCGGGCCCGGCGCGCGTTCAGCGAGTACTTCCCGATCTCCACGCTGCAGCCGGGCGACAAGCACGGCCGGGTCTACCGGGTCATGCGGCACGGCCCGCTGCTGGACGTGTTCGTGCTGGACATGCGCACGTACCGGAACCCGAACTCGCCCGACGACCAGACGGTCGACCCGCAGGGCATCCTCGGCGCCGAGCAGCTCGCGTGGCTCAAGCGGGAGCTGGCCGGGTCCCGCGCGGTGTGGAAGGTCATCGCCGCGGACATGCCGCTGGGCCTGGTCGTGCCCGACCCCATGGAGAACAAGCCGAACTTCGAGGCGGTGGCGCAGGGCGACCCGGGCGCCCCGCTCGGGCGGGAGCTGCAGATCGCGGAACTGCTGCGGTTCATCAAGCACCGGAAGATCACGGGCACGCTGTGGCTGACGGCCGATGTGCACCACACCTCGGCGCAGCACTACCACCCCTCCCGGGCCGCCTTCACCGACTTCGAGCCGTTCTGGGAGTTCGTCTCCGGCCCGCTCAACGCCGGCGCGTTCCCTGCGAGCGCGCTCGACGGCACGTTCGGCCCGGAGCGGGTGTTCGTGAAGGCGCCGACCGCCTCCAACGTCTCGCCCGCCGGGGGTTACCAGTTCTTCGGCGAGGTCGACATCGACGGCGACAGCGGTGAGTTGACGGTCCGTCTGCGCGAGCAGGACGGTACTGTTCTGTTCACCCAGGTGCTGCAGCCGGGCCGCGTGGGCCAGTAACGGGCCCGCCGCTCGGCTACTCTCGATCACCGCGCCGCGCACCGGCGTCATCCCCCGGTGCGCGGCATCGCGGGCGCCGCCGCGTACGAAATCTCGTACAAAAGGCAACAAAAAGGACAGATCTATACTTAACCGATCAGTCACAAAGCGTTCGTGATCACGCAACACCGTTCCTGCACAGTACTTGCATGACTCCAGACATGTCTGATGTGAGGCGCGCCAAGAACGGCCGCCCGGTGCACCACTGGCGACGCGACCTGGTGGAACTCGCCGCCCTGTTCACGGCGGTCGCGGTGGCGGACGTGACGGCCAACCTGGTCGGGCACGGGCCCGACGGCCCCGCCCTGCTGGTGATCTCGGCGGTGGCGCTGGTGGCGACGGCCGGGTTCCACGCCTGGTGGTCACGCCGCCACGGCCATGCGCCGCCCTCGGCCCATACCGGCGCCCGGCCGCTCCCCGAGACGGAGCAGGCCGGGCCGTCCGGGACCGACGCGGTCGGCGGGGCGAGCACACTGTGGCGGATGCGGACGACGGTGCAGGACGAGCCGGGCTCGCTGGCCGCGCTGTGCACGGCGCTGGCGGAGCTGCGCATCGACATCCTCAGCCTGCAGACGCACCCGCTGGCGAACGGCACCGTCGACGAGTTCCTGCTGCGCGCGCCCGCCCGCGTGGAGGCGGGTGAGGTCACCCGGGCGGTTTCGCGGGCCGGCGGCGACGGGACCTGGATCGAGCGGGCCGACGCGCACGACCTGGTGGACGTCCCGACCCGGGTGCTCGGGCTCGCCGCGCGCACTGCCCTGGACCCGGCCGAACTGCCGCTCGCACTGCGCCAGTTGCTCGGCCGATGCACCATCCGCTCCCTGCCCGCCGTCTCCCCCGGGTCCGGCCGGGCGGAGCAGGACGCTCCCGTCGAGGGCGCCCTGGAGGACACGGTGATGCGGCTGCGGGCGCCGGAGGGCGCGGTGATCACGGTCGAGCGGCCCTATCTGCCGTTCACCCCGACGGAGTTCGCACGGGCACGCGCGCTGGTGGAGCTGGACACGCGGCTCGGTCCGCGGATCCCGCGCGGCCAGGACGTGCTGACGCTGCCGGAAGGCAACGCCATCACCGTGCGGCGCGCCGACACCTCCGACCTGAAGGCGGCGAAGGAGATGCACGCCCGGTGCTCGGCGCGCACGCTCGGCATGCGCTACCACGGGCCGGTCGGTGACGCCGACCGCTATTTGGGCCACCTGCTCAGCCCGCGCTTCGGCCGCACCCTGGCGGTGCAGACGAAGTCGGGCCGCATCGTCGGCCTCGGGCACCTGCTGTGGGACGGCGACGAGACGGAGGTCGCCCTGCTCGTCGAGGACGAGTGGCAGCGGCGCGGCATCGGCGGTGAACTCCTCGGCCGTCTGGTGTCGATGGCGGTCGAGGCGGGCTGCGAGCACGTCTACGCGGTCACGCAGGCGTCCAACACGGGCATGGTCGCCGCGATGCGCGGCCTCGGGCTTCCCCTCGACTACCAGATCGAGGAGGGCACCCTCGTCATCACGGCCCGCCTCGGCGCCACCCCGGTGGCCTCCCGTCTCCCGTTCGGCGAGGCGTACGGGCGGCCCGGCTCGCGGGGAACGCACGACTGACCACGCGTACGGCGCACACGGTGCGGGAACGGCCCGGCGGAGTGCGCCGGGCCGTTCCGCTCGCCGCGGTGCGGGCCCCTACCGGCCCGCGACCTCCTCCCGGCGCCGATCGCCTCCGCCCTGTTCCGCTCCCAGGGCCCGCTCCAGGTCGGCCCACAGGTCCTCGACGTCCTCCAGCCCCACCGACAGCCGCAGCAACCGGTCGCTCACCCCGGCACCCCGGCGGTCCGCGGCGTCGACGATGCGGTGGCTGATGGACGCCGGGTGCTGGATGAGCGTGTCGACGCTGCCGAGGCTCACCGCGGGCGTGATCAGACGGACTCCTGCGATCACCGCGTGCGGGTCCCCGTGCACCTCGAAGGCGACCATCGCGCCCCCGATGCGCGGGTAGTGGACGCGGGCGATCCGCGGGTCGGCGGCGAGACGGCGGGCCAGTTCGGCGGCCGTGGCCGACGCCGCCCGCACCCGTACCGGCAGCGTCGCCAGACCCCGCAGCAGCAGATACCCGGCGAGCGGATGCAGCACCCCTCCGGTCGCGAAGCGCACCTGGCGCAGCCGGCGGGCCAGTTCCTCGTCGCAGGCCACCACCCCGCCCATCACATCGCCGTGCCCGCCGAGGTACTTGGTGGCGCTGTGCAGCACCAGGCGCGCCCCCTGCCCGGCGGGCCGCTGCAGCACCGGCGTGGCGAAGGTGTTGTCCACCAGCAGCGGAACCGTGCCGCACGCGTGCGCGACCGCCCGCAGGTCGACCTCCGCGAGCGTCGGGTTGGCCGGGGACTCGACCATGACCAGACCGGTGTCGGGCCGCAGCGCCTCCTCGATGCCCGCCGGGTCGGTCCAGGTCACCTCGGAACCCAGCAGCCCGGCGGTCAGGAGGTGGTCGCTGCAGCCGTACAGCGGTCGTACGGCGACGACATGCCGCAGGCCCAGCGCGCCCCGGGCCAGCAGCACGGCGCTCAGCGCGGCCATGCCGCTGGCGAAGGCGACCGCGCTCTCGGTGCCCTCCAGCCGGGCGAGCGCGGTCTCGAAGCGGGCGACGGTCGGGTTGCCGAGCCGCGCGTAGACGGGCGGACCCTCCAGTTCGGCTCCATCGGCCGCGAAGGCGTCGAGACGGGCGGCCTCGCCCCTGCTGTCCGGGGAGGGGTAGGTGGTGGAGAGATCGAGGGGCGGCGCGTGCAGCCCCAGGGCGACGAGGTCCTCGCGCCCGGCGTGCACGGCCTCGGTGGCGAGCGCCCGGCG
Organism: Streptomyces sp. NPDC028331; assembly: GCF_055565775.1. NCBI lineage: Bacteria > Bacillati > Actinomycetota > Actinomycetes > Kitasatosporales > Streptomycetaceae > Streptomyces > Streptomyces sp. NPDC028331. Next base: position 99,591 of record NZ_JBVHTR010000007.1, on the reverse strand, counting down.
CCCGGACGGACCGCCCGCGGGGAATCCGTTCCGCGTGTCATGAGTACGGGAATCCATGGACGGCAGACTGAACACAGGCCGGGGTCACAGCGGCGCATCCCGTGTTACGTTCGGCACATGCCCGAATCCGTCGTACTGGACCCGGTGGATCTGCATCTGCTGCGGCTGTTGCAGAACGACGCCCGGACCACCTACCGCGACCTCGCCGCACAGGTCGGGGTCGCGCCCTCGACCTGTCTGGACCGGGTGACCCGGCTGCGCCGCTCGGGCGTGATCCTGGGCCATCAGCTCCGGCTGGACCCGGCGAAGCTGGGGCGCGGCCTCGAAGCGCTGCTGTCGGTCCAGGTCAGGCCGCACCGGCGGGAGCTGGTGGGGCCGTTCGTGGAGCGCATCCGGGCGCTGCCGGAGTCCCGTACGGTCTTCCACCTCACCGGTCCGGACGACTACCTCGTGCACGTCGCGGTCGCGGACATGGCGGATCTCCAGCGCCTGGTGCTCGACGAGTTCACGGCACGGCGGGAAGTGGCACGGGTGGAGACCCGGCTGATCTTCCAGCAGTGGGACTGCGGCCCGCTGCTGCCCCCGGGACAGTCCGCTGCGTGAGTCCGCCGGGCATCGGCCGCCGCGTGGGACCGGCCGCCGCGTGCCCGCGGGAGGAGCCGCGCCCGGCCCCGGAGCCGTTTGCCTGCCGTGACACGGGCAGACCGTGCCGAAACCCGCTGGACAGGGCGTAAGCCGAGCGCTGAATCCGGGTGACGCGCACCACGCGGCCGTATGAGGATTGTCCGCATGTCAGACACGACCAGAAGCCCCCTGCCCCGGGAGGTCGCCGACGCCTACGTCGACGACCTCGTCGCCCTCGACCCGGTCACCGGTACGTACCTCGGCGTGAAGGAGAGTTCGAGCCGGCTGCCCGACACCTCGCCCGCGGGCCAGGAGGCGCTCGCCACGCTGGCGCGGGAGACCCTCGCCCGGCTCGACGAGGCGGAGCGCCGACCAGGCGCGGACAGTGACATCGAGCGCCGTTGCGCGCGCCTGCTGCGCGAGCGGCTCACCGCCGAACTCGCCGTGCACGAGGCCGACGAAGGCCTCAGGGCGGTGAGCAACATCCACAGTCCGGTGCACTCGGTGCGCGAGGTCTTCACGATCACGCCCACCGAGACGGAGGAGGACTGGGCCGCGGTCGCCGAGCGGCTGCGCGCCGTGCCGGCCGCCCTGCGCGGCTACCGCGAATCACTCGCCCTCGGTCTGGACCGCAAGCTGTACGGCGGGCCCCGACCGACCGCGACGTTCATCCAGCAGCTCACCGAGTGGTCGGACACGGACGGGCGAGGGCGCGGCTGGTTCGAGGACTTCGCCGCGCAGGGCCCCGATGCGCTGCGTACTGAGCTGGACGAGGCCGCCCGGACGGCGACCGCGGCCGTGGTGGAGCTGCGGGACTGGATGCGCGACGTGTACGCGCCGACGGTCCAGGGCGCGCCGAACACCGTGGGCCGTGAGCGCTACGCCCGCTTCGCGCGCTACTTCAACGGTGCCGACCTGGACCTCGACGAGGCGTACGCGTACGGCTGGTCGGAGTACCACCGCATCCTCGGCGAAATGAAGAAGGAGGCGGAGAAGGTCCTGCCCGGCGCCGCCACTCCCTGGGTGGCGCTCGCGCACCTGGACGAGCACGGCACCCACATCGAGGGCGTCGACGAGGTCCGCGCCTGGCTGCAGGGCCTGATGGACGAGGCGATCGAGGCGCTGGACGGGACGCACTTCGAACTCGCGGAGCCGGTGCGGAAGGTGGAGTCGCGCATCGCGCCGCCCGGCAGCGCGGCGGCCCCTTACTACACGGCCCCGTCCGCCGACTTCTCCCGCCCGGGCCGGACCTGGCTGCCGACCATGGGGCAGACCCGCTTCCCGGTCTACGACCTCGTCTCGACCTGGTACCACGAGGGTGTCCCCGGGCACCACCTCCAGCTCGCCCAGTGGGTGTACGTGGCGGAGAACCTCTCCCGGTACCAGGCCACGGTGGGCGGCGTCAGCGCCAACGCCGAGGGCTGGGCGCTGTACGCGGAACGCCTCATGGACGAGCTGGGCTTCCTCACGGACCCGGAGCGGCGGCTCGGTTATCTGGACGCGCAGATGATGCGTGCCGCCCGCGTCATCGTCGACATCGGCATGCACCTGGAGCTGGAGATCCCCGCGGACTCGCCGTTCCACCCGGGCGAGCGCTGGACACCGGAGCTCGCGCAGGAGTTCTTCGGTGCCCACAGCAGCCGTCCGGCGGACTTCGTGGAGAGCGAGCTGGTCCGGTATCTGTCGATGCCCGGCCAGGCGATCGGCTACAAGCTGGGCGAGCGGGCCTGGCTGCTGGGCCGTGAGAAGGCACGGGAGCGCCACGGCGACTCGTTCGACGCCAAGGCCTGGCACATGGCGGCGCTCTCGCAGGGCTCACTGGGCCTGGACGACCTGGTGGACGAGCTGTCCCGGCTCTGACCGCCCCCGGACGGCCGGACTCCTCCCCGGGTCCGGCCGTCAGCGGCGGAAGCCGCCCTCGGAGTCGATGACCTGACCGGTGATCCAGCCCGCCTCGTCCGTGGCGAGCCAGGCGATGAGGCGGGCCGGATCGTCGGGCATGCCCCAGCGCCCGGCCGGGAACCTCGCGGCGACGGCCTCGTAGGCGTCACCGGTCAGGTAGTCCGTGTCCACGGGACCGGGGTTGACCGTGTTGACGGTGACGGCGTGCTCGGCGAGGGCCGTGGACAGCGAGCGGGTGATCGAGGCGAGGGCGCCCTTCTGCAGCGCGTAGGCGATCTCGCCGGGCATGCCGCCCGCGATGTCCTGTCCCGAGGTCATCATCACCACGCGCCCGCCGGGGGTGCTCCGCGGCGGCGCGGCGCGCAGCCGGGCGTACGCCTGGACCAGCAGGATCACCGAGCGGGTGTCCACCGCCCAGTGGGCGTCCAGCATGGCGGCGTCGATGGTGTCGAGTGTGCCGTCGCTGCCGCTGAGCGCATGGTTGGCGACCAGGATGTCGATCCGTCCGCCGAGCGCCTCGGCGGCCCGCGCGATCAGCTCGGCGGGAGCCGCCGGGTCGGACAGGTCCGCGGGACCGGCCGCCACAGGTGCGCCCGGGTCGGCGAGTGCCGCGCGCACGCCGGCGACGACGTCCTCGACGCGGTCGGCGCCCCAGGGCATCGCCGCGTCGTGCGGCACATGGTGGTGCAGGTAGACGCCTGCGCCGTACGCGGCCAGCCGCCGGGCCACCGCGTACCCGATGCCGCCGCGCCGGCTCGCACCGGTGACGAGGGCGGTGCGGCCCCGCAGCGGCAGGGGATCGCGGCGGAGGTCTTCGGGCGGGGGATGCGGGAGTCGGGGCACGGTCGCCATGATGGGCACGGCGGGCGGCGCCCGCACCCGGTTTTCCACGCCCCGGGATGCGGCGGGCGACGCTCGGTCAGCAGCCGCAGTCCGCGTTCCGGGCAGGTGCCGTCAGAGGGGCGGCGGCGCGCTGCCCGGGACCCTGCCAGGTCTCGTACGCGAAGCCCTCGCGCACCCAGTACTCGAAGCCGCCCAGCATCTCCTTGACCTGGTAGCCCAGTTCGGCGAGGGCGAGGGCCGCACGGGTCGCGCCGTTGCAGCCCGGGCCCCAGCAGTAGGTGACCACCGGCACCGACCTGTCGAGGAGTTGCTCGGCCCGTGTGGGGATGAGCGCGGTGGGCAGGTGGACCGCGCCCGGGATGTGGCCCTGGTCCCAGGCCGCGGTGGAGCGCGAGTCGAGGAGGACGAACCCGGGGCCGCCGTCGGCGGCGAGCGCGGCGGCGACGTCGGACACGTCGGTGTGGAAGGCGAGACTCGCCCGGAAGTGTGCGGCGGCGGTGGCCGGCGCGGCCGCTGGGACGCGCAGGACGGGGTTCTCGGTGGTCGTGCGGATGCTCACGGGGTGACCTTTCGCCGGTGGAGTTCGCCGACCGCAAATCTAAGGCGGCTGATCGCCGCCCTGAACGGACGATCAACGGCGTACGTCTTGATCGTCCGGGGATTCCCCTGCTATCCCGCGGGGATGACCGCGTATTCCCCGGACGCCACCGACTGGCGCATCCTCGATGTCCTCCAGCGCGACGGCCGCGCCACCTACGCGGAGCTGGCCCGTGCCGTCTCCATGTCCGCGAGCGCGGTCACCGAACGGGTGCGGCGGCTGGAGGAGGCCGGCGTCATCCAGGGGTACGGGGCGGTCGTCGACCCGGAGCGGCTGGGCCTGCCGATCCTGGCGTTCGTGCGGCTGCGCTATCCGAACGGCAACTACAAGCCCTTCCACGACCTCGTGGCCGCGACCCCCGAGATCCTGGAGGCGCACCACGTCACCGGCGACGACTGCTTCGTCATCAAGGTCGCGGCCCGCTCGATGCGCCACCTGGAGGAGGTGTCCGGCAGGATCGGCACCCTGGGCTCGGTGACGACGAGCGTCGTGTACTCCTCCCCGCTCCCCCGCCGTCCTCTCGGACGCTGACCGCGCTCAGCCGACTCCCCGCTGCCGTACGACCGAGCCGGTCCGGCCCTTGACGACCTCGAGCTGCGCGTGGATCCGGCGCCGCAGGTCCGCGACATGGCTGACGATGCCCACGCTGCGGTCCCGTTCCCGCAGCGAGTCGAGCACGTCGAGGACCTCGTCGAGGGTCTGGTCGTCCAGGCTGCCGAACCCCTCGTCGATGAACAGCGTGTCCAGGCGCACGCCGCCCGCCTCGTCGGTGACGACGTCGGCGAGGCCGAGCGCCAGGGCGAGGGAGGCGAAGAACGTCTCCCCGCCGGACAGGGTCGCCGTGTCGCGCTCCCGCCCCGTCCAGGCGTCGACGACGTGCAGCCCGAGGCCGCTGCGCCCGCGTCCGGACCGGTCGTCGGAGTGGACGAGGGTGTAGCGGCCCGAGGACATGCGCTGCAGCCGTACGGTCGCGGCGGCCGCCACCTGTTCGAGGCGGGCGGCGAGCACGTACGACTCCAGGCGCATCCTGCGTTCGTTCTCGGCGGAGGTGCCGGCGGTCAGGGACGCCAGCCGGGCCACCCGGTCGTAGGCGTCCCGCAGGGGCGCGAGGCGCCGTACGGACGCGGTGGCGCGCGCTGACAGCCGGTCCAGTTCGGCGCAGCGGCGGGCCGCCTCGTCCTGGGCGGAGACCGCCGCCTGCAGCCGGCGGGCCGCGGCCTCGGCGGCCTGTTCGGCGCCGTGGAGGTCGGCTGGGGGCTGCTGGGCCGCCGCCGCGGTGTCGGCCTCGGCGAGCATCGCGCGGACGGCGGCCTCCTCCTGCTGCCAGGCGTCCAGGCGTCGTTGCAGCTCGCGATGGGCGGTGTCGTCGAGGAGGGCGGCGGCCGCGGCCTGCGGGGTGTCGAATCCGGCGCGGAAGGCCGCGTCGGCCAGGCGGGCGTCGGCCTCCTTGAGGCGCTGTGCGCAGTCCCCGGCGGTGCGGGCGGCGTCGGCGGCCTCGGTGAGGAGAGCGGCCCGGCGCTCCAGGTGCGCGGCGCGCGCGGCCACGCTCACGGCGTCGCCCAGGGCCCGGCCCAACTCCTCTTCCAGCGCCGCCCGTTCGCGCTCCAGCCCGTCCCGGCGCGAGATGCGCGCCGCCACCCGCAGTGCGGCTTCCTGCCGGGCCGTACCGCGCCGCTCCCGCTCCTGTTCGGCCCGCCGCAGCTCTTCCTGCGCGGCGTGCAGTTGCGAGGCGCCCGCGCGTGCGGCGCTGTAGAGCCGCTCCAGTTCCTCGGCCTGCGCGGCGAGTCGGCCGGTCGGCGCGTCGGACGCCTCGGCGGTGGCGGCGGCCAGTGCCTCCCGCACGGCCGCGAGCCGCCGTTCGTCCTCGGCGTGCTCCTCCTCGGCGCGCCGATAGGCGGCGAGCGCCCGCTCCTCCGCCTCCCGGTCGACGTGTCCGGCGACCTTCCGGGCGGGCGCGGGGTGGTCGGTGGCACCGCAGACGGCGCAGGGTTCGCCGTCGACCAGTCCCGCGGCCAGTTCCGCGGCGATGCCCTTCAGCCGCTGTTCCTTGAGGTCGAGCCAGTGTTCGTGGGCCTTGAGCGCGCGCTCGCGGGAGGCGAGGGCGCGGGCCCGGGCCGCCTCGCTGTCCTCGGTGAGCCGATCGCGTTCACGGGCCGCCCTGAGCCGGTTCCGGGCCGGCTCGCGCTGCACGGCGAGCTGCTCGGCCCGGGTGGCGGCCTCCTGAGCGGAGTCGATCCGTTCCTGCAGGGCGGAGCGGGTCCGCTCCCACTGGGCGAGCCAGCTCTCGGCATCCTGCAGGACCTCTTCGTCGTCGCGTTCCTGACGGTCCATCTCCGCCTGCTCGGCGGCGAGTTCGTCCAGTCGCCGCTCGGCGCGGCGGGCCGATTCCAAAGAGCCCAGTTCCTCGGCCGCCCGGCGCGCGGCGGCGGCGAGTCCGGCGGCCCCGGCGTCCGCGTAGGTCTCCGGGAGCCGGGCACGCGCGTGTGCCTCGGCGTCGGCGGCGCGACGGTGCTCGGCCTCGGCGGACTCGCGCAGCTCCAGGGCGGGCGCCACGGCCTCGGCCTTGCGGGCGCGTTCCATGCGCGTCTGCGCCTCCCGGTGGGCGTCGGCCCGCTGCTCCAGGAGGGCTGCGCGCTCCCGCGCCTCGGCGAACCTGCGCTGCAGCCGCGCCCGTTCCCGTACGTCGTCCAGGGTGCGCTCGGCGGCGGCCCGCGCCGACTCGGCCGCGGTGCGCGCGCACCGGGCGATGTCCAGCCGCTCACGGGCCGTGCTGCGGGCCACGGCGGCCCAGTTCAGGACGGCCTCGGCGAGCCCGGGGTCGCCCGGGGCGAGGTCCGGCAGGGGCGCGGGGTCACCGGCCGCCTGCTGCATGCGGTGGGCGTCGGCGAGCAACGCGGCGTCGCCGTCCCGCACTTCGGCCTCTGTCGTCCGGCGCCGCTCCGCGAGGCGTTTTTCGACCTCGGCGAAGCGGTGGGTGTCGAAGAGGCGGCCGAGCAGCTTGCCGCGGGCCTCGGCGTCGGCGCGGAGGAAGCGGGCGAAGTCGCCCTGGGGCAGCAGGACGACCTGGCAGAACTGCTCGCGGCTCATGCCGAGAAGCTGGGTGATCTCCTCGCCGATCTCCTGGTGGGAGCGGCTGAGGTCCTTCCAGGTGCGGGCGGCGCCGTCGTACTCGCGCAGCCAGGTCTGGGCCTTGTCGGTCGTCGTGCCGCTGCCGCGCTTCTTCCGGCGCTCCCAGGGCGGCTGCCGGGTGATCTCCAGCCGCCGTCCGGCGACGGTGAGTTCGAGGCGGATCTCGGTGCGCGTGCCCGGCGCGGCGTGGTCGCTGCGCAGGGTCAGGCCCTGGCCGCTCTGCCGGGCGCCGGGCACGGCTCCGTAGAGCGCGTAGCACACGGCGTCCAGGACGGATGTCTTGCCGGCGCCGGTCGGCCCGTGCAGCAGGAAGAGTCCGGCCGCCGAGAGGGCGTCGAAGTCGACCTGCTGGGTGCCGCCGAACGGGCCGAAGGCGGTGATGTCGAGTCGGTGCAGCCTCACTGGTCCCCCTCCGTTGCACGCGTGTGCGAGATCACCGGGCGCCCTCCCGGACCGCCTGGTCGGCGCGCACGGCGTCGAACGCCTCCCGCAGGACGGCCCGTTCGCGCTCGTCGGGCCCCGTCCCGCGCACATGGGCCACGAAGTCCTCCGCGATCTGCTGGTCGGATCGGCCCGCCAGCCTGCGCGCGTACGACACGCCGTGCTCCTCGGGGGCGCGCTCGGGGTCGAAGACGAGGCTGAGGGTGTGCGGGAAGCGCTCGGTCAGCCGGGCCATGGGCTCGGCGGGCCGCACCGGGTCGGTGAGCGTGGCCTCCACCCACGCCTCCTCGTGCCGCGCCAGCTCCGGGTCCGCGAGCAGCTCCTCCAGACGCCCCCGCAGCCGGGCGAGGGGCCGCGGCACCGGGCAGTCCACACGCTCGGCCGCGACCGAGCCGTCGGCGCCCAGGTCGACGAGCCACATGCTCTTGCGGTGGCCGGCCTCCGAGAACGAGTACGGCAGCGGGGAGCCCGAGTAGCGCACGCGCTCGGTGATGGTCTGGCTGCCGTGCAGATGGCCCAGCGCCACGTAGTCCACGCCGTCGAAGACGCCGGCCGGCACGGCGGCGACGCCGCCGACCGTGATGTCCCGCTCGCTGTCGCTCGGTTCGCCGCCGGTGACGAAGGCATGGGCGAGGACGACGGAACGGGTGCCCGGTGCGCGCGTGGCGAGGTCGGCGCGGACCCGGTCCATGGCGGCCGCGAGCACCGCCTCGTGGCCCGCCCTCTCGACGGCGAACTCGTCCTTGACCAGGGCGGGTTCGAGGTACGGCAGGCCGTAGAACGCCACGTCCCCGTGCGCGTCGGCCAGCACGACCGGGGTTCCGCAGGCCGCGGGCTCCGTCCGCAGATGGATGCCCGCGCGGCCGATGAGGCCGGCGCCGACACCCAGACGGCGGGCCGAGTCGTGGTTCCCGGAGATCATCACCGTGGGCACGCCGAGGTCGGCGAGGCGGTGCAGGGCGTCGTCGAACAGCTCCACCGCGGCGAGCGGCGGCACCGCCCGGTCGTACACGTCTCCCGACACCACGACCGCGTCGACACCGCGCTCGCGCACGGTGGTGACGAGGTGGGCGATGAACTCGGCCTGGGCGTCGAGCATGTTCACGCGGTGGAACGCCCGGCCCAGATGCCAGTCGGAAGTGTGCAGCAGTCTCATGATCCTCGAGACTAACGGCCGGGTCTGACATCACGGGCGGTTGCTCCCGTACCGGCCCGCGCACGGTGGAGGCGGCGCGACGGCCCGTCGGACGCCGGTGCGTCCGTCATGCGTCCCCGTAGGCCTCTGCGCCCAGTTCGAGCCGGGCCGTGCCCGCGGTCGCGTCGGCGAGCCACGCCCGGAACGCCTCCACGTCGGCGTCCGGCAGCCCGACTTCGATGGCGACGTTCTCGCCGTAGCGCACGTCCCGTACCTCACGGCCGGTCGCGCGCAGGTCGTTCTGCACCTTGCCCGCGCGCTGGTGGTCGACCGTGACCGTGGCGAGCCGGAAGCGGCGGCGGGTCAGGGTGCCGAGTGCGTCCAGGGCCTCGCCGACCGCTCCCCCGTACGCCCTGATGAGCCCGCCCGCGCCCAGCTTGACCCCGCCGTAGTAGCGGGTGACGACGGCGACGACGTACCGCATGTCGCGGCGCAGCAGCATCTGGAGCATGGGGACGCCCGCGGTGCCGCCCGGTTCGCCGTCGTCGCCCGCCTTCTGGATCGCGGCGTCGGCACCGATGACGTACGCGTAGCAGTTGTGGGTGGCGTCGGCGTGCTCCTTGCGGACGCCCGCGATGAAGTCCTGCGCCTCCTCCTCGGTGGCGGCCGGGGCGAGAGCGCACAGGAAACGGGAGCGGTTGACCTCGGTCTCGTGCACGCCCGCGCGGGCGACTGTGCGGTACTCGTCCTGCATCACGTCAGCGTATGCGGCCCGCGCGCGGGTTCCGCACGCGGGCCGGTGCCCGCCCCCGCCCGGGTCACGCGCGCGTGGTGCTCGTGCCCCGTCCCGGTCGCGCGCGCGTGGCGCTCGTCACGGTGGTGCGGGCGCCACGCGCGCGTGGTGCTCATCGCAGGTGGACGTCCTCGCGCGCGTGCCGCTCATCGCGCGCGAGAACCCCGCGCGCGTGACTGCCGCGCGGTCACCCGCATGGGCGTGTCGCAGGCGTTCGGCCCCGCCATCGGGGCACACCACCGGGTAGTGGATACTCGCTCGTCGTTGTCCGACGTCCGACGATCTGAGGGAGAGCACCGCATGACCGGCACCCAGGTGGAGAGCCCGGACGCCGCCGAGCCCGACCATGCACGGCCCTCCACCGCGACGGCCCGCTTCCGTGCCTGGCTCCTGCAGGGCCTGAGCGAGCGCGCGGCCCGCCACCCGGGCCCGCACGCCACCCGGGACGAAGGGCACGAGGGCCACGCCTGGTGGCGGGTGATGTGCCTGACCGGCGTGGACTACTTCTCCACCCTGGGCTACCAGCCCGGGATCGCCGCGCTCGCGGCCGGGTTCCTGTCGCCGCTCGCCACGCTGGTGCTGATCGCGCTGACGTTGTTCGGCGCGCTGCCGGTGTACCGCCGGGTGGCCCACGAGAGCCCGCACGGCGAGGGCTCGATCGCCATGCTGGAGCGGTTGCTGCCGTGGTGGGCGGGGAAGGTCCTGGTCCTCGTGCTCCTCGGCTTCGCGGCCACCGACTTCCTGATCACCATGACGCTGTCGGCCGCGGACGCCGCCGCCCACGTGGTGGAGAACCCTTTCGCTCCGCGCTGGATGGACGGCGGCAACACCTGGATCACCCTGCTCCTGGTCGCGGCGCTCGGCGCCGTGTTCCTGAAGGGATTCAAGGAGGCCATCGGCATCGCGGTCGCGCTGGTGGCCACGTACCTCGCGCTCAACGTCGTCGTGATCGCGGTCTCGGCCTGGGAGGTGCTCAGCCACCCGGTGCGGATCGGCGACTGGACGCACGCGATGACCGCACAGCACTCCTCGCCGCTGGCGATGATCGGGGTGGCGCTGCTCGTGTTCCCGAAGCTGGCCCTCGGCATGTCCGGCTTCGAGACGGGCGTGGCGGTGATGCCGCAGGTCAAGGGCGACCCGACGGACACCTACGCGGATCCGGCCGGCCGGGTGCGCGACACGCGCAAACTGCTCACCACCGCCGCCGTGATCATGAGCTGTCTGCTGCTGCTGTCCAGCCTGGCGACGACGATCCTGATCCCGCAGGACGCCTTCAAGAGCGGCGGCCCCGCCAACGGGCGCGCGCTCGCCTATCTCGCGCACGAGCACCTGGGCGGGGCGTTCGGCACGGTCTACGACATCTCGACGATCGCGATCCTGTGGTTCGCGGGCGCCTCCGCGATGGCCGGCCTGCTCAACCTGGTGCCGCGCTATCTGCCGCGCTACGGCATGGCCCCCGAGTGGACCCGGGCCGTCAGGCCCCTGGTGCTGGTCTTCATGGCGGCCGCGGTCCTCATCACCCTGTGGTTCCACGCGAACGTCGACGACCAGAGCGGAGCGTACGCGACGGGGGTGCTCGTGCTGATGCTCTCCGCGGCGTTCGCCTCCACGGTCGCCGTGCACCGCCACGGCCACCGGGCGGCCGCGCTCGGCTTCGGCACGATCACCGCGGTGCTCGGATACACCCTGGTCACCAATGTGATCGAGCGGCCCGACGGCATCAAGATCGCGCTGATCTTCATCGTGGCGATCCTCGTCACCTCGTTCGCCTCGCGCGTGCACCGTGCCTTCGAGCTGCGGGCGGCAACGGTCACCTTCGACGAGGCGGCGGCCCGGCTGATCGACGAAGCCGCGGCGAGCGGGCCGCTGCTGCTGATCGCCAACGAGCCGCAGGAGCACAGCACCAGGGAGTACCGCGCCAAGGAGTCCAGCCAGCGGGAGCAGACGCACATACCGGACGGGCGGCCGGTGCTCTTCCTCGAGGTCTTCGTCACCGACTCCTCGGACTTCACCGCCGATCTGACCGTCCACGGCGACGAGAAGCACGGGGTGCGCAGGCTGCGCGTCGAGGGCGCGACCGTGCCCAACACCATCGCGGCGGTCCTGATGGAGCTGCGCGACCGCACCGGCCAGGTGCCGCACGCCTACTTCAACTGGACCGAGGGCGCCCCGTTCAGCCACCTGCTGCGCTTCCTGGTGTTCGGGGACGGCGAGGTCGCCCCCGTCACGCGGGAGGTGCTGCGCCGCGCGGAGCCCGACCCGGAGCGGCGCCCCCGGATCCACGTCGGCTGAGCGGGCCCTACTTCGGTTTCCTCCCGCGCGCCACGACCACGTCCGTCAGGAGCGCCGCGCCGGGGACCAGCGCGTTCCAGGCGGGGCCGTGCCAGGCGAGGACGGCGATGGCCGCGGTGGGGAACTTGGTGCGGACCCGGTCGAGCGTGTCGTCGAGGCCGTCCCCGGCGAGTTCCAGCACCAGCTCGGCGAGCCCCGGGTTGTGCCCGATCAGCAGCAACGTCCGTACCGCGGCGGGCACTTCGTGCACGGCGTCCAGCAGATCGGGGACGTCGGCGGCGTACAGCCGCGGCTGGAGTCGTACGGGCGGCGGGGTGCCCCACTGCGCCGAGGCGAGCTCCCAGGTCTGGCGGGCGCGGACGGCGGTCGAGCACAGGGCGAGATCGGGCAGCCAGTCGGCCTCGGCGAGCGCGCGTCCGGCGGCCGGGGCGTCCCGGCGGCCACGCGCCGCGAGCGGCCGTTCGTGGTCGGGGACGCCGTCGGGCCAGGCGGACTTGGCGTGCCGCAGCACGACGAGCCTGCGCAGCGGGGCCTGCCGGGCCGGGGTGCTCATGTCCGGGTGCCAATCTCGCGGGTGAGGTCGAGTCCGAGCAGCCGGTCGGCGTAGGCGTAGGTCTCGAAGCGCGCGCCGTCCGGCACGTCGTCGGCGCTCTCCACGCACCGCAGGACATCGAGGACGGCGGGGATGTCCAGATCGTCCTCCCAGGCGGTGCGCAGCTCCTGCCGCACCTGCTCGGGGATCGGTCTGGAGGGGCGGGTCGCCCAGGTGGCGACTGCCTTGCGCCAGCGGAGCAGGGTCTCGCGCGCCGCGGTGAGGGCGGCCTCGTCCAGGTCGGCGGGCTGCCGGCGCGGGCGGGCGAGCAGGGCGAGGCGTACGGCCGACGGCGGGGCGGCGGGGTCGGCGGGGCCGGTCGCGGGGGCGACCTCGACACGCACACCGCCGGGTCCGGCGGTGTGGGCCCCGACCACGTGCAGCACCCGCCCGATGCCCGGCGCGTCCGGTTCGGCGGGGCGGATGCCGAGGTCGTCGGCGCGCGCCCGCAGCGCGGCGGGCGGTGCGCCCACCGTGACCACGGGTGTTCCGCCGAGTTCCAGGGCCCTGGCCAGTACGTCGGCCACCAGCAGCACCCGCAGCGCGGAGGTGTCGTCACCGGCGGGGTGCGCGTGGACCCTGACCAGGCCCGGACGGACGTCGGTGGGCCCGCCGCTGCGGGCGTCGGTGATTCGGAGCACGAGGCGAGCGTAGGCGGGCGACGTCCCGGGCGCAGCCGAACGGACTCCGTTCCGGCCGGGCCCGCCGACCCGGCCGCCCCTCGGGAATCAACCGCCTCCCACCGGCTGTTGCCGCCCACAGCAGGCGGCACGGGACTGCCGGGCCGCGAGACGTCGAAGGGAACCGGGCGTGTACGGCGACTCCGCAACGATCCGCAAGATCCTCACCGAGCTGGGCGACACCTGGGCGGTCGTGGGGCTGTCCACCAACCAGCGCCGGCCGGCCTACGGGGTCGCCGCCGTCCTGCAGCGCTTCGGCAAGCGCATCGTGCCGGTCCACCCCAAGGCCGAGACGGTCCACGGCGAGAAGGGCTACCCGTCGCTGGACGCGATTCCTTTCCCGGTCGACGTGGTGGACGTCTTCGTCAACAGCGACCTGGCGGGCCCGGTCGCCGACGAAGCGGTCGCGATCGGTGCCAAGGCCGTCTGGTTCCAGCTGGGCGTCATCGACGAGCAGGCCTACGAGCGGACCCGTGCGGCCGGGCTGGACATGGTCATGGACCGCTGCCCGGCCATCGAGATCCCCTCCCTGAGCTGAGGTCGCGACAACCGGCCGAGGGCCGAGGGGGCTGCGAGAGTGAACCGGCGCGCGCGCCACACGGGTCCCTGCCGTCCTCCCGGATATCTTGATACGACGAAGTAACTGGTCGGGCGGCGGCGAGGAGTTCCGCCCCGCCTCCGCCGACGTCGACGCGACCGAACCGCTCAGGGCGCCGAGCTGCTCGACGTACGGGCCCCTCACCTTCGACCGGGACCGGCACACGGGCTGCAGCAGCCGGCGCCGCCGACCCGACACAAAGCACCACGGAGATCGATCGACCTGCCTTCGTCGAGGGGCTTCGCGCCCTGCCGGAGTCTCTCGGACGCAGCGGCTGGAAATGTCCGGGAGGCGCTATGTGGTCCGTACTGGAGCAGGTGGCCGTGGCGGCCCCTCAGCTTTTCGTCTACGCCGTCGGCCTCTTCGTCGCCATGATCCTTCTGTCGCTCGCCATCAGTCTGCGGCAGGCGGAGGCGTCGCAGCGCCCGGAGATCATCAGGGCGCTGGCGGATCTCATGGCGTTCTGGAAGAAGAGGTGACCTGTCCCTTGCCCCGCCTCAGCGGGCCAGCCGGCCGAGCAGCGACGAGGCCGACGTGATGCCGAGGGCCGCCGCCACCAGCAGCACCAGGAAGTCGGTGAGCAGGTGGGAGGGCGTGCCGAGGAGGAGGCCGCGCAGGGCGTCGACCTGGTAGCTCAGGGGATTGACCTTGCTGATGGCCTGCAGCCAGCCGGGCATGACGTGCACCGGGTAGAGGGCGTTGGAGCCGAAGAACAGCGGCATCGTGATCGCCTGGCCGATGCCCATGAGGCGGTCGCGGGTCAGGACGATGCCCGCGATCGTCATGGACAGGCAGGAGAAGAACGCCGAGCCGAGGACGACCGCCACCGCGACACCCAGCAGCCGCAGCGGGTTCCAGGTGAGCGCGACTCCGAGCAGCGCCGCGATCAGGACCACCACGACCGCCTGCACCAGCGCCTTCACCCCGGCGGCGAAGGCCTTGCCGGCGATCAGAGCGGCCCGCGGGGTCGGGGTGACCAGCAGTTTGGTGAGGATGCCGGAGTCACGCTCCCAGATGATCATGATGCCGTAGAAGATCGCGATGAACATCGCGGACTGGGCGATGATCCCGGGTGCGAGGTAGTCGAGGTAGGGGATGCCGCCGGTGGGGATCGCCCTGATCCGGGTGAACGTCTCCCCGAAGATCAGCAGCCACAGCGCAGGCTGGATCGCCCGGGTGTACAGCTCGGTGCGGTCGTGGCGCAGCTTCTGCAGCTCGACGGCGCACATGGCGGCGACCCGGGCGGGGAGCACCTTCCAGCCGGTGCGGGCCCGCGGTGGGGCCACCAGCAGGTCGAGGTCCGCCGGGTGGGCGCGGTCAGCCGACGCGGGACGCGGTGCGGCGGGTGCTTCGGACATCGCGGAAGTCTCCTGACTGGTCGTCGAGTCCGCTGCCGGCGACGTCGCGGAAGACGTCCTCCAGCGTCGGCAGCGGGCCTTCGGTGCCGAGCCGCTGCGCGAGGCCGTTCCGCAGCTCCTCGGGGGTGCCGAGGGCACGGACGCGGCCGCGGTGCATCAGGGCGACGCGGTCGCAGTACTGGTCGGCCTCGTCCATGTAGTGGGTGGTGACGAGGACGGTCATGCCGGTGGCGGCGCGCACGGCGTTGATGTGCTCCCACACACTGGTCCGGGCGATCGGGTCGAGGCCGATGGTCGGCTCGTCGAGGATCAGCAGCCGGGGCGCGCTGACCAGCGCCTGGGCGAGTTCGAGGCGGCGGACCATGCCACCGGAGTACGTCTTCGCGAGCCGGTCGGCCGCGGCGGTGAGGTCGACGGCCGCGAGAGCCTGGTCCACGCGCCGGGCCCGCTCATGGCGGGAGACGTCGAAGACGCGGGCGAACAGGGCGACGTTCTCCCGGCCGGTGAGCCCGGCGTCGGCGGAGAGCTGCTGCGGTACGTAGCCCAGCAGGCGCCGCACGGCCATGCGGTCGCGTGTCGCGTCGTGGCCGAAGACGCGCACCATGCCGGCCGGGACGGGAAGGAGTGTGGTCATGCAGCGGATGGCGGTGGTCTTGCCCGCACCGTTGGGGCCGAGCAGTCCGAAGACCTCGCCGTCGCGGACGGTGAGGTCGAGTCCGTCGACCGCGTTGGTCTCCCCGAAGGAGTAGCGCAGTCCGGCACAGGTGACGGCGTCGACCGCCGGGTCCTCGCCGCCGGTCGCGTTCCGGGTCATGTCTCCTCGGCCTCCTCGTGCAGGTTCTCCGCCAGCTTGCGCAGGGCCGGAAGGGCCGCCTCGAGCGCCTTGCGGTCCGCCTCGTCGAGGCGTGCCACCTGGCCGCGTACGAGGGCCGTCCGCCGCGCGCGCCAGTCGTGCAGCCGCGCCTTGGCCGCCTCGGTGGGCAGCAGGCGCGCGGCGCGCCGGTCGGCCGGGTCCGTCTCACGGATCAGATAGCCGTCGCGGACCAGGTGTTTGACGAGCGTGGAGACCGAGTTGCCCGCCAGGAAGAGCTCCTTGGCGGCGTCCGACACCCCGACGCCCGGCCGTTCCACCACCAGGCGCAGCAGTTCGACCTCGGCTCCGCGCAGCGGCGGTGCGGCCATTCCGCCGCGCACGCGCCGGCGGATCAGCCGCTGCACTCCGATCAGCGCGGCCCCCAGGTCGTCGGCGAGGCTCTCCGATTCCATGCCTTCGACATTAGCTCTGCTTCAGAGGTATTCGGGGAAAGGGACGGTCAAGGATCGCGGGGAAGGGGGCGCGCGGCCGCCCGTCAGTGGTGGTGCGGCTCTTCGCGGTGCACGGGGCCGTGCGGGGCGTCGCAGTGCGCGGGGTCCTCCGCGGCGTCCCGGTCGCCGGGCAGGGCCACCTGCAGGATCTGTTCCGGAGCGTGGTCGACCTGGAGGGTGGTGTGGGTGATGCGGTAGTCGTGGCGCAGCACCTCCTCCAGGTCGCGGCGCACGGCGTGGCAGTCGCCGCCGGGTTCGACCAGGATGTGCGCGGACAGCGCGGCCTGGCCGGAGGTGATCTGCCAGACGTGCAGGTCGTGCACCTCGACGACGCCGGACCGGGCGACCAGCCGGTCGCCGAGCGCGTCCGGGTCCACGTCGGCGGGCGCCGCCTCGAGGAAGATGCGGCCGGAGTCGCGCAGCAGCCCGTACGCGGCCTTCACCATCAGCGCGACGACCACCAGCGTGGCGATCGGGTCGGCGCGCCGGAAGCCCGTCAGGACGACGACGAGCGCGGCGATCGCGGTGCCGATGAAGGCGAACAGGTCGTTGAGCACGTGCTGGTAGGCGCCCTCCACGTTCAGCGAGGTGCGGTTGGCCTTCGAGATGCAGTAGGTGGCGGCCACGTTGACGACGATCCCGGTGAGGGCGGTGGCCAGCATGAGGCCGCCTTCCACGCGGGGCGGCTCGATCAGGCGTCGTACGGCCTCGTACGCCAGCCAGGCGCCCAGCAGAAGCAGGGTCAGGCCGTTGGCCTGGGCGGAGAGGATCTCGGCACGCTTGAGGCCGTAGGTGAAACCGCCGCGGGCCGGGCGCGCGGCCAGCCGCATCGCGATGAGGGCGAGCACGATGGACGCGGCGTCGGTGAGCATGTGGGCCGCATCGGAGATCAGCGCCAGGGAGCCGGCGACGATGCCGACGGCCACCTCGGCCGCCATGAACACGGTGATCAGGCCGAGCGCGAGGCCGAGCCAGCGGCGGTCGGCATCCGCCGACACCCCGTGGGAGTGCCCCGAATGGCCCGCCTGGCCGTGCTCATGACCGTGGCCGCTCATGTGGTCCGCCTTCCCCCTCGCTTCCGGTGTCTCGAGGCAGTGAAACGCATGGTCACGCCCCGGGGCAAAGGCTGCACCGGTGACCGTTGTCATGTCCGATAATAAGCCGCTGACCTGCGCAAACGTTACGGCGGCGAGGGACGGGCGAAGCGGTGTCAGATTCCGATCGCCCCGTCGATGCGCTCGCGCAGGAGGTCGGCGTGGCCGTTGTGGCGGGCGTACTCCTCGATCATGTGCATGAGGACCCATCGCAGCGACACGGTTCCGCGCCAGGAGTCGTGCCCCTCGATGTCCAGGTCGGGCGCGGCGGCGACGAAGGCGTCGGCGAAGGCGATCTCCGCACGCCAGGCCTTCCAGGCCAGGGCCACGACGTCCGGGTCCGGGAGGGCGCCGGTGAAGTCGCCGTCGGGTTCGGAGGGCGAGGAGAACAGGGGCGGAGCGTCCTGACCGGCCAGGACCCGGCGGAACCAGCGGCGTTCGACGTCGGCGAGGTGCCGCACCAGGCCGAGGAGCGAGAGCGTGGACGGCGCGACCGAGCGCTGCGACAACTCGCCGTCCAGGCCCGAGCACTTGAGCTCCAGCGTGGCGCGCTGGACGGCCAGGAAGTCGGCGAGGAGCGTGCGTTCGTCACCGGTGGCGGGACCGAGGACGCGGGGGTCCCGGTCGGCGGGGACGAACATCTCGGCTCTTCTGCTCGTGGTCGTCATGCCCTCATCATGCGGGACGCGAAGTCGGTCAGTCGGCACATCGGCCCGGATGGTCGGTACATCGGCCGGTGTACCGGTCGACCAGGTCGCACCAGCCGGCCTCCACGCGCTCCAGGGAGATCCCGAGGCCGGAGACCAGGTGGTCGATGACCGCCGTCTCCAGGTAGGCCAGCAGCGCGTGGGCGACGATCTCGGTGTCGCCGCCCGCCCGCGCCTCGCGGAGCAGCATGCAGACGTGGGCCAGCCGGAACCGGTACGCCGGGTGGGCACGCCGCCGGGCCGGGTCCGTGTGCGCCGCCACGTACAGGTCCCGCTGCGCGTGTTCGTGGCGGATGACGGCACAACCGAAGGCGTGCAGGCGCTCCCGGGGCGGGGCGCCCGGGCCGAGCGGGGGCGGCCCGGAGAGGAAGGCCGACTGGAGTTGCGCCTCCTGGTGACTCAGCAGCTCCGTGAGCAGGCCGAGACGGTCGCCGAAACGCCGGAACACGGTGCCCTTGCCGACGCCCGCGCCACAGGCGATGTCCTCCATGGTGACGTTCCCGATGCCGCGCTCCGCGGCCAGGCGGGCCGCGACCTCCAGCAGGCGGGTGCGATTGCGCGCGGCGTCGGCGCGCAGCCGGCCGGTCTCCCCGGTGGGCATCAGGGCCAGGTCGGTCGGGCTGTCGACGCTGCCCGGGGGCGGCAGAAGGGGCGGGAGCGGCTCGGTCATGGCAACAGACTAACGCCCGGGGAAGACAATCGGACCCTGGTCCGTTTAAGGTGACACGGGAAGTGGACCGCAGTCCGATTAAAGTGGTACAACATTCAACGGACTTCCCCGGTCCACTTGCATTGATCACACGATTCCGGGAGTTTCGCCATGTCCGTACGCATCCTCGCCCTGGTCGGCAGCCTTCGCGCCGGTTCCCACAACCGCCAGCTCGCCGAGGCCGCCGCGAAGCACGCCCCCGAGGGCGTCGAGGTGGTCCTGCACGAGGGCCTGGGCCAGGTGCCCTTCTACAACGAGGACATCGACGTCGAGGGCACCGTCCCCGAGGCCGCGACCGCGCTGCGCAACGCCGCCGCCCAGGCCGACGCGCTGCTGCTCTTCTCGCCCGAGTACAACGGCACCATCCCCGCCGTCCTGAAGAACGCCATCGACTGGCTGTCCCGTCCGTACGGCGCCGGCGCCCTGACCGGCAAGCCGGTCGCCGTCGTCGGCACCGCCTTCGGCCAGTACGGCGGCGTGTGGGCGCAGGACGAGACCCGCAAGGCCGTGGGCATCGCCGGCGCCCACGTCGTCGAGGACGCCAAGCTGTCCATCCCCGGCTCCCTGACCCGCTTCGCCGAGACCCACCCGGCGGACGACGTCGAGGTCGTCGAGGGCCTGACCAAGGTCATCCAGCAGCTCTCCCAGGCCAAGCCGGTCGCCGCCTGACCTCCCGGACACCGGGCCGAGAACGGCCCGGAACGTGACCCGGCTGTGGGCCAGGACCGTGGAGTCCCGGCCCACAGCCGTTTCCATCCCCGGCGGGGACACCCTTGGTCCTTGCCTTTTCAACCATGAGACGCATGCTCCGGCTTTGCCTGGACGTCGCCAGGCGGTCGCCTTCGGTTGCTTGCATCGAGGAATGGACCACATCACGTTCCTCGTGGCCGTCGTCATCGTCACGGCGCTGGCCTTCGACTTCACGAACGGATTCCATGACACCGCCAACGCGATGGCCACCTCCATCGCCACCGGCGCCCTCAAGCCACGAACAGCGGTCCTGATCAGCGGGGTCCTGAACATCGCGGGTGCCTTCCTGTCCACCGAGGTCGCCAAGACGATCTCCGGCGGCATCGTGGACGACACCCTGGTGAGCCCCGGCATGATCTTCGCCGGACTGGTCGGCGCGATCCTGTGGAATCTGCTGACCTGGCTGCTCGGGCTGCCGTCGAGCTCCTCCCACGCGCTGTTCGGCGGCCTGATCGGGGCCGTCTGGGTCGGTGCGGGCAGTCATGGAGTGCACTTCGACAAGGTTGTCGAGAAGGTGTTGATCCCGGCCGTCGCCTCGCCGCTCGTCGCGGGTCTCGCCGCGCTGCTGGCCACCTACCTCGCCTACAAGATCACCGCCCGCGCCCGCAAGGAGTCCGTGACCAAGGGCTTCCGCCTCGGGCAGATCGCCTCCGCCTCCCTGGTCTCCCTCGCCCACGGCACCAACGACGCCCAGAAGACCATGGGCGTGATCACCCTGACGCTGATCTCCGCCGGCGCCCTGGGGCATGACGCGGGCCCGCCGGTGTGGGTGATCGCCTCGGCGGGACTGGCCATAGGCCTCGGCACCTACCTCGGTGGCTGGCGGATCATCCGCACCATGGGCAAGGGCCTCACCGACATCCAGTCCCCGCAGGGCTTCGCCGCCGAGGCGGCGTCCACCACCGTCATCCTGACCTCCGCCCACCTGGGCTTCGCGCTGTCCACCACCCAGGTCTGCTCCGGCGGCATCCTCGGCGCGGGCCTCGGCCGTCGGCTGGCCGAGGTGCGCTGGGGCGTCGCGGGCCGGATGGTGATCGCCTGGATGATCACCCTCCCGGCCGCGGCCCTGGTCGGCGGTCTCTCCGCGGGCGTCGTCAAGCACGGCGGCAACGCCGGCACCGTGGTGATCGCCCTGGTCGCCGCCGCCGTCGCCGCGGGCATCGTGGCCGTCTCGCGCCGCAACCCCGTGCGCGCCGACAACGTGAACGAGACCCACGAGGTCACCCTGCGCAGCACCCCGCCCGCGACCGTCGGCACCGCCGCCTGAACCCGAAGGAGTACGCGCCATGCACCTCGACTGGACCGCCCTCGGCCAGGTCACCGCGGTCAGCATCGGAGTCACCGTCGCCGTGGTCGTCGTCTTCGCGCTCGGCGTCCTCGGCCTCGCCCAGGTCGAGTCGGCCCGCGACAGGGACGGCGGCACGCCCGCCCTCGGCCTCGCCCAGGCCGGGCTGTGCTTCGTGGCCTGCGCGGCCGTGGTGGCGTACGGGATCTACCTGATCGTGCCGCAGTTCCACTGATCCCGCCGAGGCGCCCCCATGAAGGGAAGAGGGAAGGACGGATGACACCTCTGGTCACGGACGGCCTGCGGGTCGACTACACCGACCACGACGATCCCGTGCTGATCCGGCCGGACGGCAGCCCGGTGGACACCTGGCGGGAGAACTACCCGTACGACCACCGGATGGAGCGCAAGGAGTACGAGTGGCACAAGCGGCTCCAGCAGATCGAGCTGCTGAAGCTGCAGAACTGGATCAAGGAGACCGGCCGTCGGCTCGTCATCGTGTTCGAGGGGCGTGACGCGGCGGGCAAGGGCGGCACGATCAAACGTTTCACCGAGCACCTGAACCCGCGTGGCGCCCGCGTGGTGGCCCTGGAGAAGCCCACCGAACGCGAGCGCGGGCAGTGGTACTTCCAGCGGTACGTCCAGCACCTGCCGACCGCGGGCGAGATCGTGCTGTTCGACCGGTCCTGGTACAACCGGGCCGGGGTGGAGCGGGTGATGGGCTTCTGCACGGACGACGAGTACCGACGCTTCATGCGGCAGGCCCCGCTGTTCGAGCGGATGCTCGTGGACGACGGCGTGGACCTCGTGAAGTTCTGGTTCTCGGTCTCCCAGAGCGAGCAGCGCACCCGTTTCACGATCCGCCAGGTCGACCCGGTACGGCAGTGGAAGCTCAGCCCGATGGACCTGGCCTCGCTGGACCGCTGGGACGAGTACACCGCGGCCAAGGTCGCCATGTTCCGCGAGACGGACACCGACCACGCCCCGTGGACCGTGGTGAAGAGCAACGACAAGAAGCGGGCCCGGGTCGAGGCGATGCGCAGCGTGCTCGCCCGCTTCGACTACACCGACAAGGACCAGGAGGTCGTCGGCATCCCCGACCCCCGGATCGTGGGCGCCGCGGCGAACCTGCTGGAGGAGGGCGAGGACGACACCGGCCGCTGAACCGGCCTGCCCTCAGTCGTGCGCCGGGCGGTCGGTGAGGCGGTGGTCGGCCAGGCTGAGCGCCTCGTCCACGACCCGGCGCAGATGGCCGTCGCGCAGTGAGTAGATCACCCGGCGGCCTTCCTTGCGCGTGTCGACCAAGCCGGCCAGCCGCAGCCGGGCCAGGTGCTGGCTGACGGCGGGCCGGGCCGCGACGCACGCCTCGGTGAGCGTCGAGACGTCGGCCTCGCCGCCGCTCAGGGCATGCAGCAGGGCCAGACGGGTGCGATCGCCCAGCAGCGCGAGCAGCTCGGCGGCCAGCGCGAACTGTTCCTCGCCGGGCGTGCGGGGATGGCCCTGCGCGGTGCCGTCCGTGCGCGGCTGCGCATCCTGTGCAGATGATAGGTGCATGCGTGCGCTCATACGCACATAATGGCTTCCGGGACGGGTACCCGTCCACTGCCGCGCGGCGGAAGGGGCCTTGGATGGGACACGAGGACATGGGGCACGAACACATGGCGCGCACGCACATGGGGCACGAACACGTGGGACGCGAGCACATGCGGGGTGAGCATGTGGATCACAAACACATGCCGCACGACCACGGCCTGGCACCCGCCCACAGCCGCCACGCCGAATCCCATGACCATCCGCATCCGCACCCCCACCGGCACGGCCACGGGCATCCGCAGGGCCCGCTCTCCCGCCTCCGCCATCTCCTCACCCCGCACTCCCACGAGACCGCCGACAAGCTCGACGCGGCGCTGGAATCCTCCGCGCGGGGGCTGCGGGCGCTGTGGGTCTCGCTGGCCGTGCTGGGGACGACGGCGCTGGCGCAGGCGGTGGTGGTCGTGCTGTCCGGGTCGGTGGCGCTGCTCGGCGACACCGTGCACAACGCGGCCGACGCGCTGACCGCCGTACCGCTCGGCATCGCGTTCGTCCTCGGACGGCGCGCGGCCACGCGCCGTTTCACCTACGGCTATGGCCGTGCGGAGGACCTCGCCGGGATCGTGGTCGTGCTGACGATCGCCGCGTCCGCCGCGTTCGCCGCCTGGACGGCGGTGGAGCGACTGCTGGACCCGCGCCCCGTGCAGCACGTCCCGGTCGTCGCCGTCGCGGCCGTCATCGGTTTCGCGGGCAACGAGTGGGTCGCCCGTCACCGCATCCGGGTGGGCCGCGCGATCGGCTCGGCCGCGCTGGTCGCGGACGGACTGCACGCGCGGACGGACGGGTTCGCCTCGCTGGCGGTGCTGGTGGGCGCGGGCGGGGCGGCCCTCGGGTGGCAGCTCGCCGACCCGCTGGTGGGGCTCGCGATCACGGCCGCGATCGCGCTGGTACTGCGGGATGCGGCGCGCGAGGTGTTCCGGCGGGTGCTGGACGCCGTCGACCCGTCGCTGGTGGACCGGGCGGAGCGGGCGCTGCGAGAGGTGCCGGGTGTGTGCGAGGTGGGCGAGCTGCGGCTGCGCTGGATCGGGCACCGGTTGCGCGCCGAGGTGGCGGTCGTGGTCGACGGTGAGGTGAGCGTGCGGCGGGCACACGCGATCGCGGTCGAGGCCGAGCACGCCCTGCTGCACGCGGTACCGAGGCTCACCGCCGCACTGGTGCACGCGGACCCGGCTCCGGCCCCGGGCGAGACGGACCCGCACCTGGCCCTGGCGCACCACGCCCGGAGCTGACCCGAGCGCCCTCGGGGCCCGTGTCACGTCAGACGCCGAGGCCCTCCAGCACCACCGCGTTCGGCAGTTCCGCGAACGCCTTGCCGGGCACCAGCAGCTTGCCGCGCCGCCGGCCGCTGCCCACCAGGACGTACGGCAGGTCGGCGACCCTGGAGTCCACCAACACGGGCCAGCCGTCCGGCAGTCCGATCGGGGTGATGCCGCCGTACTCCATGCCGGTCTCCCCCGTCGCCACCTCCATCGGCGCGAAGGAGGCCTTGCGTGCGCCGAGTTGGCGGCGCACCACACCGTTGACGTCGACCCTGGTGGCGGACAGGACGAGGCAGGCGGCCAGCGTCGTCTCACCGCCGCGCTTGCCCGCGACCACGACGCAGTTGGCGGACTGGTCGAGCAGTTCCTTGCCGTAGTGCTCGAGGAAGACGGCGGTGTCGGCCCACTGGGGCTCGGTGTCGACGTACACGATCTGCTCGGCGGGCACACTGCCGCGCCAGTGGCGTACGGCGTCGGCGACGGGGGCGGTGAGCTCGTCGAGGCAGTCGGGTGCCGGGGTGGCGTGGTCGAAGTCTCCGATGGGTGCGCGCATGACGGCACGCTAACAGCCGGGCGTCACCCGCCCGGGTGCCCGCCGGACCTCTCAGCGGACGGGCGGCACCGAGACCGTCATCACCATCTCCATCGGGACGTCACCGTCATTGGCGTAGGTGTGGGGGGCGCTCGCCTCGAAGGAGGCGCTGGCGCCGGTGGGAACCCGGTGCTCGACGCCGTCGACGACGAGGGTCAGCTCGCCGGCGGTGACGTGCACGAGTTCCACCGTGCCGACGGGGTGCGGGTCCGAGGGGCTGCGGTCCCCGGGCATCAGCCGCCAGTCCCACATCTCCAGCGGGCCGGGCGCCTCGGTGCCGGCGAGGAGGCGGCTGAAGCTGCCGGCGTCGGTGTGCCACAGGCGTACGGCCTGCTCGGCAGGGACGATGCGGACCTTGGGGCCCTGCTCGTAGTCGAGCAGGGTGGTGACGCTGACGCCGAGCGCGTCGCCGATCTTGACGACCGTGCCGATGCTCGGGTTGGTGCGGGCCTGCTCGATCTGGATGAGCATGCCGCGGCTGACTCCGGCGCGGGCGGCCAGCGCTTCCAGGGTGAAACCCCGTTCGGTGCGCCACCGCTTCACGTTGCGCGCCAGGGACTGGGTCAGCAGGTCGAGGTCCGACACATTCCGTCCAATATTTTATATGACAGAGTTGACTTCAGTGAACTATGGTGAGGTGCACCCGATCGTTCACTGAACTGTACTGCGAGGCCGCCCATGACAGCACTCTTCGCCCTGGCCACCAGCCTTCTGTGGGGCCTGGCCGACTTCGGCGGCGGACTGCTGACGCGGCGGATGCCCGCGCTGACTGTGGTCGTCGTCTCACAGACGATCGCCACGGCCGTGCTGGGCGTGATCGTGGTGGCCACGGGCGGCTGGAGCGAGGCCGGGCCACGGCTGTGGTTCGCGCTGGCCGCGGGCCTGGTCGGCCCCGTCGCCCTGCTGTCCTTCTACAAGGCGCTCGCACTGGGCCCCATGGGCGTCGTCTCCCCGCTCGCCACACTGAGCGTGGCGGTCCCCGTCGGCGTCGGCCTCGTCCTCGGCGAGCGACCCGGACTACTGCAGGTGGCAGGCATCCTGGTCGCCGTCACCGGGGTCGTGCTCGCGGGCGGCCCCCAGCTCAGGGGCGCCCCGGTGCAGCGGCAGGCGGTCCTGCTGACACTGGTGGCGGCGCTCGGCTTCGGCACCGTGTTCGCGCTGATCGCGGAGGCGTCGACCACGGTGACCGGACTGTTCCTGGCGCTCTTCGTGCAGCGCGCCGCCAACGTCGCCGGAGGCGGAGCCGCCCTCTACGTCGCCCTGCGCCGCGGCGCCCCGGCGCTGCCCGCCGAGGGGCTCTCCCGGCGTTGCCTGCCCGCGCTCGCCTTCGTGGGCCTGGCCGACGTGGCGGCCAACGGCACCTACGCGATCGCCGCCCAGCACGGCCCGGTCACGGTGGCGGCAGTGCTCGCCTCGCTCTACCCGGTGGTCACGGCGCTCGCCGCCCGGGGCTTCCTCAGCGAACGGCTGCGCGCCGTGCAGGCGGCGGGCGCGGGCCTGGCCCTGGTGGGCACGGTGCTGCTCGCCAGCGGCTGAACTCACGACTCGGGTTCGAGTTCGGCCAGCCGGGCGACGTCCTCCTCATCGAGGTCGGCCAGCGCCAGGAGCTGCTCCGGCGTGACGCCGTCCGGGATCGGGACCGGGGCCGGGGTCCGCAACGGCGGCTGCCAGCCCTCCTCGGGCGTCCAGCGCCGTACGACCCGCGCGGGAGCCCCCGCCACCACCGCGTGGTCCGGTACCGCGCCCCGAACCACCGCTCCGGCCGCCACCACCACGTTCCGCCCGATCCGCGCGCCCGGCAGGATCACCGCGCCCGTGCCGATCCAGCAGCCCGGCCCGATCTCCACCGGCTCCATCCGGGGCCACTGCTTCCCGATCGGCTCATGGGGATCGTCGTAGGAGTGGTTGGTGGACGTCACGTAGACGTACGGCCCGAAGTAGCAGTCGCTGCCGATCGTGACCGAGGTGTCGGCGATGACATGGCTGCCCCGTCCGAGGACCACACCGTCGCCGATGCGCAGGATCGGGTCGGGGCCGAGGTCGAGACCGGGCATGAGCCCGGCGGTCAGCGTGACCTGTTCGCCGATGATGCAGTGGGCGCCGAGGTGGATCCACGGTTCGCCGAAGACCGTGCCGAGCGGGAAGGCGAGTCTGGTACCTGTTCCCATCGCCCCGAACCGGAAGCGCCCGGGGTGCTCGGCCGTCACCGACCCCGTGCGCTGCGCCCATGCCCAGCCCGCGTGGACGGCGCGCTGCGTGAGGCCACGGCACCATGATGAGAACGTGTTCCTGCTCCTGAGCACCCGCTTACCGTAGTCGGCCGGGGGTGGCTCCAGACGTCCGGGCGCCTGTGATCTTCGCCCCACCGGTGGCGTACCGTGCCGGTGTACCGACCACGAGGAGACGGCATGGCGCACAAGGCGCTGATAGCGGGGATCGGCGGCAGGGATCCCCAGGTGGACCAGGAGGCGTTCGTGTCCCCCACGTCGGTGGTGATCGGGGACGTGACGCTGCGCGCGGGCGCGAGCGTCTGGTACGGCGCCGTCCTGCGCGGCGACGTCGAGCGGATCACCATCGGTGCGGACAGCAACGTCCAGGACAACTGCACGCTGCACGCGGACCCCGGCTTCCCGGTCACGGTCGGCGAGCGGGTGTCCATCGGGCACAACGCGGTCGTCCACGGCGCGACCGTGGAGGACGACTGCCTGATCGGCATGGGCGCCACCGTCCTCAACGGGGCGGTCGTCGGCGCCGGCTCCCTGGTCGCCGCCCAGGCCCTGGTCCCGCAGGGCATGCGGGTGCCCCCGGGCTCACTGGTGGCGGGCGTTCCCGCGAAGGTCAAGCGGGAGCTGACGGCCGAGGAGCGGGAGGTCGTCACGCTCAACGGCACGATGTACGCGGACCTGGCGCGGGCACACCGCGAGGTGCACGAGGCAGGGTGAGACCCATTCGGCGACCGTGCCGGTGGGACTCACTCGGAGGCCGGCACGGTCTCCGGTTCGGTCTCCTGCTTCCCGGCCGCCGCCCGGCTCGCCTTGGCGGCCTTGCGCTTCACGAACAGCATCGAGGCGAGGCCGATCAGCACCGCCGCGACCAGCCCGAGGTAGGAGAACTTCTTCAGCCAGGACTCGGCGACGACACCCACGTAGTAGATGACCGCGGTGGTGCCGCCCGCCCAGACGACGCCTCCCAGGAAGTTCGCGGTCAGGAACTTCCAGTAGGGCATTCTCAGCACCCCGGCGAGCGGCCCGGCGAAGATCCGCAGCAGGGCGACGAACCGGCCGAAGAAGACCGCCCACATGCCCCACTTCTCGAACGACCGCTCGGCGGTCGCGACGTGGCCCTCGCCGAAGTGCTTGGGGAACTTCTTCCCGAGCCAGGCCAGCAGCGGCCGTCCGCCCTTGCGGCCGATCGCGTAGCCGATGGAGTCGCCGACCACGGCGCCGAGGCTCGCGCAGGCGCCGAGGACCACCGGGTCGATGCCGCCGTGCCGGGAGGACAGCAGGGCCGCCGACACCAGGACGATCTCGCCGGGCAGCGGGATGCCGAGGCTCTCCAGACCGATGACCAGCGCCACCACCGCGTAGACCGCGGCCGCGGGGACCGTGTCGAGCCACTCCTGGACGTGCACCGCCGGTTCCTCCCCGCTTCGCGTCCCTGCCTTCACGGCGTGCGCGCACCCGGCGGGCACCGCACGCCGTGAAGCCTACCGGCTCGGCCCGGCGTATCGCCGTCCCGGAGAGCGCACCGGTGATCGCCTCCGACGGCGGCGCCCAGGGTGTTCCCGCCCTTGGAGGCCGTCCTCACGGACAGGACGCGCCCGGCCGACCGGGCATCGCGGGCCCCCTCCCCGGCGGGGCACGGCACCCCGTTCCGGCCGGAGGGCGCCCCCCGCATCGAGCCGGCCGGAAATGCGGAAACGAATCTGTTCAAATATCCCTCCTGTACAGGCAGTTGATACTTCAAGGGCGCCGCTGCGATACTCCGCATTCCGGCCCCGTCACCACCCCGGACAGGGCCGCCCCGCCCTTGCGGTGAATCCGAGGGCGGGGGCGCCACAAACCCCCCACAAAGTCCGCACGAAAGACCGGCTTCGGCACCGCAGAAGATCTCGGCGGGCCATTCCTCCGGGGCCCACCCGCCCCAGCTCACCCTCCTCTGACCTGCTCCGAAGACGGCAGCGCGGCACACGCAGCGAAGAAGGTGCGTCATGAACGGATATCCACCGCCCGCCGACTGGTCTCCCCCGCCCGCCGATTCCACGGGAGTGCCCACCCTGTACGAGCACCCCGATTTCCAGTCGATACGCGGCGCGTTCCGCACCTTTGCGGCCGTCACCGTGACGCTTGTCGTGGGCGGCTTTCTGCTCTACGTGCTGCTGTCGAGTTTCGCCCCGGGCGTGATGAACCGGCCCCTGGCCGGCCATCTCACCGTGGGCCTCTCGCTCGGCCTCGCCCAGTTCGCCGTGATGGCCCTCGCGGTGTGGCGCCACACCGTGCACATGCGCCGGCGCGTGGACCCGGCGGCACGCCGGCTGCGCACCCTGATGGAGCGCGGCCACGCCCGGGGGACGCGTGCCCCGCGCGCCCCGCGCGCCCCGCGCTCCGGGGGGTTCGGCACGTGGTGACGGTCTCCGCGAGGGTCGTGGACCGGTTCAGCCTGCAACTGACCTTCCTCCTCTTCCTGTCCGTCGTCGTGGTCACCCTGTTCGCGGCGCTCCTGACGGCACCTCAGCGCGACGAGATCGGCGAGTTCTATCTCGGCAACCGGAGCATGTCGCCGCTGCGGGGCGGCCTGGCCATGTGCGGGGACTACCTGTCGGCGGCGACCCTCCTCGGCAGCACGGGCCTGGTCGCGCTCACCGGTTACGACGGACTGATGTACCTGGGCGGGACCACCGTCGCCTGGATGGCGGTACTGCTGGTCATCGCCGAACCCCTGCACAACTCCGGCAGGTTCACCCTCGGCGACACCCTGGCGCTGCGCCTGCCCCGCCTCCAGCGGCCCGTCCGCCTGGCCCTCGCCGTCTGCACCCTGGTCGTCACCACCCTGTACCTGGTGGCCCAGTTCGTCGGCAGCGTCGCCCTGCTGACCCAGTTCGTGGGCGAGCCGAGCCAGGCCACCCGCACCCTGTGCGTGATCGTCATCGGCACCATCGTCATCGTGTACGCCGCGCTCGGCGGCATGCCCGGTGCGACCTTCATCCAGGTCGTCAAGGCCATGATGCTGGTGTCGGGCGTGGCGATCATGGCGGTCCTGGTGCTGACCCGCTTCCACTGGAACGTCGACGCGCTGCTGTCGGCCGCGGCCCGGGGCAGCGGTCTCGGGCAGCGTTTCCTGGAGTCCGGGCTGCGCTACGGCGCCGGCACCACCAGCAAGCTCGACTTCTTCAGCCTGGAGCTGGCGATCGTGCTCGGCCTCGCCGCGCTCCCTCACGTCGTGATGCGGCTGCTCGCCCCCCGCACCACCCGGGTGCTGCGCACCTCGGTCGTCTGGGCCATGGGGCTCGTCGGCTTCGTCTGCCTGGCCGCCGGCATCCTCGGCCTGGGTGCGACCGCGATCCTGGGCCGGGAGACCATTGCGAAGACCGACCCCAAGGGCGACGCGACCGTGCTGCTGCTCGCCCAGTCCCTCGGCGGCGCCGTGCTCAGCGCGCTGATCTCCTGCCTGGCCTTCGTGACCCTGCTGGCGGTCGCGGCCGGACTGACCCTGGCCGCCGCCTCCTCGCTCGCCCACGACCTCTACGGCGAGGTCATCCGCAAGGGGCGGGCGACACAGAGGGAAGAGCTGGGGGTGGCCCGGACGGCTGCGGCCGTCATCGGTGTCCTGGGCATGCTGCTGGCCCTGCTGCCGTGGGAGATCAGCACGGCGAGCCTGGCGTTCCTCGCCTTCGCCATCGCCGCGTCGGCGATCCTGCCGGCCCTGGTCTACAGCCTGTTCTGGCGCCGCTTCTCCGCGCACGGGGCCCTGCTCGGCCTGTACGGGGGCCTGGCCTGCTCGGTGCTGCTGGTGGTGTTCTCCCCGGTGCTCTCCGGCTCCCCCACGTCGGTGTATCCGCAGATCGACTTCGCCTGGTTCCCGTTGCAGAACCCGGGCATCGTCTCCATCCCGGCGGGCTTCCTGCTGGGGTGGCTGGGGAGCGTACTGCGGCCGCAGCAGGAGCCGTCGGACTACGAGGAGTTCGAGATCCGCACACTGGTGGGCCCCACTCCTCACGGAACCCGGGACTGAGCCTGCCCTCCGGCGTCCCGCGGGTTTGCCCGGTGGCCGGTACGAGCGCCTGCGGAAGACGCCTGCGTCATGGGCCGCCGCAGACGCACCCGCCCCGCCGTGCGCGTTCGGCGCGTCCGGGTTTTGCTGGAGATGTCGGCCGCGGCGTGGCATTCGGCGCCTCGTGTCCGCATGGCCGTGCCGCCTCGCCGCCTGCCGGAGAGAAACGACCCCGCAGGCAGACCGGAGGGAAGGAGTCGCCATGACGGAACACCAGGGACAGGAGCCGCGTCCTGGAGCGCCGGCTTCGGGGGCCCGGGAACCGACGTCCGGGTCGCCTTCCGAGACCGCGGCGAACGACGCGGCCGAATACGAGACGTGGCTCGCCCGCAGCCGCGTGATGCTCACGCCCATCGCCGCCCCGTCGGTCCTGGGCCTGTTCGGCTACGCCACCGCCACCTTCATGGTGGCGTCCAACCTGGCCGGATGGTGGGGTGACAAGATCCTCTCGCCGATCGTCCTGGCGCCGCTGGTCATCTTCTTCGGCGGCGTGGCCCAGCTCGCCGCCGGCATGTGGGCCTACCGGGCGCGGGACGCCGTGGCCACCGCCATGCACGGCACCTGGGGGGCCTTCTGGCTCGCGTGGGGCACGATGCAGCTCATGGTGGCCGGCGGCCTGCTGCCGCTCAGCACCACCCTCACCGAGGCGTTCGGCTTCTGGTGGATCGGACTGTCCCTGACCACCCTCTTCGCGGCGCTCGGGGCGCTCGGCAGGAACCTGGGCATGTTCCTCACCCTGGCCCTCCTCGCCGCCGGATCGGCGTTGCAGGCCGCCGGCATCCTGGCAGGCGCCGGCAGTGTGATCACCGCCGGAGGATGGGTACTGGTCGCCTCCTCGGCCGCCGCGTTCTACACCGCGGGCGCGATGATGCTCGAGGAGTCCTTCGGCGGCCGGGTCGTCCTGCCGCTGGGCCGCTGGAGCCTGCGGGGCAATCTGCCCGGCCACAGGATGACGCGCCCCTTCGAGTACGCCGGGGGCATGCCCGGGCTCAGGGCCGGCCAGTGACGGCTGCGCACCGCCGGTGCGTGCTCGCCGACCGGGTCGCGCAGCGCCTCGGCCGCCGGGAGCCGCCCCCGTCCGGCCGCCGTCCGCGACACCGTGACCGAGGCGCGGTCGCCGCCTTGCGGCACGCACGGGAGCACGAGTGGTCCACACCGCACTGACCTCCGCGTCCCCGGCACCGTGCGGCACCCGCGCGGACCCGTGCGGCCCCCTCGCGCGGTCGACGACCCCATGCCGTCAGGCCGTCGATTCGGGACGGACGGTCCCGGTTGCAGGGCACGGGCCGACAGCGTGCACCGAGCCATGGCGGCCGGATGCGCGCCGAGCGCCCTCACTCCTGCATGAGGGCGCTGACGGCCTTCCGGGCCCCCGGTCGGCGACCAGGGAGGCCGCCGAGCGCGATGGCTCGGCGGCCCGAGGCGGAAAACGGCCGGGCGGCCCCGGCGGTCGCCGCGGCTCTCAGCCGTTGGGGCGCAGGGTCCACACCACCGTCATCTCGCCGGTCACGGCGCCGTCCTCGCGGCGGATGGCGATGGAGACGGGGAACTCGGGGCGCAGCCCGGCGTCCAGTTCGGCGACGACGTCGGCGGCGGGGCGGCCGAGCGTGGCGGTCGCGGTGACCGGGCCCATCGCCAGCTTCTTGTAGGCGATCTCGGCGCTGACGGCGAGCGGTACGGCCCGCGAGAGCTGATCCCCGAACGCGGCCAGCACGATCGCGCCGCTCGCCGACTCGCCGAGCGTGAACATCGCCCCGGCGTGCGGTCCGCCGACGTGGTTGTGGAAGTCGCTCTGGTCCGGCAGGGCCACCACGGCCTTGTCCGGCGTGGTCTGGAGGAACTCCAGGTTCAGGGTCCTGGCCATCGGCACCGTGGCGGCGAGCATCTCGCCGATCGACATCTGGTCTGCGCTCATGAGCGACACGTTACCCGCGAGTAGCTACGGCTGGAAAGGGTTCGCCGGCCCGCCCGACGGGAATGATTCTCGGTCAGCCGAGACTGAAGGCGCCGTCGGGAGGTTCGGGCGACGGGACGGCGTTCTCGTCGTGCACCGGCTCGGCCCCGCCCATGAAGTCCCGTAGCGCCGCGCCGTGTTCCACCCGGGCAGGGAACGCGTCCGCGGCGGATCGGCGGGCGAGCGGGGCCGTGTCCAGCGGGCGGTGCGCGGCGACGAGCACGGCGTTGCCGAAGCGGCGGCCGCGCAGCACGCCCGGCTCCGCGATCAGTGCCAGTTCCTGGAACACGGTGGCGAACGTGGCGAGTTGAGAGCGCAGGAAGGCGAACGGCGCGGCGTCGGCGAGGTTCGCCAGATAGACGCCGTCCGGGCGCAGCACCCGCTCGGCGGCGCGCGCGTACGCCACCGTCGTCAGATGGGCGGGGACACGGGAGCCGCCGAAGACGTCCGCGATCACGATGTCGGCCGAGGACGGCGCGGCGGCCTCCAGCCAGGCGCGGGCGTCGGCCGGGTGCAGGGTGACGCCGGAACCGGCGGGCAGCGGCAGGTGTTCGGTGACGAGGTCCAACAGGCCCCGGTCGGCCTCGACCACGTCCTGCCGTGAGCCGGGCCGGGTCGCGGCGACATAGCGCGGCAGGGTGAGCGCGCCCCCGCCGAGGTGCACCACGTCCAGGGCCCGCCCCGGCTCCGCGACCGTGTCCAGCACATGCCCGAGCCGTCGCGCGTACTCGAACTCCAGATGTGCCGGGGCGTCCAGATCGACGTACGACTGCGGTGCCCCGTCGACCGTGAGGAGCCAGGCCCGCTCACGGTCGACGTCGGGCATCAGCTTGGCGGTGCCGTAGTCGGTGGTACGGGTGACGGGTATGGGCTCGCTCACGGCTCCATTGTGCGGGTGCGGGAGGACCGCGGCCTCCCGCACCCGCTCGGAACGGCACCCTCAGGCGACGGACGTCACCGTGCCGGCGCCGATCGTCCGGCCGCCCTCACGGATCGCGAACCCCAGCCCCGGCTCCAGCGGCACCTCACGGCCCAGCTCCACCGTCATCGTGACCGTGTCGCCGGGGCGGGCGACCGCCGTCTCCCCGAGGTCGACGTCCCCGACGATGTCCGCGGTGCGGATGTAGAACTGCGGCCGGTAACCGGTCGCCACCGGTGTCGTACGCCCGCCCTCGCGCGCCGACAGCACGTACACCCGCGCCGTGAAGCGCCGGCTGGGCACCACGCTGCCGGGTGCCGCGACGACGTGCCCGCGGCGGACCATGTCGCGCGGCACGCCGCGCAGCAGCAGCGCCACGTTGTCCCCCGCCTGCGCCTCCTCCATGGGCTTGCCGAAGGTCTCCAGACCGGTGACCACCGTCTCCACCTCCGCGCCGAGCACCTCGACCCGGTCGCCGACCCGGACCGTGCCGCGCTCGACCGCACCGGTGACGACCGTGCCGCGGCCGGTGATGGTGAGCACGTTCTCCACCGGCAGCAGGAACGGCGCGTCCACGTACCGCTCGGGCATGGGCACATACGTGTCCACCGCGTCGAGCAGCGCGTCGATCGCCGCGGTCCAACGCCGGTCCCCCTCCAGGGCCTTGAGCCCGGAGACGCGTACGACCGGTACGGAGTCCCCCGGATAGCCCTGCGCGGTGAGCAGGTCGCGGACCTCCAGCTCGACCAGGTCGGTGAGTTCCTCGTCGCCCGCGTCGGCCTTGTTGAGGGCGACCACGATGTGGTCGACCCCCACCTGCCGGGCGAGCAGGACGTGTTCGGCGGTCTGCGGCATGATCCCGTCGAGCGCGGAGACGACGAGGATCGCCCCGTCGAGCTGCGCGGCCCCGGTCACCATGTTCTTGACGTAGTCGGCGTGACCCGGCATGTCCACATGCGCGTAGTGCCGGGTGTCGGTCTCGTACTCGACGTGCGCGATGTTGATGGTGATGCCGCGCGCCGCCTCCTCCGGGGCCCGGTCGATCCGGTCGAACGGCACGAAGGTGCCGGTGCCGCGCTCGGCGAGGACCTTGGTGATGGCGGCGGTCAGGGTGGTCTTGCCGTGGTCGACATGGCCCATCGTGCCGATGTTCAGATGCGGTTTGGTGCGCACGTATGCCGTCTTGGGCATGGCTGTACCTCGTAGCCTCTTCGGTGGTGCTGAGCGACGGCCCCGGCGTCGGGACTTCCGGCCGGGACGGGGACCCCGAGGTCTTGCCGACCCTCCCCCTGCGGGGTCCGCCGGACGATCCGGGAAGGGTCAGCTTCGGGCGCCGTCGACTGCGGCCACGGGGAACGGGACGGCAGCCTTCGGGGCATCCGCGGCGGCGGATGCTGCGAGGACGAAGGCGTACCGGAACATGCCCCAGAGCATCGCCGACCGGGCCGCCGGCGTCGAATGGTTTTCCGTGGCGGCGGAGTTGACGCCGCCGCGCAGCCCCCGAAGCTGTGACGCCGGTGAGACGGACCATACGGCGATCACACACATCCGTCGGTTACTGTCTCCGAATGCTCGATGCCACCACCCGCTCTGGCGGCACCGCCACGGTCCCTCCCCGGGCCGTCGTCACGACCTCTGCGCGAACCGCCGCCACGGGGCTCGTCGTTCCACCGGCCGCCCCCGTCGTCGCGTCGGCCGGTTTCGCCGCCCGTTGCACCAGAGTGCTGCTGTCGCCCTGGTCGCGCCTTGCCCTGCTGGTCGCGCTGCTCGCGGCGGCGGCGTCCTGCGTGCTGGCGTTCGAGCCGCAGAGACTGCTGGCGCACGGCTGGCCGCCGGAGCTGGGAGGCGCCGCGGCGGCGGTCGTCTTCGCGGTGGCGTACGGGTTGTGCACGGTCGCGTTCGTGCCCCGTCCGCTGCTGAACCTCGCGGCGGGAGCCCTGTTCGGCTCGCAGCTCGGCACGGGCGCCGCCCTCGCGGGCACCGTGCTCGGGGCCGGGATCGCGTTCGGGCTCGGCCGGGTGCTCGGGCAGGACGCGCTGCGCCCGCTGCTGCGCGGGCGCTGGCTGAAGGCGGCGGACGGCCAGCTCAGCCGGCATGGATTCCGCTCGATGATGGCGGCCCGGCTCTTCCCCGGGGTGCCGTTCTGGGCGGCCAACTACTGCGCGGCCGTCTCCCGGATGCGCTGGGCGCCGTTCCTGCTCGCGACGGCGCTCGGGTCGGTTCCGAACACCGCCGCGTACGTGGTCGCCGGAGCCCGCGCCGCGAAGCCGACCTCGCCGGCCTTCCTGATCGCGCTGGCGTTCATCGCGGTGCCGGCGCTCGCCGGAGCGGTGGTGGCCTGGCGCAAGCGCCACCACCTGCGCGGCCGTTAGGTCCGTCGTCCAACCACCGCCTGCCCGGCGACCCCGGGCAGGCGGCACTCCGCCGGCGCTGCGGGCGGCAATGTCTCCGGGCACCGCGTCTCGTCACGCTGCCGGATCCCCGGGGGCGCGCCCCATGCCGGTGATCCGCCCGTGCGGCGCACCTCCCAAGCCGTGCGCGCCGACCCTGCGGCAGGGGCGGACCGGCGCGCAGGACGGGACAGCGCAGGGATGGACCTGCCTACACCGCTTCGAGGATCATCGCGTTGGCGAGGCCGCCCGCCTCGCACATCGTCTGCAGGCCGAAGCGGGCTCCGCGCGCGCGGAGTGCGTGGACGAGCGTCGTCGTCAGGCGGGTTCCGCTGGCGCCCAGCGGGTGGCCGATCGCGATGGCCCCGCCGTGCACGTTGACCTTGGCGAGGTCGGCGCCCGTCTCCTGCTGCCAGGCCAGGACGACGGAGGAGAAGGCCTCGTTGACCTCGAACAGGTCGATGTCGCCGAGCGTCAGCCCCGCCCTGCGCAGCACCTTCTCGGTGGCCGGGATGACGCCGGTGAGCATCAGCAGCGGGTCGGATCCGGTGACGGCGAAGCTGTGCAGCCGGGCGAGCGGACGCAGACCGAGGCGGGCCGCGGTCTCGCCCGACATGATCAGCACCGCGGAGGCTCCGTCGTTGACCGGGCTCGCGTTGCCCGCGGTGACGTTCCACTCGATCTGCGGGAACCGCTCGGCGAACGCGGGGTCGTGGTACGCGGGCCTGAGGCCGGCGAGGATCTCGGTCGTGCTGCCGGGGCGTATGCACTCGTCGCGCGTGAGGCCCTCCAGCGGGGCCGTCTCCGCGTCGAACAGCCCGGCGTCCCAGGCCGCTGCCGCCTTGCGGTGCGAGGAGACGGCGAAGGAGTCCATCTGCTCGCGGCCGATCGACCACTTGGCGGCAATCAGCTCCGCGCTGATGCCCTGCGGGACCAGGCCCTCCGGGTACCGCTCGGCGACACCGGGGCCGAAGGGGTCCTTGCCGGCGGGCACGTTGGACCACATCGGCACCCGGCTCATGGACTCCACGCCGCAGGCCACGACGATGTCGTACGCACCCGACAGCACGCCCTGCGCCGCGAAGTGCACGGCCTGCTGGGAGGAGCCGCACTGGCGGTCGACGGTGGTCGCGGGCACCGTCTCCGGGAAGCCCGCGGACAGGACGGCGTACCGGGTGGTGTTCATGGCCTGCTCGCCGACCTGGTCGACGGTGCCGCCGATGACGTCGTCGATGAGCGCGGGATCGACGCCCGAACGCTCGACGAGGGTGCGCAGCGTGTGCGCGAGGAGTTCCACGGGGTGGACGTGGGCGAGGGCGCCGTTCGGCTTCCCCTTGCCCACCGGGGTGCGTACGGCTTCGACGATGACGGCGTCACGCATGGTGCGGGCCTCCTTGCCCGGCGGCTGCCGGTGCGGCGATTACCGGTGAGTAGGAAATCTGGACCCACCATAACGCGCAGAGTTGGAAAAACAAACCCTCGCCTAGACTGGGCACATGGCCGCTTCCAAAGACCCGCGCCCCTGCTCGATCGCCGACGCCCTGGCCCTGGTCGGCGAGAAGTACTCCCTGCTCGTCCTGCGCGAGGTGTGCCTCGGCAACGGCCGTTTCGACCAGCTCGTGCGCAACATCGGCGCCCCGCGCGACATCCTGGCCGCGCGCCTGAAGCGCCTGGTGGAGGCGGGGGTCCTGACGAAGAGGCTCTACAGCGAGCGCCCGCAGCGCTTCGAGTACCGGCCCACGACGGCGGGCCTGGAGCTGGAGCCGGTCCTGATGACGCTCATGGCATGGGGCGACCGCCATCTCAGGAAGGACGACGATCGCCCCATGGTGATCGAGCACGCCTGCGGCGACGTCCTGCTTCCGGTCGTCACCTGCTCCGCGTGCGGCGAGCAGGTGCGCCACGAGGACCTGACGGCACACCCGCAGGCGCCGGGCTGGACGGTGTCCGGCCCGGCCGCCGCGTAAGACCGTCCACACGGTCCGGACTACACTGTCCCCTTGTAGACGTCGAGCCGCCCGCACATCCCGAACTTGCCGTACGCCGACGGCTGTTGCAGCCGTACGACCGCATCGGCGAGGTGCGAGACGTCGCCGCTCTCCAGACGGGCGAGCTGGTCGCCGGTCGCCGCCGCAGCCGCCCGGGCACCGCGCTCCCACCGCTCGCGCCACTCCGCCAGACGCGGCCGCACCAGCGCGGCGGCGGCCCGGTGGAAGGCGGCGAGCGGCTCGGGTCCGTCGGCGTCCCGCAGCGCGCGGTAGCCCTCCAGCGCCAGGTCGCGGCGGGTCCGGGCGATACGCTCCTGCTCCTCCTCGGGCGCGTCGGCCGGGATCGCGGTCGCGGCGACGTACGTCTCCGGGTCGGTCAGGTACCGCGGGGGCAGGGTGAGGACGGCGTCGCCCGCCTCCGGCAGGCCGTTGTTCTGCATGAGGACGGTGATGCGCAGGTCGTCCTCGTTGACCAGCCGGTGGACGGTGCCGGGTGTGAACCAGGCGACCGTGCCGGGCTCCAGCGGTGTGACCTCGTACCCGGACGTGGTCAGGGTCTGCACCGCGCCGCGCCCGCCGGTGACGACGTACGCCTCCGAGCAGGTCAGGTGCATGTGGGGGGTGCCACCGCACACGCCGTCGGCGGCCGGCCAGTCGTAGACGGACAGGTGGGAGACGGCGACGGCGCCCGGCAGCCCCGTGAACCGCTCTGCGCTCACCACGGATGCTCCTCGAGGTACTTGGCGACCTCTTCACGTTCCCACGCGCCGTCCGCCACCACGACCCGGTAGCGGCGGCGCAGGGTGTCGCCCGGGGCCAGCTCCAGTTCGTCGTAGAAGGCCCAGGAGGGGGCGACGGCGGCGAAGGGGTCGTTGCGGACGAACCAGTGGGCGGGGTGGGTGCCGCGCTCGCCGAGGTGGTCGTTCTCGGGGGCGTGCGCGAAGACGAGGGTGGCGTGCCCGTCGGCGCCGTCGTGCTCGCCCGAGTACGCGAGCCAGGGGGCCTGCCGTCCCATCAGCCCGGGACCCTCCGCGTCGGGGGCGATGACCCGTCCGTCGCGGAAGGCGCGCGGACCGCGCCAGAACAGGCCCGTGTACCCGGCCATCTCCCGGCCCGCCGTGGTCGGGCTGCCGAACAGCAACGGCTCGTCGCGGCGGTTGGTGATCGCGGAGGTCCAGGTCAGGGCCCAGGAGCCGGAGGCGGGGTCGACGTCGTGGACCTCGATGCGGCGCTCCTCGTCGGCCCACAGCTCGCCGGTGTACGGGTGCCAGGTGAGCCGCTCGGCGATGACCGCGCGGTCGCCGTCCGCGCCGACCTCGTCGAAGGCGACGTGCGCCATGGAGCCGACGCGCTCCGGCAGCTCCAGGTAGCCCTCGCCGTGCACGTAGGTGTTGCCGCCCCACAGGTTCTGCCCGGACAGGTGCGAGGCGGTCAGCTGCAGGCCCTTGTGCCAGCGGTGGTCGTTGGGCCGGTAGTCCGTGACGACGTCACCGGCGAGCGTCCTGATCGGGTGCAGATACGGCTTGGGCGCCTCCCAGGCCGCCTCGGGGCCGTACACGTAAGCGAAGAGCTCGACGCCGGTGGCCGGTTCGGTCAGGGTGATGCGGTCGCCGTGCGCGTGCACGATGCGCAGGGTCGCGGTCATGCGGACACCTCCTGGCTCTGCGCCTCCGCGGACGCCTCGGCCGCCACGGGCGCCCAGCCGGGCGCGCCTCCGTGCAGGGCCGTGTAGTACGGGTCGCCGGGGCCGATGTCCCCGGCGCGGACGGTCGTGTCGGTGAACGCCGACTTGTACAGCGCGGTGATCAGTTCGAGGCTGGTCCGCCCGTCGGCGCCGCTGCTGCGGGGCCGCTCGCCCGCGCGCATGCTCGCGACCAGCTCGCGGAGCTGCGCCAGGTGCGAGCTCGGCACGTCCTCCCCGAAGTCCTGCCAGGCCGCGGCCTCCTCCACGGGCACGTCCGGGGCGGGGGTGATGCGCCAGTTGCCGTTGCTGTGGCCGTACAAGTGCGTCAGCTCCACCGTGGCGCGTTCGCAGTCGATGCGGATGCGGCTGACCTCGTCGGGGCTGAGCACACTGTTCACGATCGTGGCGAGAGCGCCGCTCTCGAACCGTACGAGCGCGGTGGAGACGTCCTCCGTCTCCACGTCGTGCACCAGGCGCCCCGCCATGGCCCGCACCTCGCTCCACGGCCCCAGCAGGTCCAGGAGGAGGTCCATCTGGTGGATGCCGTGGCCCATGGCCGGTCCGCCGCCCTCGGTGTGCCAGCGGCCGCGCCAGGGCACGGCGTAGTAGGCGGCGTTGCGGTACCAGGTGGTCTGGCAGTGCGCCACCAGCGGACGGCCGAGGGCCCGCTCGGACAGCAGCCGCCGTACGTGCCGGGAGCCGGAGCCGAAGCGGTGCTGGAAGACGATCGCCGCGTACGGGCCGCCGTCCGTACCCTCCTCCGCCTCGACGGCGTCGAAGTCGGCCAGCGTGGGCACCGGCGGCTTCTCGCACCACACCCAGGCGCC
Source organism: Streptomyces sp. NPDC028331 (assembly GCF_055565775.1). Taxonomy (NCBI): domain Bacteria; kingdom Bacillati; phylum Actinomycetota; class Actinomycetes; order Kitasatosporales; family Streptomycetaceae; genus Streptomyces; species Streptomyces sp. NPDC028331. Next base: position 59,283 of record NZ_JBVHTR010000007.1, on the reverse strand, counting down.
GGCCCGCAGCGCGGTGACGGTCTGCTCCCGGTGCAGGGTGGGCGGAGTGCAGATGCTGACCAGGTCCGGCCGCTGCTCCTCGAGCATGCGGTGCAGGTCGGTGTACGCGTGCGGGATGTCGCCTTCGGCACAGAAGCGCTCGACCGCCCCGGCGTCGATGTCGACCGCGGCCGCGATCTCGGTCTCGCCCTCCTCGGCGAGACCGGCCAGCGCGGACAGATGGGCGCGCGCGATGCCGCCCGTGCCGACGATCGCGGCCTTGATCCGGCGGCCCGCGTACGGCGGCACCGGACGGTGCGCGCGCGGCTTGGGGATCACGGTGTCGTGGGGTTGCGGGCCGGGCGGGCCCTCCGGACCCGTGGCGGCGTCGGTGGCGGAGGCGTTGTGGTCTGTGGGCATGAACGTGATCAGCGCTCCATCGGACGTGACGTCTGACGTTGGCCAACGCGTGTTGACTCCCGAGGGCCCCGGGGGACAGCAAGCGCTTTCCCTCCGCTTGAACGTAAGCGGCGCCCGAGCGGCCGGTCAACACCACGAACGTGTGAGGTTCCGACGGGGAGGCGAGGTCCGGCGCGGGCGAGCCGCCGAGCGCCCCAAGCGCGGGTAAAGCCCCGGTGATGGCATCGTCATGCCGGGACGCTACGCTGCCACCCACCACACTCGACCACCGGCTGCCCAGGGGCACGCCGTGGCCCGGTGTGCCCGTCGCCGCCTCCACGATCAGCTCTTGGACCACATCACGTCATGTCTTGGCTTGAATCCCTCATCCTCGGGCTCGTCCAGGGGCTGACCGAATTCCTCCCCGTCTCCTCCAGCGCGCACCTGCGGCTGACGGCGGCCTTCGCGGGCTGGGAGGACCCGGGGGCCGCCTTCACCGCGATCACGCAGATCGGTACGGAGTCCGCGGTGCTGATCTACTTCCGCAAGGACATCGCGAACATCCTCTCCGCCTGGTTCCGTTCCCTGTTCGACCGGAAGATGCGGCAGCATCCGGACGCGCGGACGGGCTGGCTGGTGATCGTCGGATCCATACCCATCGGCGTGCTGGGCGTCACGCTGAAGGACCAGATCGAGGGTCCGTTCCGCGATCTCCGCGTGACGGCGACGATGCTGATCGTCATGGGCGTGATCCTCGGCGCCGCGGACCGCCTCGCGGCACGCGACGAGACGGGCGGCCGGCACCGGGCCCCCAAGCAGCGCAAGACGCTTCAGGACCTCGGCATCAAGGACGGCCTGACCTACGGGGTCTGCCAGGCGATGGCCCTGGTCCCCGGCGTCTCCCGCTCCGGCGCCACGATCAGCGGCGGTCTCTTCCTCGGCTACCGGCGCGAGGCCGCGGCCCGCTACTCCTTCCTGCTCGCCGTTCCGGCGGTGCTGGCCTCGGGCGCGTTCGAACTCAAGGACGCGGCGGAGGCGGGGCAGGTGAGCTGGGGGCCGACGCTGTTCGCGACGGTGATCGCCTTCGCGTCGGGGTACGCGGTCATCGCATGGTTCATGAAGTTCATCTCGTCGAAGTCGTTCATGCCGTTCGTCTGGTACCGCATCGCGCTCGGCGTGGTCATCATCGCCCTGGTCAGCGCGGGTTTTCTGAGTCCGCACGCGGCTGAATCGGCGGGGTGAGAGACAGAGTCGAACGCCGGTGACCGCAACGTCGATCTCGCGGAAACCCGCGCCCCGTCCCGCCGGTGCTCCAGCCGTCGCAGGCTCATGCCTTCCAGCGGGTGATCACCTGAGTGATGGCCGCGCCGACCGCCGAGAAGCCCGCGGCGACGGCGAGCAGGACTCCCGTGGGCACCAGGGCATCGGTCGAGTCCGAGGTGTTCTGCAGGTGGGTGAGCATGATGTTGACCGGGGAAACGCCTTTGCCCAGCAGCGCGGCCAGCAGGAGCAGCAGAGCGACGACGAGCGCGTAGCCCTGCCGTCGGAACACCAGCCGTGAGCAGACCAGTCCAATGGCCATGCCGGTGAAAGCGCAGGTGAGTTGGGCCTCCGTCCCCAGCGCCAGGTCCGCGAGGCCGGGTGTACGGGTTCCGAACATCAGCGGCAGCACCAGACCGGCAGCCGTGAACAGCAGGCACCACACGGCGACCGTCCCGACCGTCGCGAGCAGGACGCGCAGACGGCTGCCCGCGCTGACGACCACGATCGAGCGGTGCGCCTGGTCCTCGAGTCCGGCCAGTGCCATGGTCAGCCAGGTCGAGCACAGCAGCATGGCCGGTCGGCCCGACACGCTTCCGGAGGTGGGCCGGGACAGTCCGACGAGGATTCTCAGCAAGGTCGACTTCCCTGAACCATTGCCGCCCACCACCGCGAGGACGTCACCGGTCGAGACCTCCAAGTCCACGCCCCTGAGGATCCACCGTCCTCCGCCGTAACGTTTGCCGACCGCCTGACAACGTAACAACTCGACTCCTCACCGTGGCCCGCACACCGGCCCTCCCAGCAGGACGGGAGCGCTCGACGGTCGAACCTACAGGCAGGTGGAGCGGAGCACCATTTTCGTATTTGTCAACCGCGCATGAAGAGGCTTCCGAGAGCAGCAATTTCCGGCAAAATCAACAGCATTCAGCGCTTGGTTTTCACTGCGTGACGCGTGATATTCATTTGGCCGCTGACAGCCACCATTCCCGCGCGGAGGGACCCCGCCATGAACCAGCCGTCGACCGACGCCGGTTGGCACGTCGATCGCCGCTGCACCAACTGCGACGTCGCCCGGCAACTCGCACCGGGACTGATCGCCGAGGTCGCCGGCCGATCCGCGGTCGTCCGCCGGCCACGCACCGACGCGGAGGAAAAGGCGCTGCACGCCGCGGCGTTCGCGTGCCACACCCGATCGATCCGGCACGGCACGCGCGGCCCGGACCCGGCGCTCGACCCCTTCCCGCTGCGCCTCGCGGAGCACGTGCACCTGTGCGGGCACAACTCGCCGCACACCGCCGGCGCGAATTCCTACCTGCTGCGCCGGCCGGCCGGAAACCTGATGATGATCGACACGCCGCGCTGGAGTTCCGCCCTGGCGACGAAATACGCGGCGCTCGGCCCGATTACCGATGTGCTCCTCACCCATCGCGACCACGCCGCACACGGCCGCGAATACGCCGACCGGTTCGGCGCCCGCCTCTGGATCCACGAAGGAGACCTGGCCGCCGCGCCGGACGCCGACGGCATTCTCCGGGGCACCCAGCCGACCGAGATCGCCGACGGCGTGACCGCGCACCCGCTGCCCGGGCACACCGAGGGCAGCGTGCTGTATCTCGCCGACGACACCTACTGCTTCAGCGGCGACAGTTTCTACTGGTCGCGGTCCGTCGGCGACATGGCCGTCGCCGAGTCCGTCACCTGGTACTCCATCACCGAACTGGCCGCATCGCTGGCCCGGACGGCACCGCGGGTGCGCTTCGAATGGCTGCTGCCGGGCCACGGCGACCGCAAGCGGCTGCCTGCCGACGAATTCGCCCGCCGGATGCGCGACCTGGCCGCCCGCACCGGAGAACTCTCCCCCCGGCCGATCGACTTCACCGCACTGCGCTGGTGACCCACCCCGCCCCGCACCGAGGAGGCCGGGGGACCCATCCGAATCGCCGATGCGCTCGGCCGGCGGGATCGTGCCGGCCGCACAGCGGGGCCGGCGGGACCGTGCCGGCCACGCTGCCGGGCCGGCTGCATTCCTCGGAGCCGGCCCGGCTCACCGGCGGCGACGACGGGACGGCCCACGGCCGGCTCCTCTGCGGGCAGGCGCACGCGGCCGAGCCCGCGGGGTGGGGCGCCGAGAACGCCTGGACAGGTGCACCAGGGGAGTGAGTCGGGAGCGGCTGGTGTGAATCGATTGACGGAGTCCGCTTGAGCCGTCACGCCCGAATGATGAAGCTGTACCGATGACGCTCGTATCTGGCAGACCCTCAGCCGGGCCCCGTCCCGGGGCCATCCAGCGGATACGGCTGGGAGATCCAGTACTGTGGGCGATCGTCGCCGTTGTCTTCGCCGTGTACACCACGCTGCCCGTGGCCCGGTACCTGACCGGCAACCCCGGATCCTGGGACCTGGGCATCTTCACAGAGGCCGTGGCCCACTACGCCAAAGCGCAACCGCCCACCGTGCCCATCAAAGGCATGAACGCGCTGGGCGACCACTTCTCGCCGATCCTCGCGAGCCTCGCCCCGTTCTTCGCCCTGTTCCCGTCTCCGGTGACGCTGCTCGTCGCCCAGGCCGTACTGACCGCGGTGTCCGTGGTGCCGGTGTACCGGGCGGCGCACCAGTTGCTCACGCGCAACGAGGCCCGGCTCCTGGCCGCGGCCTACGGCCTGTCCTGGGGCCTGTCCAACATGGTCTGGGTGGAGTTCCACGAGGTGGCCTTCGCCGTGCCGCTGCTGGCCTGCTCGATGTCCGCGCTGGCCCGCCGCCGCCCACGGGCCGCCGCGTGGTGGGCCGCTCCCCTGGTGTGGGTGAAAGAGGACCAGGGGTGGACGCTCGCCGCCATCGGCCTGATCCTCGCCTTCGCCTACCGTCGCCGCCTCGCCGGCGGGCTCCTCGCGGCCTGGGGCGTCACCTGGTCCCTGCTGGCGACCTACGTCCTGATCCCGGCGGTGAACCCCCACCATGCCTACCCCTACTGGAAGGACGGCCCGCAGCATCACCCGGGAATGCTCGCGGACGGCTGGGAGACCAAGGGCCCCCTCCTGGTCCTGCTGCTGCTCCCCACGGCCGGCCTCGCCCTGCGGTCACCGCTCGTGCTCGCCGCCGTTCCCGCCCTGGCCCTGCGTCTCGTCTCGTCGAACTCGGCCTACTGGGCGACGGGCTGGCACTACAGCGCCACCGCCATGCCGATCCTGTTCGTCGCCGCGATCGACGGGCTCCAGCGGCTGCGTGCCGCGAGCCGGCCGTCATGGGCGCGCGGTGTGTCGCCGTGGCTCGCCACGCACGGCCCGGCGTTGATGGTGGCCGTGTCCGCCGCCATGGTGTTCCAGTCGTCGCTGGTCCAGTTGTGGCAGCCGGGCACCTATCGCACGCCCCGCCACATCGAGGTGGCGGCGCAGGCCGCGCGGCTGATTCCGCCGGGGCAGTCCGTGGCCGCGACCATGGGCCAGTTGGCGTCGCTCGGCGCCCGCAACGACGTGTGCTGGGTGCGGTGCACGAGCGCCCCCGACTGGCTGCTGCTGGACCAGGGGAAGGGCACGTGGTGGCAGTGGCAGGTCGAGCCGTCGGCGATGACCGGCAACTATCCGCACGCCACCTACCGGACGGTGTTCCACACGGACGGGGTGTGGCTGCTCAAGCGCGTCGCCTGACGCCGGTCGCGCCAAGGGGGCTCGCAGTGCGAGCCTCCGCGAGCATGCGGGGGCCAAGGCCCCCGACGGCCGCCCGGCATGGCAGAGTCATGCCATGTCCACCTCGATGTCCCGCCCGCGCCGCACCGTGGCCGTCACGGCGCTCCTCCTGGCCGCCGCTCTGTCGCTCGACGCCTGCGGTCAGCAGCGCGCCACGAACTCGACGGCCGGAGCGGCCCCGAGCGCGTCCCGGAGTGCCGCCCCCGACGCCACGGGCACGCCGCGGGGTTCCGCGCCGGGCGCCACGAGCACGCCCCGAAGCGCCGTCTCCGCGACGGGGGGAGCCCCGGCGTACGTGGAGCCGGGGGCACACGACGGCGCTCCGCACTACAACGAGAACAACGGCTACCGCCGCCCACACGACATGTCCCCCGCCGACGCGAAGGACGCACAGCGGGAGGCCGATCGCATCGAGCCGGTGCTCAAGCGGCTGTGGCAGGAGAAGAAGTGGGACCCGGCGACGGTGCGCACGGCACTGCTGCGGCTCGGGTACCGGGAGGAACGGGCCGGGTCGACGGGGGAACGCCTCGACGGGACGCTGGCCGTCCGGGCGATGGACTCACGGTACGAGAACGGCCGCTACGTCACACCCGAAGGGGCGCGGGTCGGCCTCCGCGTCCACGACGACGCCTGCGTCACGGCTTTCGTGCAGAAGACCAACTACCAGGTGAGCACCAACGGCCCCTACCCGGAGAGCGGGTGCTTCGAGCCGCCCTTCGCCCACTGAGGTCGGGCGCACGACCGCGGACCCCTCCCCCGCGGCCACAGAACCGCCCAACTTCCCAGCACATAAAGGAGCGTGACCAACCACATACCGCACGCGTAGCCGTGCGGTAGCGCGCTGTCAGTCCCTGCCCCTAGGCTTGTTCGCATGTCCCCCGAATCCATGAGCCCTGGTTCCACGCGCTCTGCCGAGGACTTGAACGAGCGGATCCGCGCGCTCTGGCTGCGTGCGGGCGGCTCCCTGTCGGCCGAGGAGCGCGCGGAGTACGAGCTGTTGGTCGTCGAGTGGGCGGCGGCGATACGCGGCGAGGTCATAGAGGCGGCCTGAGGCGAGCCGCCGCCCCGCGAAAGACCGACGGCGGCCGAGGCGTCACCGCCCGCCGGCCACCCTCAGCACGGCGCCCGTCGTGTAGGAGGACTCCGGGGACATCAGCCAGGAGATGGCCGCGGCGATCTCCTCGGCGTGGCCGGCTCGGCCCAGGGGGATCGCCGGCGCCATCCGCCGGGGCCGGTCCGGATCGCCCATCGCCGCGTGGATCTCCGTGTCGACCAGCCCGGGTGCCACCGCGTTGACTCGGATGCCGTCCGGTCCCAGCTCCTTGGCGAGGCCCACCGTCAGGGCGTCCACGGCGGCCTTGGACGCCGCGTAGTGGACGTACTCACCGGGACTTCCCAGGGTCGCCGCACCCGACGACACATTGACGATGACACCGCTCCCGCGGGCCGCCATCTCCTGCGCGGCCCGTCGTGAACACAGCAGCGTTCCCAGGACGTTGACCTCCACCACCCGGCGCAGAACGTCCGTGTCCGTGTCCGCCAGCCGGCCCAGCGGTCCGGTCACCCCGGCGTTGTTCACCAGCCCCGTCACCGGTCCGAGGGCGTCGGCGGCCGTCGCGAAGAGCCGGTCGACGTCGGCCTCGTCGGATGTGTCCACGCGCACGGTGACGCACCGCGCCCCCGCCTCCCGTACGGCCTTCGCGGTCCGCTCCGCGGCCTCGGCGTCGCGCACGTAGCCGACCGCCAGGTCGTGCCCGTCCGTGGCGAGCCGCACGCAGGTGGCGGCGCCGATTCCGCGGCTGCCGCCGGTGACCACCGTGACCGGGCGTGTCATCTGCCGTCTCCCCCTGCCGAGTCGCACCGGAGTGGATCATCATCCTATGCCCGCACCTGCCCGCCCGTGAGCCGCCTGCCTGACGGTCAGATCCAGCGGGGTGCCGCGCCTTTGACGGGGAGACAGGCCCAGGGCCCGCCGCCATGCGCCGAGCCGCGCGTTTACACCCGACCGGCCCCCCTGGATCACACCGTGCGCTTATCCGATATGACAGCTATGTGCGGCCTCTATACGTTCGTCACAGTTCGGCTGCCCGGCCGGCGTCTCTGCGACCGAAGGAAATGACATGCGCACGCGTACCTACGCCGTGGCCGCCGCCGTAGTAGGCGTGGCCGCCCTCGCCACCGCCGGCATCACCTACGCATCGGCCGACGGCTCCTTTGAGCCCGCCTCGGCCGCCAAGCCGGCTGCCAAGCCGGCCGTCGCCCGCGTGCACCGGGCGGCCCCGCCCGTGCAGCACCCCGCCCCCGCCGCGCCGGCTCCCGCCGAGAAGGGCAAGGCGGACGAGAAGCGGGACGAGGGCCACGGCGGAGGTCGTGAGCGCGGGGAGGACCACGGCGACGAGCGCGGGGAAGGCTACGGCCGCGAACGCGCGCACGAGGGCAGGATCGAGTTCAACGACCGGACGTACTCCGCCGCCGAGGAGGGCTGCATCGTCGCGGCCAGCGGGCTCGGCTCCAGCAGTTTCAGCGTCTTCAACGACAGCGACCGGACCGTCGAGGTCTTCCGCGGGTTCACCTGCGACAACGGTGCTCCGGTGGCCGTCGTCGGCCCCCACGGCGACACCTTCGGAGTGGTGCCCCGCACTGTCCACGAGGACTACGGGGACCACGGGGATCTGGAGGGCTTGGGCGGCTACGGGGGGCTGGGGGGCTTCGGGGGTCTGTTCCCGGACGACGGTGTCGTGGGCAGCTTCCGGGTGGTCGGCCGCCACCACGACGAGTGGTGACGGCGCGCCCGGGGACACCCGCCTCCGGGCCCACGCGGGAACCCGCCCCCGCACACCCCTTGGCCATGCCTCCCCCGTCCCCGACACTGAGCCGATGACCCAGCGCGTGGAGCTCGCGACCGTGATGGACCGGCTGGCCGTCGACGAACTCGTCACCGAGTACGCGGCGGCCGTGGACGACGGGGACTGGGAGGCGTACCGGGACCTGTTCACAGGGGACGGGCGTGCCGACTACCGCTCGGCCGGGGGGATCGAGGGCGATGCCGTGCAGGTCGCCGGGTGGCTGGAGGAGACGATGCGGCTGTTTCCGGTGCGCCAGCACCTGATCGTCAACCGGCGTATCCGGTTCGGCGTGCTGGAGCAGGACATCGGCGACACGGCCGGGGTGCGGGCCGACTACGTCAACCCCATGCGCCTCGCGAGCGGGGACGGGGACGGCGGCACGCCCGAGCCGGACTTCGTCTGCGGCGGACGGTACGCGTTCACGTTCCTGCGGACGGGCGACGGGTGGCGGCTGCGCGGGGTGGTCGTCCAGGAGAAGTGGCGCCGCGCGCCGGGCCGGTCCACCTGAGCGGGCGCCACTGAGCCGTAGCGGGGCACCGCCCCCGGCGTACCCGTCCCGGGCGGCACACCGGGCCCCCTGTCGGAGCCTCCCCGAGGGCGCGCACACTGGAGACATGATCTGGGGAGGGACGCACCGCATCCGAAGGCTCAGCGACCGGCTCGCCTCCCGGTGGTGGCGCGGTGCCGCGGCCGTGGTCGCCGGTGCGCTGCCGATGCTCGCCTTCCCGGCGCCGTCCTGGTGGTGGTTCGCGTACGTCTGCCTGGTCCCGTGGATCCTGCTCATCCGCACGGCGCCGACCGCCAAGCGGGCCGCGTACGACGGCTGGCTCGGCGGCTTCGGCTTCATGACGGCCGTGCACCACTGGCTGATACCGAGCCTCAACGTGTTCACGTTCGTCATCGCGGCCCTCCTCGGGGTGCTGTGGGCGCCCTGGGGCGTGCTGGTGCGGCGGTTCCTCGCCGGGGTGCCCTCGCCGGGGCGGATCGGCGCCGCCCTCGTGCTGCTGCCGTCGGGCTGGCTGACGGCGGAACTCGTCCGCTCCTGGCAGGGGCTCGGCGGCCCGTGGGGGCTGCTCGGGTCGAGCCAGTGGCAGGTGGAGCCCGCGCTGCGGCTCGCCTCGGTCGGCGGGGTCTGGCTGCTGAGCTTCCTGGTCGTGGCCGTCAACGTCGCCGCGGCACTGCTGATATCCGTGCGCGAGTCGCGTGTGCCGGCCCTGGCCGGGCTCGTCGCGACGGCCGCCGTGACCTCGGCGGCCTGGGCCTGGTCGCCGCGGCCCGACGTCGACGGACGGGTGCGCGTCGCGGTCGTGCAGCCCGGGATCGTCGGCGGCACCGACAGCGGCATGAAACGGTTCGCCCTTGAGGAACGGCTGACCCGCGAACTCGCCGGGCGCCATGTGGACCTGGTCGTCTGGGGCGAGAGCAGCGTCGGCTTCGACCTCGGGCAGCGGCCCGACCTGGCCCGCCGGGTCGCGGCGCTGTCCAGGCAGGTGAAGGCCGACGTTCTCGTCAACGTCGACGCCCGCCGCTCCGACCGTCCCGGCATCTACAAGAGCTCCGTGCTCATCGGCCCCGACGGCCCGACCGGCGCCCGATACGACAAGATGCGGCTCGTCCCGTTCGGCGAGTACATACCGGCGCGGTCCGTGCTCGGCTGGGCCACCTCGGTCGGCAAGGCGGCCGGTGAGGACCGCAGGCGCGGCACCGAGCAGGTCGTCATGAAGGTGGGGAACGGGCTGCGGGTCGGCCCGATGGTCTGCTTCGAGTCCGCGTTCCCGGACATGAGCCGCCATCTCGCCGAGGACGGCGCCGACGTGTTGCTGGCCCAGTCGTCGACGTCGACGTTCCAGCAGAGCTGGGCGCCGGAGCAGCACGCCTCGCTCGCCGCGCTGCGCGCCGCGGAGACCGGCCGCCCCATGGTGCACGCCACGCTCACGGGCGTGTCCGCCGTCTACGGCCCGAGCGGCGAGCGCATCGGCTCCTGGCTCGGCACCGACCGGAGCACCACGGCGGTGTACGAGGTGCCGACCGCCCACGGCATCACCCCGTACGTCCGCTACGGCGACTGGCCGGTGCACGGAGCCCTGCTGGCGATCGCCGGGCTGGGCGTGGCCGATGGGCTCCGGGCGCTCAGGGTGCGACGGCGCGCTCCCGCACCGCGGTCACGACCCGCTCGCACAGCTCGTGTGTCGCCAGTGCGTCCCTGGCGCTGAGCACCTTGCCCGCGCGAACGGCGTCGAGGAAGGCGAGCGCGGCCTGCTCGATACCGCGCTGCCGGGCCACCGGCACCCAGTCGCCGCGCCGGCGCACGCTCGGCTGGCCCTTGTGGTCGACGATCTCCGCGAGATTGAGCACCTGCCGCTTGGAGTCCTGCCCGGAGACCTCCAGGATCTCCTCGGCCGAACCGCTCAGCCGGTTCATCACGCCGAGCGCGGTGAATCCGTCGCCGGAGAGCTGGAGCACCACGTGGTGCAGCAGCCCGCCCTCGACGCGGCCCCGCACGGTGACGTCGTCGACCGTCCCGGGCACCAGGAACCGCAGCGTGTCGACGACGTGGATGAAGTCGTCGAGGATCATCGTGCGCGGCTCCTCGGGCAGTCCGACGCGGTTCTTCTGCATCAGGACGAGATCGCGCGGGTGGTCGGCGCACTGCGCGTATCCGGGTGCGTAACGCCGGTTGAAGCCGACCATGAGGCTGACGTTCCGCTCCTCCGCGAGTTGGACCAGCCGTTCGGAGTCGGCGAGTTGGTAGGCGAGCGGCTTGTCGACGTACGTGGGTATGCCCGCTCGGAGGAGCCGGGTGACGATCTCCGGGTGGGTGGCGGTGGGCGCGTGCACGAACGCCGCGTCGAGGTCCTGGGCGAGCAGCGCGTCCAGATCGGCGTGCCGCCGCTCGTGCGGAAGGTGCAGGCTGTCGGCGACGCGGTGCAGGGTGGCGGGGGTGCGCGTCTGGAGGTGCAGCTCGACCCCAGGCTGCAGTGCGAGCACCGGCAGATAGGCCTTCTGCGCGATGTCACCGAGTCCGATGCAGCCGACCTTCACGGGCGCTCCTGGGAATTGCCGACGGGTGCCTGGTCCGAAGCATACGGCGGTTGCGGTGGCCGCCAGTCGGCGATGCCGTCGAAGCCCCGCAGGAGCAGTGCGGGTGCCGCCTTCGACAGCGCGGCGACCGTGGCGTCGCGTACGGCGGTCCCGGCGCGGCCGCGCATCATGTTCAGTCGGGCGGTCCGGACGGCCCGGCGGGTGAGGGCGGCCGTCCGGGGCAGTCGGGCCGCCGTGTACGCGGCGAGGTCGTCGCAGTGGTGGGCGAGCACGACCGCGTCCTCGATGGCCTGGTTGCCGCCCTGGCCGAGCGTCGGGGGCATGGCGTGCGCGGCGTCGCCGAGGAGGGCGACCCGGCCACGGTGATGGGCGGGCAGCGGCTCGGCGAGGTGGTGGACGTCGTGGCGCAGGATGTCCTCGGGGCGGGCGGCGGCGAGGACGGCGGGGATCGGCTCGTGCCAGTCGCCGAACCTCCACAGGAGTTCCGCCTTCTCGTCGTCGGGGGCGCGTTGCCCGGCGGGCACGACGGCCGCCGCGTACGCGTAGACCCGGCCGTCCTTGAGCGGATGCGTGCCCCAGATGCTCCCTCGGCCCCAGGTCTCGTGGGAGGCGAACGCGGGTCCGGGCACGGAGATCAGGACGCGCCAGGTGGTGAATCCGGAGTACACGGGCCCCGGGTGGTGCGGGAACAGCGCCCGGCGTACGCCGGAGTGGATGCCGTCGGCGGCCACGACCAGCTCTGCCTCCAGGTCTCCGCCGGCGTCTCCGTCGGCGGTGGTGACCCGGGCCGGGCGGCCGGTGTCGCCCGGGTCTGCGAGGCTCGCGGCGGCGGCCGTGCGGATGGCACCCGGCGGAAGCAGGGCGGCCAAGAGGTCGATGAGGGTCGCCCGGGGCAGCAGGACGAGCGGTCCGCCGAAGCGCTCGGCCGCGGCGGCGGCGCTGGTCCGGGCGAGCCAGCGCCCGCCGGGGGTGCGCAGCCCGCCGTCTCCCTGCCAGGCGGCGAGGTCGCGTACCGCGTCGCCGATGCCGATGACGTCCAGGGCGCGCAGGGCGTTCGGGGCGAGGGAGACGGCCGCGCCGACCGGCTCGAGGGAGGGGGCCTGCTCCAGCACGGTCACCCGCAGGCCGCGCAGGTGCAGAGCCGCGGCCGCGGTGAGGCCACCGATGCCGCCGCCGATCACGATCGCCCGCGACTGCTGTGCCATGGCTCCTCCTCGTTCCACCATGCCCCCGAGTGGGGCACTACGCCTGTAGTGCACGGCGTGTCGAGCGTACTACAGGAGTAGTGCGACGGGTAGGTTGACCTTCATGTCCGCACGTACCTCGGGCGCCTCGCGCGCCGACCTCGTCGCCGACACGGCGCTCGCCCTGCTCGCCGAGCGCGGGATGCGGGGACTGACGCACCGTGCCGTCGACGAGGCGGCGGAGCTGCCCCAGGGGTCGACCTCGAACCTGGCGCGGACCCGCCTGGCGCTCCTGGAACTCGCGGTGCGCCGCCTCGCGGAACGGGAGGCCCGGGTCCTGGCTCCCGAGGAGATGCCCGACCCCGAGGACGAACTCGGCGCGCTGGTGGACGGCCTGGCCCTGGCGGCCCACCGTTCCCTGACCCGCAACCGGGATCTGACGGTCGCCCGGTACGAACTGGCCCTGGAGGCCACCCGGCGGCCCGAGTTGCGGCGGTACTTCGACGCGGCCGGTGCCCGCTTCCGCGACCAGCTCGCCGCCCTTCTGACGGCTCTGGGCTCCTCCGACCCGGCCCGGCACATGCTGTCGCTGGTGGCCTGGCTGGACGGGCTGATGTTCTCGTGCGCGGCCGGGACCTTCACCGCGGAGGTGCCCGGCCTGGACGAGGTGCGCGCCGGGCTGCGGGAACTGCTCGACGGGATGCTCGGCGGCTGACCTGGCCGGCCCCGCCGGAAATGCGGTGGTGGGGGACGCCGGGGCCGGGCGAGGATGGGGGCCATGACTGCCGAACGCCGTGAACCCGCCCTGAACGCCGACGAACGCACCATGCTGGAGGGCTGGCTCGACTACCACCGCCAGACGCTGGCGTGGAAGTGCGAGGGCCTGACCGACGCCCAGCTCAGGACCGCTTCGGTGGAGCCGTCCGAGCTCTCCCTGATGGGGCTCGTGCGGCACATGGCGGAGGTGGAGCGGGGCTGGTTCCGCAAGGTCCTGGTGGGCGACGATCCGGGGCCGATCTACTTCAGCGACGAGGACAGGGACGGCGAGTTCCACCTGACCGACGCCGACACCTGGGAGGAGGCGTACGCCACCTGGCAGGCCGAGGTCGGGATCGCCCGGCGCAACGCGGCCGGCTTCGGCCTGGACGACCTCTCGCGGGGCACGAGCAGGTTCACCGAGGAGCGCTTCAGCCTGCGCTGGATCTACACCCACATGATCGAGGAGTACGCGCGCCACAACGGTCACGCCGACCTGATCCGCGAGCGGATCGACGGTGCCACCGGCGACTGACGTCAGCCCCGGCGGGCGCGGCGCCCTCCGTAGGGGGCCTCGGATCACCCGTGCGGGGCATCCTGCGCCGGTCTGCTCCCCAAAGCGGCGCCAAGGCAGCAGAGTTGCGCGGGTGCACCGAACGACGACGACCGCAACGCTCCTGGTCTCCGTGGCCGTCTCGGCCCTCGCCGGCTGTGTGACCGTCCAGCGACCGCCGACTCCCGGCCCGCCGCCCGCACCCTCGCGTCCCGCGTCGCCGCGCCCCGACGGCAGCGGCGCCCCACGCGTCGTCCAGGCGCCGGTACGAGAGGCGCTGGAGATGGTCGGCCCCTCCCCCCGTCCGTCACCGCCCCCGGCCACCCCGGGCGGCACGGCCCGTCCGGCCCCGACGGCCGCGCCGCACCGCACCGCGGCCGCCCCGCGTCCGCAGCAGACCCGCCCGGCCCCTCAGGTCGCGGTACCGCCGGCCGTCTCCGACGCGTTCCCGAAGAACACCGGCGTGTGCGCGCTCGGCCGCACGTACGGGGGATGGAAGCCGGACAGCCCCGAGGCGACCATCTGCCGGGACACATACGGTCGTTGAGTCCCGGGGCCGGGACCTCGCCCGGATACGGCCGGAACCCCGGGGAACCGTGAGGCCTGGGACCCCAGGGCCCGAGCCCTACGGCCGTTGTCTCGGCGGTCCCGGGGGCTGGTCTCCCGGGCCGTCCGCGGTGCCGGGTCCGGGTCTGCCGGGCATCGGTTCCTCCGCCTCCCCGGGCTCCTCCGCAGCGAGCCGTCGCTCCAGGCGTCCGATCGCCGCTCTGACGCCGTCGCCATAGCCGTCGTCCCCGAGCGTGCCGACCGCGCCACGCGCCAGGCGCAGATGGACGCGGGCGGCGTCGCGGCGGCCGAGCTTGACGTAGTCGGCGGCCAGGTTGAGCTGGAGCGAGGGGTACAGCGCGTGCGCCGCGAGCGCGCCCTCGTGGTCGGCGAGACGCTCGTCGGTGAGCTCCGCGGCGGCGGAGAGCGCCCTGAGGTCCCAGGCGAGCTCGTCGGCCGGGTCGTCCTGGGTGTCCGCCATGTAGTGCGCCAGGGTGCAACGGTGCAGGGGGTGGCCGTCCTCGCCGATCTCCGCCCACAGCACGAGGAAGCGGTCCCTGGCCTCCTCGCGGTCGCCGGCGTGGTGCAGCATGACGACCTGCCCGATACGGGTCATGACGGCGTCGGGCGCCGCCTGTTCCTGTCGCTTCGCCACCGCGCCCTCCACGCTCGTCACCGTCACCACGACGCTAACCGCCACGGCTGGCAATGAGGCTCAGGCAGCTCCGTAGGGCACTGGGCCAAGCCGGTGAGACGGGGGGCGGTCGGCGAAGGCCACCGGCCCCGGGGTCCGGCTGCCCCTCAGGCCGGGCCACCGCCGCGCCCTCCCCGCACGCGCCGGCCGCCCGGCCGGGACCCGGGCGTCAGCCCAGGTTGGGGATCGTCCAGTCGATCGGCGCGTGCCCCTGCCGGGCGACCGCCTCGTTGATCTGCGTGAAGGGGCGGGAGCCGAAGAACTTCTTCGCCGACAGCGGCGAGGGGTGCGCGCCCTTGACCACCGCGTGCCGCGTCTCGTCGATCAGTGGCAGCTTCTTCTGCGCGTAGTTGCCCCACAGCACGAACACCGCCGGGTCCGGCCGTCCGGCCACGGCACGGATCACCGCGTCCGTGAACTTCTCCCAGCCCCTGCCCTTGTGCGAGTTCGCCTCGCCGCCGCGCACCGTCAGGACCGCGTTCAGCAGCAGCACGCCTTGCTCGGCCCAGGGCATCAGATAGCCGTTGTCCGGGATCGGCGTGCCCAGCTCCTCGTGCATCTCCTTGTAGATGTTGCGCAGCGAGGGCGGGATCTTCACGCCGGGCCGCACGGAGAAGCACAGGCCGTGGCCCTGGCCCTCGCCGTGGTACGGGTCCTGGCCGAGGATGAGCACCTTCACCCTGTCGTACGGCGTGGCGTCGAGCGCGGCGAAGACCTCCTCGCGCGGAGGGTAAACGGGACCCTTGGCACGCTCGTCCTCGACGAACTCCACGAGCTCCTTGAAGTAGGGCTGCTGCAGTTCGTCGCCCAGAACGCCCCGCCAGGACTCCGGCAGCATGGCGATGTCGGTCACGTCAACTTCCTCCGATGTGCGGTCACTTCCAGGTACGGAACCTACAGGCGACCACTGACAACCGGCTTCCGGCCCCCGCGCGGGGCCGCGCTACCAGCTCGTCTTCCGGGACAGCTCCCACATCATCATGATCGTCGACGGGTCCAGCGCCCGCTCGCCACCGGAGATGTCCTCGTTCGCCGCCAGGAACTGCTTGCCCTGCCACAGCGGCAGCAGCCGGGCGTCGTCCACGAGGATCTGCTGGGCCTGCTCGAACTCCTTGACCACCTGCGCACGGTCGCTCTCGCGCCGCGACTGGGGCAGCAGCACCTTGGTGATCTCCGGCGACGGGTAGGGCGTGCCCAGCGCGTTCTGGTCGCCGACGAAGGGCGCGATGTAGTTGTCGGGGTCCGGGAAGTCGGGGAACCACCCCCGGCCGAACACCGGGTACTCACCCTTCTGGTAGCCGTCCACGTACGTCTTCCAGGACCGGCTCCTGAGGGTGACCTGGAACAGGCCGGAGCCCTCGAGCTGCTGCTTGAGCGCCTGGAACTCGGGGCCCGTCTCCGAGCCGTACCGGTCGGTGGTGTACCACAGCGTGAGCGGGACCCGCCCGGTGATGCCCGCAGCGGAGAGGATCTTGCGGGCCTTGGCGGTGCTGGGGTCCCCGTAGTCGTCGAAGAAGGGCGTGGTGTGCCCGGTCAGCCCCGCCGGGACCATGGAGTAGAGCGGTTCGACGGTGTCCTTGTAGACGTTGTGGGCGATCGCGGCCCGGTCCACCACCTGGGCGACGGCCTTGCGGACGGCGAGCTTGCCGGCCCACGGGTCCTTCGGGTTGAACACCAGGTAGCTGATCTCGATGCCGGGGTTCTCGACGAGCTGGATCCCGCCCGTGGACTCGTGGCGCTGGAGGGCCACGATGTCGGGGGAGGCGAGACCGCGGTAGGTGATGTCGATCTTGTGGTTCTTCAGGGCGTCCACCATGCCGGCGGAGTCCTGGAAGTAGCGGATGGTGACGGCGTCGTTCTTGCGGTCGGCGTATCCCTGGTAGCGGCCGTTGCGGACGAGCCGGGCCTCCTTGCCCTCCTCGTAGGACTGCAGCGTGTACGGTCCGGACCCGGTGATCCCGCCGTCCTCGCGGACCCGCGTGGCCGGGTAGTCGGCCGGGTCGACGATCGACATGGCCGGGGTGGTGAGGACGAACGGGAAGGTGGCGTCCGGTTCGCCGAGGTGGAAGAGGACCTCGCGGTCGCCCCTCGTCTCGACCCGTTCGAGGCTGCCGAGCAGGCCCGCCGGGCCGCCGCGCAGGTTGATCCGCTTGATCCGGTCGATCGAGTACTTCACGGACCGGGCGTCGAGCTTGTCCCCGTTGGAGAACGTCAGGCCCTTGCGCAGGAGGCAGCGGTAGACGAGGTTCGTCCGGTCGGTGAACCCGCAGCTCTCGGCGGCGTCCGGCCCCGGCAGGACCGAGCCGTCGGGGTAGTTCAGCAGGGTCTGGTAGACGTTGCGGAACAGCTCCCAGGAGCTGTCCCAGGACGCGGCGGGATCGAGGGTGCTCGGCGCGCTGGTGGTGCCCACGACGATCGGCCCCTTGTCGTCGGAGGACTCCGAGGAGAGCGCACCGCAACCGGCCACCAGGGAGAGGGACGTGATCGCCGCCAGCCGACGCAGACGGTTCCGGTTGAACACGCGCACACTCCTCGATCTGCCGTACCGGGGTCGGCGGGAGACCATACCGCAGCACCCCGCTTCCGGGACCGGATTCGGCGAGGGCTGTGACCAGCGCGTTCATGACGACGTTGTCATGTGTCCGGATGTCTCGGGTTACGCCGGAACGGGCGCCCATTGTGTCGATGGGCGCCCGTGTCGCGGGCCCCTGTCACGGGCCCGTGGCGTCAGACCGCGGCGTTCAGGTAGTGCCCGCCGTCGAGGACGAGGGTCTGGCCGGTGATCCAGTCGGACTGGTCCGAGGTCAGGAACGCGGCGGCGCCGCCGATGTCGGAGGGCACGCCGAGCCGGCCCAGCGGGTAGGACGCGGCGGCCTCCTCCTCACGGCCCTCGTACAGGGCCTGGGCGAACTTGGTCTTCACCACGGCCGGCGCGATCGTGTTGACCCGCACCTTGGGTGCGAACTCGTGCGCGAGCTGCAGGGTCAGGTTGATCATCGCGGCCTTGCTGATGCCGTACGCCCCTATGAACGGCGAGGCGTTCAGGCCGGCCACGGAGGCGATGTTGACGATGGCGCCCCCGTTGTCCTTCTGCCAGGCGTGCCAGGTCCTCTGGGCGAAGCCGAGCGCCGAGACGACGTTGGTCTCGAACACCTTGCGCGCCACGTTCAGGTCGAGGTCGGCGATGGGGCCGAACACCGGGTTGGTCCCGGCGTTGTTGACGAGGAAGTCGACCCGTCCGAAGGCCTCCATGGTGCGTTCCACGGCGATGGCCTGGTGGTCCTCGTCGTGCGCCTTGCCGGCGACGGCGATGACGCGGTCGGCGCCGAGCTTCTCGGCGGCCTCCTTCAGGGCCTCCTCGGTGCGTCCGGTGATGCAGACGCGGTCGCCGCGGGCGACGAGCGCCTCGGCGATGCCGTAGCCGATGCCGCGGCTGGCGCCCGTGATGAGGGCGACCTTGCCGGAAAGTGCGGGCAGCTCAGTCATGTGTGCGTGTCTCCCGGCCCTAGTCGAGCGGTCCGCCGGCGACGTACAGCACCTGGCCGGAGACGAATCCGGCGGCGTCGCCGGTGAAGAAGGCGATCGCGTTGGCGATGTCCTCCGGCTCACCGACGCGGTGCACCGGGATCTGGGTGGCGGCCGCAGCCTTGAAGTCCTCGAAGCCCATGCCGACGCGCTCGGCGGTGGCCTTGGTCATCTCGGTGGCGATGAAGCCGGGCGCCACGGCGTTGGCGGTGATGCCGAACTTGCCGAGCTCCTTGGCGAGGGTCTTGGTGAAGCCCTGCAGACCGGCCTTGGCGGCGGAGTAGTTCACCTGGCCGCGGTTGCCGAGCGCGGACGACGACGAGAGGTTGACGATGCGCCCGAAGTTCGCGTCGACCATGTGCTTCTGGCAGGCCCGGGACATCAGGAAGGCGCCGCGCAGATGGACGTTCATGACGGTGTCCCAGTCGGACACGCTCATCTTGAACAGCAGGTTGTCACGCAGCACGCCCGCGTTGTTGACGAGGATGGTCGGCGCGCCCAGCTCCTCGGCGATCCGCGCGACGGCCGCCTCGACCTGGGCCTCGTCCGAGACGTCACAGCCCACGGCGATGGCCTTGCCACCGGCGGAGGTGATCTTCTCGACGGTGTCCTTGCACGCGGCCTCGTCGAGATCGATCACCGCGACGGCGCGGCCCTCGGCGGCCAGTCGTACGGCGGTGGCGGCGCCGATGCCGCGCGCGGCGCCGGTGACCACGGCGACACGCTGATCGGTGGTGGACATTGCTGGTTCTCCTCGCCCTTGGAAAAGCCTGGAACACCTTTGGGAAGGTCTGCTTCCGAAACGTCCGCTTCGGAAGCGTCTGGCGGCTCACGGTACGTCCGCCGATGAGCGACCGCTTAGTACCTTCAGCAGACGTGACGCTAGAAGCCTTGGCACCCGGTGTCAACGGCACACCCGGCGCGTGTGATCCATTACCTCACCAGGAGGTCCAGCAATCGCTCCGCCTCGGCCGCCGGGTCGGCGGTCAGCCCGGTGTGCACGGGCCCGGGCTGCACGACCGTGGAGCGGGGCGCGATCAGCCAGCGAAAACGCCGCCCGGCGTCGTCGTGCGCCGCCTGTCCGGCCGCCCGACCCCCGACGCACACGCCCTCGACGGCACTGAGCGCGGCCCGTACGCCCGCCACATCCGCGTCCGGGTCGAGGGCCAGCAGTTTCCGCTCGTCGAGATGGGTGCGGGCGGCCACGAACGACTTGGCGCGGCAGTACACCAGCACCCCCGCGTTGATGCACTCGCCACGCTCGATCCGCGGTACGACCCGCAGCAGCGCGTACTCGTAGACGTCCCGCTCGCTCACTTCTCCCCCTGGGGGACCCGAAGGCCCTGGATGCGTTCGTGGATGACGGCGGCCCGGGCGAGCAACGGCCGTGCGTAGGCCCGGCGCAGTTCCTCCGGCGTGTCGAAGCCGGGCTCGCCGGTCAGCCACTCGTCCGGGATCTGGGCGGTCACCTCGGCCAGCAACTCCTCGGTGACGCGGGGCGCGAGGTCGGCGGCGGCACTCGCGACGTCCGGCGCGAAGGGTGCGAGGGCGTGGTCGGAGGCGTCGTAGGGGCGCGCGGAGGAGGCCTCGGCGCCGGGCCAGTTGTGGTGCCAGATCATGGTGGCGCCGTGGTCGATGAGCCACAGGTCGCCGTGCCACATCAGCAGGTTGGGGTTGCGCCAGGAGCGGTCGACGTTGCCCACGAGCGCGTCGAACCAGACGATCCTCCCGGCCTCCTGAGGGCCGATCCCGAACGCGAGCGGGTCGAAGCCGATCGCGCCGCTCAGGAAGTCCATGCCGAGGTTGCGCCCGCCGCTCGCCTTGAGCAGTTCCTGCACCTCCTGGTCGGGTTCGCCGAGGCCCAGCACCGGGTCGAGGCCGAGAGTCACCAGTCCGGGTACGCGCAGGCCGAGCCGGCGGGCGAGTTCGCCGCTGACCACCTCGGCGACGAGCGTCTTGCGGCCCTGTCCGGCGCCCGTGAACTTCATGACGTAGATCCCGAGATCGTCGGCCTCGACGAGCCCCGGCAGCGAACCACCCTCCCGCAGAGGCGTGATGTAGCGGGTCGCGGTGACTTCTGTCAGCATTTTCCCAGGTTATCCAACTTCTCGGCCTTGCAATCGCCGCCTGCTTCCAGGCAATTGCAACCGAGGAGAGGACCGGCGCGCCCTCCGCTGTCGGCCTCCGGCGGGAGGTGAGCATAGTAACGGCCGCACCCCGAAGGCGGGGCGGCCTCTCCTCTTGCCCCGAGAAGCCGACGGTCGGGGTCACGCTCGCCCGACACGCTCGACGAGCCGTCATGCCGTTACGAGAACGCGTCCGGCCGGCGCGATGCCGTCCTGCTGGGTTCGGCCGTGGCGGCGGGCCGGCCGTGCGGAGGGGTGTCGTAGGCGGGACGGACGCCGCCGCGCAGGGCCGAGGCGACGGCCGAGACCAGGGCCATGCCCGCAGCGACGCTGAAGACGATGGTCAGACCGTGGTGGAACGGCCCGGAAACCAACTGGGGGAAGAAGGCGTGGCCGGTCAGGGTGGCGCGCTGGGCCGTGGAGAGGTGCGCGAGAGTGCCGCTGGAGGAGAGCAGGTGCTCGATGGGGTTGTTGCCGAGGAAGGTGGCGAACAGCGTGCTCACCGGTGGCAGCGCTGCGGCGTGCGCTGCCGCGCCGCTCGGCACGCCGTGCGCCGTGAGCCCGCTCCTGAGCGCCGCGGGCAGCGATGAGGCCAGGCCGGAGATCATCAGGGAGAAGAACACGCCGATGGACAGGGCGGTTCCCGAGTTCTGGAAGGTGGACCGCATGCCCGAGGCGACGCCCCGGTACTCCGGCGGCACACTGCCCATGATCGAGGACGTGTTCGGCGAGGAGAACATGCCCTGGCCCACTCCGTTGAGCAGCAGGAGCGCCGCGAACAGCCCGTAGCCGAAGTCGACCGGCAGGGTGAGCAGTCCGAGGAAGGAGCCCGCCACGACGACCAGGCCGACGGTGGAGAACAGGCGGGCGCCGAACTTGTCCGACAGGTAACCGGAGACAGGGCCCGCGACGAGGAAGCCCAGCGTCAGCGGCAGCATGAAGATGCCCGCCCACAGCGGGGTGTCCTCGAACGCGTAGCCGTGCAGGGGCAGCCATATGCCCTGCAGCCAGATGATGAGCATGAACTGCAGCCCGCCGCGGGCGATCGCGGTCAGCAGCGCGGCCAGGTTGCCCGCGGCGAACGCCCGTACCTTGAACAGGGCCAGCCGGAACATGGGTTCGGCGACCCGCGTCTCGATGTGGCAGAAGAGCAGCAGCAGGACACCGCCGCCGATCAGCCCGGCCAGCACCCAGGGGTTGCCCCAGCCGGTGGCGCTGGAGCCGTAGGGCTGGATGCCGTAGGTGATGCCGGCGAGCAGGATCCCGGCACCCACCGCGAACGTGATGTTGCCCAGCCAGTCGATGCGCCCGCGGCGTCCCGTCGCGGTCTCCCGCAGGCTCAGGTACGACCAGATCGTGCCGGCCACGCTGATCGGCACGCTCACCCAGAACACCGCACGCCAGTCGACGGCGGCGAGCAGGCCGCCGGCGAGGAGTCCGAGGAACTGGCCGGCGAGCGCGGTGATCTGGTTGACGCCGAGAGCCATTCCGCGCTGCCGGGCGGGAAAGGCGTCGGTGAGGATGGCGGCCGAGTTCGCGGTGAGCATGGAACCGCCGAACGCCTGCACGATGCGCCACAGGATCAGCCACAGGGCGCCGGCGCCGGCCCGGAACGGATCGAGGGACAGCGCGACGGACGCGCAGGCGAAGATGAGGAAGCCGAGGTTGTAGATCCGAACCCGGCCGTACATGTCGCCGAGCCGGCCGAGGACGACGACGAGTACGGCCGACACCAGCAGATAGCCCAGGATCATCCAGAGCAGGTAGCCGATGTTGCCCGGCGCCAGCGGGTCGAGTCCGATCCCACGGAAGATCGCGGGCAGCGAGATGATCACGATGGAGGCGTCCATCGTCGCGATCAGCACACCGAGCGTGGTGTTGGACAGCGCCACCCACTTGTAGCCGGGGCCCGGCGGGGTGTCCTGCCGGCGCGCGGAGCGCACAGCGCGCGACGCGCACGTGCCGCTCGCTCGCGCGTGGTCCGCGTTCCGGCCGCGGGCGCCAGGAGTGCGCGCCATCAGAGCTTCTCCGCCAGCCGGTCAAGGAGCGGCAGCGCCGCTCCGAGTGTCTCGCGTTCCTCCGCGGTGAACTCGTCCAGGACGGCCGAGAGGTGCCGGACGGACTCGGAGCGGCGCTCCGCCAGGACGGCACGCCCCTCGCCGGTGATGGCCACGACGGCTCGCCGCCCGTCCACCGCGTCGGGGGTACGACTGACGAGCCCCCGCTGTTCGAGGACGGCGAGCGTGCTCGCCATCGCCTGCGGACGCACGCGCTCCAGATCGGCGAGGGATCCCGGTGAGTCGGGGCCGTCGGCGGCGAGCCGGGCGAGCACCGACACACCGGAGAGCGTCACGTCGCCGACGGCGTGCGCCTGGCGCAGTCGTCGGGTGATACGGCCCACGGCGAGCCGGAGGTCGGAGGCGAGCCGGGCGGTGTCGCTCGGACCGCCGGGGTGGTCGCGGTCTGCTGCTCCTTCTGCCTTCACGGGTGATAACACTAGGTTTAACAGCCTCGCCTGATCAACCAATTGTTAGTAATAGGGGTGGATCAGCTCGTGGCCGGTGCGGGGGTGCGCCGGGGCCGCAGAGTGAGGACGCGTTCCGCGTGGTGTTCCTCGTGGAGGTCGATGCGGCGGGCGGTGAGCAGATGGCGCAGGCTGACGATGCCCTCCACGCGGGGCCGCTCGTCCCGGGTGACGACGAGCAGACGGGTGACGTCGTGCTGGGCCATGCGGTTGGCCAGGGCCCGCAGCGTCTCGTCGGGGTGGGCGGTGACCGCCGGGACGGCGAGGTCGCCGAGCGGTGTGGGGTCGGAGGGGTCGGCGTGGATCATCCGGCTGCGGGTGACGACGCCGACGAGGTCGCCCCGGGCGTCGAGCACGGGGTACAGGCGCTGGGCGAGCAGCCGGCCGGGGTCGCCGGCGTCGTGCGCCGCCCGCAGCAGCGTGGTGATCTCCCCGGCCGTGCGGTCGCCGTCGAAGGTGACTCCGGCCGGTGTCTCCAACTGGCGGACGAGGTGGACCTCGAGCGGGTCGACGGAGTACTCGCGGGTGAGGTGCAGTCCGCGCCGCGCGAGCTTCTCGGTGAGGACCGAGCGCTTGAGGAGGATGACCGAGAGCAGATAGCCGGCCGACGCGGTGATCACCATGGGGATCAGGGCGTTGATCTCGTGGGTGAGCTCGAGGCAGAAGACGATGCCGGTGAGCGGGGACCGCATGACGCCGCCGAGGACTCCCGCCAGTGACACCAGGGCCCAGAAGCCGGGGCTGACGTGGGGGAAGACCAGGGCTTCGGCGGCCCCCAGGGCACCGCCGACCATGAACATGGGGGCGAGGACACCTCCGGAGGTGCCCGAGCCGAGGGACAGGCCCCAGATGAGGGTCTTGACGACGAGGACACCGGTGATGAGGCCCACCGTGGCGTGTCCGGTCAACAGCCGGCCGATGACGTCGTAGCCGACACCGAGGGCGCTCGGTTCGATCAGACCTCCCAGGCCGATGATCGCCCGGCCGATGGCCGGCCACCACATCCAGTGGATGCGCAGGCGGGAGAACAGGTCCTCGGAGAAGTAGACGAGGGCGGTCGCGCCCAGGGCGAGCAGTCCGGCGCCGGCTCCGGCGACGACGCACAGGCCGTAGGCGGGGAGGGAGATGTGGTCGGGCACGTGCGCACCGCCGAAGAGGGGTGCGGTGCCCAGCAGCGGTCCGCGGACCAGGGTGGCGGTCACCGCGGCGACGGTGACCGGCAGGTAGGAGCGGGGCCGCCATTCGAACAGCAGCAGTTCGACGGCCAGCAGGATCGAGGCGAGGGGTGCGTTGAAGGTCGCGGCCATGCCCGCGGCGGAACCGGCGACGAGCAGTGCCTTGCGCTCGTCGGTGGTGACCCGCAGGAACTGGGCCAGGAGGGAGCCGACGGCGCCGCCGGTCATGATGATGGGGCCCTCGGCTCCGAAGGGCCCGCCCGTACCGATGGAGACGGCTGCCGACGTGGGCTTCAGGACGGCGACGCGGGGCTGCACCCGGCTGCCGCACACCAGGATCGACTCGATCGCCTCGGGCATGCCGTGACCCCGGATCTTCTCCGAGCCGTAGCGGGCCATGAGACCGATGACCAGACCGCCGATCACGGGCATCACGAGCAGCAGCCATCGGTGCGCGGTGTCGGCCGGTACGGCGGTGCCGAAGCCGAACCGCCAACGGAAGCTGAGATTGGTGATCAGAGCTATCAGCTTGAGCAGGCCGGCGGCCACCAGGGCTGCGACGGCACCGACGGGCGCGGCCAGCGCTGCGATCATCACCACGCGCGTCGACACATGGAAGTCACCCAGGTGCGCGATCTTCAGGGCGGCATGGGGAGCCCGCTCATGACGCCGTGGGCGGCTGGGGGCACTGGGCCGGGGTCTGGTGGGTACGGACGCGGACATGGCACCTCCGGTGAATGGGGCGGCAGGGGCTGCACTGGCCGTCGGCTGTTGGGATCGGTTCTTCGAGGCGTGCCGGCCCAGGGGCAGGCCCCGGTGGACGCGGGAACGGCGGGCGGCGCTGCCCGTGCGGTCGGCCGGCCGGCATCGGGGAGTGAGGCGGACGCGTGCCGGGGCCGGGCCGGCTCCGGCACGGAAGACGGACGCGCCTCGTTGCGCGTCCGTCAACGGTGAGGAGGCAGGGCCTCGCTCAGCTCAGCGGAGGGCGTGCGGACAGCACGCGGCCGGGACG
Organism: Streptomyces sp. NPDC028331; assembly: GCF_055565775.1. NCBI lineage: Bacteria > Bacillati > Actinomycetota > Actinomycetes > Kitasatosporales > Streptomycetaceae > Streptomyces > Streptomyces sp. NPDC028331. The sequence goes on along the minus strand of NZ_JBVHTR010000007.1, from coordinate 33,976 downwards.
CAGGATGCGGATCCTGCGTCCCCCGCACACCCGGCAGGTGTTGTCCGTGAGCGGCGAGGACACCCGTACACCGCCTTTGACGCGGTACTCGGCGCACAGGCGCCCTTCGGCGTCCCGGACGTGCCGGATGTCGTACTGGCCCTCCCAGGCGTGCCCGCAGCGCAGGCAGACGAACGAATAGGCTTCCCGTATCGGCTCGGTTCTCATGGTCATCACCCTCGTCGCCGGCCCGGTCGCGCCCGCCCGGCCGATGTCTCGACGATCCTACCATTGCAGTCTGCAATGGTCACCATCCGTGAGCGCGTGGGACCGGCCGTCCGTGGAGAGACAGCGGAACGAGGAATGCATGACTCAGCAGGAGCACGGCGTACAGCAGCCACTGGCCCGTCCGGCCCCTCTCGAAGAGGAGGCGGACCAGGAAGCGGAACAGGTCACCCTCGCGATCATGGCCGCGTCCCGGCTCATCGTCGCGCTGTCCGCCCGCGCCCTCGCCTCGGTCGACGTGTCACTGACCCTGCCCCAGTTGCGTTCGCTGGTCGCGCTGCACACCTGCGGCCCCATCAACCTGGCCGCCCTGGCCGCCACCCTCGGCGTCAACTCCTCCACGGCCCTCCGCATGGTCGAACGCCTCGAATCCCTCGGCCTCATCGACCGGCGGGTCAACCCCGACAACCGCCGCCAGGTCGTCCTGCGGCTGACGGCCGCGGGAGGGGAACTGGTCGATCGGGTACTCAGCCATCGACGTGCCGAGATCCGCACCCTGGTGGAGCGCCTGCCCGCCCGGCAGCGCGCCGGACTCGTCCCGGCGCTCAGGGCGCTGACCGCCGCGGCGGACGACCTGGGACTGGACCTCACGGACGAAACCGGCCGCCTGGCCGGCCTCGTCGACAACCCGCTCAACCCGTCCCCGTAGAGCGGCCCCGGACGAAGGCGGCCCATGTGCGCATGTCCATCTGACAGCGCAACGACAGGCGTGTTTTACACCTTCCTCATCCCGGAGAGGTCAGGATCTCGACGAGGTCTGAACGGTCGCTGCCCACAGACCGTACCTCCGTACAGATTTACGGAACATCCGTGGAAGGGAACGTCAGCATGACCAGCGAATCGCCTCAGCCCGTCCCGGCGCCCGCCCGCCGCACCGTCGTGGCGGCGGTCGGCGCGACGGGGCTCGCCGTCGCGCTGACCGCGTGCGGAAGCTCGGACGACACGTCGTCGTCGACCTCGTCCGGTACACAGGACGGCAGCAGCGCGAGCACCGCCACCACGGGCGGGGGCAGCTCCGCCGCGGCCGGTTCCGGCGGCACGGCGCTGGCGAAGACCTCCGACATCCCGGAGGGCGGCGGCAAGGTCTTCGACGCCCAGGGCGTGGTGGTCACCCAGCCGTCGGCGGGCACGTTCAAGGCGTTCTCCTCCAAGTGCACCCACCGGGGCTGCGCGGTGACGGAGATCTCGAACGGTCTGATCAACTGCCCGTGTCACGGCAGCCAGTTCTCCGCGACCGACGGCAGCGTGAAGAAGGGTCCGGCGACCCAGCCGCTGGCCGCCGCGAAGATCACCGTCTCCGGCGACGAGATCAAGCTGGCCTGACGGGACTCAGCCCGGTGACGTCGCTCGGCGTGGTGGGGTGAGGCAGGTCAGCAGCTCGTCGGTGGTCGTGATGGTGGCGACCAGGGCGAGGGTGTGGCGGATCATCGCGGGGGTGTAGTCGGAGGGCACCCCCGCGATGGCGTCCGCGGGTACCACGGCGTTATAGCCGCGGTTGACGGCGTCGAACACCGTGTTGGGGATCGCCACGTTGGCCGAGACGCCGGTGACGATCAGGGTGCGGCATCCCAGGTTGCGCAGCAGCGCGTCGAGCTCGGTGCCCGTGAGGGGCGACAGTCCGTGCAGTCGGCGTACGACGAAGTCCTCCTCGCGTACCTCGACCGGGGCCGCCACCCGTACCGCCGTGCTGCCGGCGAGCTGCTGGACGGGGAGCCGTTCGGCCGCACGGAAGAGACGGGCGTTGCGGCTTGCGCCGCGGCCGTCCGGGCGGCGTTCGGCGATCGCGTGGATCACCTGCACCCCGCCCGCGTGCGCCGCGGCGACCAGCCGGGCCACGTTGGCGAGCGCCCCCGAGGCGCGCGCCTGCCGGGCCAGTTCGGGCAGCGCGCTGTCCGGGCCCAGCACGCCCTGCTGGCACTCGACGGTGAGCAGCACCGTGGCCGGAAGGTGCAGGAGATTCCCGAGGTGTTCACGCGACGGCATGGCTCCCCCTGTCGTCGACGGTCCGAGGCGGCGAGGGTAGCGACCGTTGCGGACGGAGGGAAGACGCCCCATTCTTTTCTGACGTGATGTCAGAGGATCTCTCTGGCACGACGTGGGAGAAGAAGAGGGGGCCGCATGACCGTCACCACGCAGCGTCGGGGCCGCAAGATCATGATGACGCCGGGTGAGCTGGACGAGTTCCTCGCCACCCAGCGCACCTGCCGGGTGGCGACCGTGTCCGCCGACGGCACCCCGCACGTCAGCGCCCTGTGGTACGTCTGGGACGGCACCTCGCTGTGGCTGTACTCGGTCGTGCGCAGCAGGCGCTGGGCGGATCTGCGCCGCGACCGACGGATCGCCGTCGTGGTGGACACGGGCGAGGAGTACGACCAGCTTCGGGGCGCCGAGCTGTCCGGCACGGCGGAGTTCGTGGGCGAGTCACCGCGCACCGGGGAGCTGTGCGCGGAACTCGACGTGCCGGAGATGCTGTTCGCCCGGAAGAACTTCGGCCTGGATGAGATGCCGCACGACGGCCGTCACGCGTGGATCCGGCTGACCCCGACGAAGGTCGTCTCCTGGGACTTCCGCAAGCTGGGCGCGTAGCGGCTCACCCCCGGGCCGTCACGGCCTCGCCCGCCGCGCGCAACGCCTCCACCGCCGCCCGGATCGACGGGCGGCGGTCGGCGTCGGCCCGCCACACCACGTAGACGTGCCGGCGCACCTGCTGCCGCACGGGCACGGTCACGACCCCCGCCGGCACCGGGTCGCGCCCGAGGCGCGGTGCGATGCACACCCCGAGTCCGGCGGCGACCAGCCCGAGCTGGGTGTGCGTCTCCCCGGCGCGGTGGCCGACGCACGGCTCGATGCCCTTGGAGCGCAGGGTGAACATGAGCCACTCATGGCAGAATTCGCCGTCGCCCCAGGTGATCCACTCGTCGTCCGCGAACTCCTCCAGGCCGACCTCCGCCCGGTCGGCGTGGCGGTGCCCGGCCGGCACCGCCACATCCGCCGGATCGTCCAGGATCGCGGCCTTCACCAGGCCGTCCGGCAGCGGCATCGGCTTGTTGTACCAGTCGAGGACGACCGCGAGGTCCAGGTCGCCGCGCACCACACCGGCCACCCCTTCCTCGGGTTCCAGCTCGCTCGAGCGCAACCGCAGCGCGGGGTGGCCGGCGCGCAGTGCGGCGAGAGCCGTGGGGAACAGTCCTCGGGCGGCTGTGGGGAAGGCCGACAGGCGCAGTTCGCCCGCCACCTGACCGCGCTGCGCCTCCAGATCGGCCTGGGCGAGTTCGACCTGTGACAGGATCCGCGCCGCGTGCTCGGCGAGCAGCCGGCCAGCGTCCGTGAGCCGCACCCCACGCCCGTTCCTGGCCAGGAGCTGCTGTCCCACCTCCCGCTCCAGTTTGGCCATCTGCTGAGAGACGGCCGAGGTGGTCACGTGCAGCCCCTCGGCGGCCCCGCTGACCGAGCCGTGCCGGGCGAGGGCGTCGAGGGTGCGCAGCCGCTCCAGGTTCAACATGTAAGCAATGCTACGAGATATCGGGTGCGAATTCTCGATTGTGCTACGAGATTGTCTTGGTCCATCGTTACGACCATGAGCACCGTGTCCACTCCGCGCACCGTCACCACCCCCACCACCGCCCCTCGCCGCCGGGCCGCCCTCGACTGGCGGATCCGCTTCGGTGCCCTCTCGCTGATCTGGGGCTTCAGCTTCCTGTTCATCAAGGTCGGCACGGAGGCGTACGCCCCGTTCCAGGTCACGCTCGGCCGGCTGGTCTTCGGCACGGCGGTGCTCGCCGTCGCCATGGCGGTCAAGCGCGAGCGTCTGCCGCGCTCCGCCCGCACCTGGGGACATCTGGCGGTCGCGGGGTTCCTGCTGAACGCGCTGCCGTTCTCCCTCTTCGCCTACGCGGAGCTGACGATCCCGTCGACGCTCGCCGGGATCTGCAACGCGACCTCACCGCTGTGGGGCATGGTCCTGTCCCTGGTGGCACTGTCGGAGGACCGGCCGACGCGGCGCCGGGTGGCGGGGCTCGGCATCGGCTTCCTCGGCGTGCTCACGGTGCTCGGCGCCTGGCAGGGCTTCCACGGCCTGGACCTGAGGGGCACGGCGCTGGCCCTGCTCGCCTCCTTGAGCTACCCGGTGGGGTGGATCTACGTCCGCCGCACCCTGGCCGGTTCCGCCCATTCCCATCTGTCGCTCACGGGAGGCCAGTTGCTGCTGGCCACGCTGCAACTGGCCGTCGTCACACCGCTGTTCACCACCCTGCCGACGCACGTCGCGGTCCTTCCCCTGCTGGCGATCGCCGCGCTGGGCGCGCTCGGCACGGGCGTGGCGATGCTGGTCCAGTACGGCCTGGTCGCCGAGGTGGGCCCGACGACGGCGCAGATGGTCACGTACTTCGTCCCGGTCGTCGCCATCGCGGCGGGCGTGGCGGTCCTGGGCGAGTCGCTGACCTGGTCGACGCCGATCGGCGCGCTGATCGTCCTGGCGGGTGCGGCACTGACCCAGTCCCGGCCGAAGGGCTAGCCCCGGAATCAGTGCCGCGGCAGGCGACCTTCGCCCGTCAAGACGCCCGGTGCGTGCTCTGGGGGTACCCCCTGCTCGAAGAGCTTGGAGAGTGCCGGGCGTTGCGACGGGCGAACGATGTCTGTCGGAGCACTAGACGTAGCTGCGCGCAGGAGCCGGGCCCAGGGCGGAGGCGACCGCGTCCGCCAGGGGCCCGGTGTCGTCCGCGGTCAGGGTGGAGACGGTGATCCGGATGCCGGGCGGCGCGCTCAGCCGGAAGCGGGCCCCGGGCGCGACGGCCCAGCCGGCGTGCAGCAGCCGTGCGACCGCGCCGGTCTCGTCCGGCACCGGCACCCACACGTTCATGCCGGTGACGCCGTGGGCCGTGACACCGCGCCCCGCGAGCGCGTGGATCAGCGCGTCGCGGCGCGCCCCGTACCGCGCGGCGACCGCCCCCGCGTCCACCGCGCCGTCCGTCCACAGCCGGACCACCGCCCGCTGCACGAGCCGGCTCACCCACCCGGGCCCGAGCCGCTGCCGCCCGCGCACCCGGTCCACGGTGACGGCGTCCCCGGTGAGCACCGCGAGCCGCAGGTCGGGGCCGTAGGCCTTGGCGACCGAACGGACGAGGGCCCAGTGCCGGGTGACCCCGGCGAGGGGGTGGAGGGGCACGTCGACGATCCCGTGGCCGTGGTCGTCCTCGATCAGCAGTGTCCCCGGATGTTCCCGCAGCACGGAACGCAGGGCACGCGCGCGGCGGGCGCTCACCGCGGCGCCGGTCGGGTTCTGCGCCCGGTCCGTGACGATGAGGGCACGCGCACCGGCCTCCAGGGCGGCGCGTACGGCGTCGGGCAGCGGCCCCTCGTCGTCGACGCCGACGGGAACCGTGCGCAGTCCGAGCGCCGGCACGAGGTCGAGGGTCCTGCCCCAGCCGGGGTCCTCGACGGCGACGGCGTCCCCGGTCTTCAGATGGACGGCGAGCACCCGTTCGACGGCGTCGAGCGATCCGGAGACCACGGCGAGCGGGCCCTCCGGCACCCCGTCGGCGTCCAGTCCGGCCCGGGCGAGGCGCGCCAGCTCCGGTTCCACGGCGACATCGCCGTAGAGCACGGGTGCGCGGTCGCCCTCGGCGGCGGCCGCCGCGAACGCCTCCGCCAGCGGGGGCAGCAGCGCCGGATCGGGGTTGCCGCTCGACACGTCGCGGACGCCCTCGGGCACGTCCACGCGGATGTGGTCCCGGCCCGTCGTGGCGGGCGCTCTGCGCACGCGCGTGCCGCGGCGTCCCGCGGTCTCGATCACGCCGCGTTCCCGCAGGATGCGGTACGCGGCCGCGACGGTGTTCGGATTGACGCCCAGCTCGGCGGCCAACTCCCGTTGCGGCGGAAGCAGTTGCCCCGGCACGAGCTCCCCGGCGCCCACCGCGCGCTCGACGCCGGCGGCAATCTCTGCTGCGCGCCGACCCGTGAACCTATATTCTCCTAGCACAAAACAGATTATGCACTAGTGCAATGGAGAGCGCACATGCAGGGGATCGAGCAGCCGACGACACCGCGACCCGCCGCCTACACCCCGACCGACCGCACCGTCCCCACGCGCTCCGCGGACCGGGCCTCGTACGACAAGGAGCTGGTGCACGCGATACTCGACGAGGGCTACGTCTGCCACCTCGGCTTCGTCCGCGACGGCGCGCCGGTCGTGCTGCCCACGCTGTACGGCCGGGTCGGCGAGCGGCTGTACGTCCACGGTTCGACGGGCTCGCGCCCGCTGCGGACGGCCGGCGAGGCCGACCCGGGCCTCCCGGTCTGTCTGACGGTGACGCACGTCGACGGCCTGGTCCTGGCCCGCTCGGCCTTCCACCACTCGATCAACTACCGTTCCGTGGTCGTGCACGGCATCGCCCGCCAGGTCACGGATCCCGAGGAGAAGCGGGCGGCCCTGGACGCGCTGGTCGACCACGTCGTACCGGGCCGCTCACGCGACTCCCGGCCCGCCAACAAGAAGGAGCTGGCCGCCACCGCCGTGATCCGCCTCGACCTGGAGGAGGTCTCCGCCAAGCTGCGCACCGGCGGTGTGAACGACGAGCCCGAGGACCTCCCGCTCCCCCACTGGGCCGGCGTGGTCCCGGTCCGCAGGGCGTACGGCAGCCCCCTCCCGGACGCCGGCCTCGCACCCGGCACCGGCCTGCCGGACTACCTGGCGGCCCTGTGATGCTGATCCACCCGTGGGACGCCCCCCGCGACGACGCCGAGTGGCAACACTGGCTGGCCGGCCGCGACTTCGGGCAGCTCGCCGTGAACGGGCCGCCGGACGAGCCGCCGTACGTGCAGCCGCTGCACTTCGCGTACGACGCCGAGCGCGGCGAGGCCGTCACCCACCTCGCCCGCCCCAACCCGATGTGGCCCGCGCTGGAGGCGAATCCCCGGGTCCTGCTCAGTGTGGTCGACGACTACGTGTACGTGCCCGGCCCCTGGCAGGCCCCGCCCGGCACCCCCTCCGAGCACGGTGTCCCGACGAGTTTCTACGCGGCCGTGCAGCTCAGGTGCATCGCCCATGTGGTGGACGACCCGGCCGGCAAGGCGGAGCTGCTGAACCGCCAGATGGGCCACTTCCAGCCGAAGGGAGTCTCGGCCCGAGTGGCGCCGGGCGAGGCGCCGTACGGCCGCATGCTGTCCGGGATCCGCGGTCTGCGGCTCGAAGTGACCGACGTCCGGGCCAAGTTCAAGTACGCGAGCCACAAGCCGGAAGAGGTGCAGGACCGGATCGTGGCGGGCCTCCGGGCACGCGGCGGCGCACGGGACGCGGCGGCCCGGGAGCACCAGCTCCGCAGGCGGGGAGTGTGGTCCCCGGACCGGTGAGACGCGGGTGCGGGCTCCTGCACCGCTGAGGGAAACCCGCACCCGTCCGCTCCGTCAGACCGGGACCGCCTCCTCCTCCGGCGCCGACGCCTTCCGCGCCTGCCGCGCCTGCCGCGCCTCCGCCCGTGCCAGTCCGGCGACCGAGGCGAGCATCAGCGCGGTGCCGGCGAGCGTCGCCGCCGTCAGCCGTTCACCGAGCAGGGCGACGGCCAGGATCGCCGCGCTGACCGGCTCGAGCAGCATGATCACGGACACGGTCGCCGACCGTACGACGGCCGCGCCCGCGAAGTACAGGGCGTAGGCCAGGGCCGTCGGGATCGCCGCGATGTACGCCAACAGCCCCAGCAGGGCGGCGGGGTGCGCGGCGTGCGGAAGAAGTCCCTCGGCCAGCGCGAACGGCAGCAGGCACAGACTGGTGACCGCGAACGCCGACGCCGTCGCGGCGGACCCGTCGGCTCCGCCGTCGCGCCCCCACCGTCGGGTGAGCAGCGTCATGACGCTGTAGCCGCCCGCCGACACGACGGCGAGCAGCACCCCCCACGGGCGCACGGCCGCGCCACCGCCGCCGAGCACGAGCACGGCGAGCCCGGCGAGCGCACCGGTGACGGCGGTCACCCCGCCGCCGCCCAGCCGCTCCCCCAGGGTGAGACGGGCGCCGAGAGCGATGAGGACGGGCCCGGCGCCGAGGGTGACGACGGTCGCCACCGCGAGCCCGGTGGCGGAGACGGCCGCGAAGTAGGCGGTCTGGAAGACGGCGAGCCCCAGCCCGGTGGCACAGGCCCGCAGCACCCTGCGGACCAGCGGTTGCCGTGCGGTGGTGCGGGCGGCGCGCGGCAGCAGCGGACGGGCGGCGGTGAGCAGCACCAGCCCGGCCGCGCAGCGCCAGAAGGACAGCGCTACGGGCCCCATGTCACTGGCCCGGTAGACCAGGGAGGCGGCGGCGCCCGCGGTACCCCAGGCGGTACCGGCGACGATCAGGTAGAGAAGGCCTCGCCCGACGGGCAGGCCGGAGGCAGCATTCGACACGAGTTGTCTCCGCAGAGGTGCAGAAGTTCGGGAAGGGACCCGTCATGCGCCGGGTCCGTGGACTTCTTCTGCGGGCAGCACACCGTCGCACCCGGCGGTGGGCCGGGCGCGGTTTCCGGAGGGCCCGCCTCAGGCGGCCGGAGGCGGAAGAACGAGCGCGTCCGAATGCATGATCGGCACCTTATGCCGCCGTGCCGCGGGCCGACAACTCCCTTTCCGTGCCCCCGCCGGCGACCGGCTCCTCGGAGCCCGGCGCGGGCGCGGAGGACTGGGCGATGAACGCGCCGACCAGGACCACCGCACCGCCGATGATCTGCGGCGCCGAGAGGTGCTCGCCGAGCAGCACCCAGGCCAGCACCGTGGCGATGACCGCTTCGAGGCAGGCCACGACGCCCGCGACCTGGGGCGAGAGCCGGCGCACGGACAGCACGCCGGTGATGTAGGCGAGGACCGTGGCGATCAGGACGATCCAGGCCAGCAGGACGACGGCCGGGACGCGCGTGCCGTTCATGTCCGCGGTGCCGCCGAGCACCGACCAGTCCATGGTCCAGGGACGGGCGACGACGGTGAGCACGACGGCCCCGACGAGCAGTCCGTACGCGATGACGCCCAGCGGGTCGGGGGCCTGGTCGCCCGCCTCGCTGCCCTGGTCGGACAGGACGAAGTAGCCGACCTGGCAGCAGGCGGCGCCGAGCGCGAGCAGCACCCCGAGGGGGTCGAAGCCGAGCCCCGACCACACCTCGACGACGCAGGCCAGCCCGCCGACCGCGAGAACCACGCCGACCGCCGCCGAACGCGTCACCGGCCGCCGCTGCACGAAGCGCACCCAGGCGAGGACGAGCGCGGGCGCCAGGTACTCGATGAGCAGGGCCACACCCACGGGTATGCGGGACAGCGCGGCGAAGTAGCAGGCCTGGACTCCGGCGACGGCCAGCAACCCGAACCCGGCGAGCAGGCCGGGACGGCGGCGCAGCAGGGCACGGTGGCGTACGGCGAGCGGCAGCATCACGAGCGCGGCGCCCGTGACCCGCAGCCACACCACGTGCAGGGGGTCGAGCCCCGCCTGGATCAGCGGCTTGGCCGCGACACCCGATCCGCCGAAGGCGACGGCCGACGCGAGCGCGAGCGCCGGCCCGACTCCCCCGCCGCGGTTGCTCTGACTGCCCTGAGACGTATGCACCGGCACATGATGGCAGGCGACGACATGAGCGTCATCCCCGATAGCTCCTGTCTCAGCGGCCGGACGGAACCGCGCCCGCCGCCTCGATCCGGTCCGCCAGCGCCGGAACGTCGACGCCCGCGCGGCCGAGGACCTCGACGGCCCGTGACTCCGGGTCCGCGACCATCGCCGCGAGCAGGTCCAGCCCGCGGGCGCAGGCGTCGCCGCGCTCGGCCGCCCGCCCGTACGCCGCTCTCAGGGCGGTGGCCGCGGCCGGGGACCAGCCGTCCGGTTCCTTCAGGAGCGGCACCGACCCCGAGTCCTCGACGGTGGTCTGCCAGCGAAGGCCGTATCCGATGGCCCGCTGGACGAGGTAGCCGAGCAGCCGGGCGACCTGCGGCCCGTCGAAGACGGCGCGCACCTCGGGGTCGGACTCCAGCAGGGTGTGCAGCAGATGGGCGGTGTCGATCTGCCGGTCCCCGTCGCGCAGCGCCCTGCGGCGGGCGCCGGAGACCACCGCTGCCAGCTCCGCTGTGACGCCGGCATCGACGTGGGACCGGTGCGTGCCGCGCTCGGCGGCCGGTCGCTGGACATGACGGGGTGACACGTCCTCCACCCCATCAGTCCCGGCGGTCCGAGTCATCCTCGGCGGGCAGCATTTCCGCGTCCGACACTGGTTGGGCATGGCTGACCCGGTTCTCCTCCTTACGGATGACAACGCGCCGTCCCCCTCAGGACCGCGCGCCGTCGTGCCCGCGGGCGGTGCGGGATCGGCACCTGCCATTTCTGACTGTTCATCAGTATTGAATATTGCGGCCCCCGTCGCTACGTTCCGCGACACCACAGCTGCGCCCGGCGCAGCAGCCGACGCGAAGGGGTGGTCGCATGGCCGAAGTCAGCGCGGAAGCTCGCATCGAGGCCCCTGCCGAGAAGGTGTGGGCCACGCTCACGGACTGGTCGGCGTACGGCGAGTGGAACTCGACCCACACCGGCTTTCCGAAGGGCGGCCCCGAAAGCCTGGAGGTGGGCGGGAGGTTCGAGGAGAACATGAGGCTCATGGGCTTCCCGGCCGAGGTCACCTGGACCATCGACGAACTCCGGCCGGGGCGTGTGCTGTCCATCCGCGGCAAGGGCCCGATGGCCGTCGACCTCGCCACCCGCTACACGCTGACGCCGGACGGCGAGGCCACCTCGGTGCGCATCGACGGGGAGTTCACGGGCGCGGCGGTCTCCCTGATGGCGGGCAGGCTGAAGGACTCGGCGACGGCCGCGCTCAACGAGTCGCTGCGCAGGCTGGGCTCACTGGTGTCCTGACCGGGCGTGCGAACGTACGCCGACACGAAGGCGCCCCGCCGGCTCGGTGCCGCGGGGCGCCCTGCGCCAACCCACCCTGCCGTCAGTGCTCGTCGGCGAGGATCAGGTACAGCTTCTTGCGGGCCTCGTTGATGACCGCGAGGGCCTTGTCGCGCTGGTCCTTGTCGCCGGTCTTCCAGACCTGGCCGAACGCCTCCATCAGACCGACACCGGCCTGCCGGATCTCGTGCAGCGCCTCCCAGTCGACGCCGCGCGAGGCCTCCTCCCAGGGCGCGTCGGGGCCCTCGTCGGCCGCGGCCCGGCCCGGCTCGGTGAGCGAGAACAGCTTCTTGCCGCCCTCGCTCTCGCTGGTGATCAGGCCCTCGTCCTCCAGTAGCTGGAGGGTCGGGTACACCGATCCCGGGCTGGGCTTCCACGCCCCGCCGCTGCGCTCGGCGATCTCCTGGATCATCTCGTAGCCGTGCATGGGCCGGTCCTTGAGGAGGGCCAGGATCGACGCGCGTACGTCGCCGCGCCGCGCCCTGCCCCGAGGTCCGCCCCTGCCGCGCCCGCCCCAGGGTCCACCCGGGCCGAAGAAGCCCGGTCCCCCGAAGCCGGGGCCCCCGGGGCCGCCCGGCCCGAAGGGGCCGAAGGCTCCGCGCCGGCTGTCGAAGCCGCCCCCCATGGGACGTCCGGGGCCGCCGTGGTGTCCGTGTCGTTCGAATCCGAAGTCCTGTCCATGGGAACGCATCGCCATCACTCCATCCCATCGTTGATCTGTCGCGATGCTTCAACGATATATCGGAACTGTTCGCGTGACAAGCCCCTGTCGATGTCGGGCCCCGGCGTCTGGACAACGAGGAGGCCGCCGAGGTCTTGGCGGTTGGCGTCACCGCAGGGAGCTGCGCCCTGGCGGGCCGACAGTTCCGGCTGGTCGGGGATCTGGGCCAATCCCCTCCGGACGAATCCGCGGTGGCCGGCGCTTCATCGGCATCCCTCGCCGCCACTGAGCATCGGTGGCGGACCGGCCGCGGAAGGTGTTCGCCGAACCGCGGCCGCTTTTCACCGGGGGCCGGGCAGGTCGGGGACCGGCCGGCGGTGTTGCCGGTGCCCTGTCGCCTGCTCCGGCGGCACGAGCTTGCGGCGGACTTGGTCCCGGCTCCCGTCGGCGCCGCCACAGTGGTGCGCCGCAATACGGCGGTCGGGCTGACCGGAATGCGGGTCCGCCCAGGGTCTGTCCGGCGGATCTACCGGGCTCTCCCTGAGCACCGCCGGTGCTGTGGCACTTGACGGTGCTTCCGATCAATTGAGTCGACACCCGTTCCGAGCTGCGGGACACTCCCCGCGATGACTCAACGAACCGACACGCCTCCCACGTGGGACGAGCGTACGCAGCTGGCCACCTTCCTGGACTACGCCCGTGATACCGCGCGAGCCAAGTGTGAGGGCGTGTCCGCCGAAGATGCTCGCAAGGCCCCACTCCCGAGTTCACCGCTGATGACGTTGTGCGGGCTGATCAGTCATCTGCGGTGGGTCGAGTACTACTGGTTCCAGGTGATGTTCCTGGGCGAGGAGCTTGCGGGGCCGCTCACCGAGGCGACCGACGATGACCCCGATCCTGAGATGCGGACAGCAGTCGACATCCCGTTGCCCCAGCTTCTCGCCGAGTACGAGGAGCAGAGTGCCCGCTACCGTCGCCTGGTGTCCGACCACGAGCTGAACTCAACGGCCAAGCGTCCCATCAGCGACGGCCGCCACGTCGATCTCCGCTGGGTGATCCTCCACCTCATTGAGGAGACGTCCCGCCACAACGGCCACCTCGACGTCGTGCGTGAGCTCGTCGACGGGCGGACCGGCGCCTGAGATCTCGTGCGAGTCACGAGCGGAGCCAGAGCCGGATCGAGGCGAGGGTGGCGGTGCCGTGGAACACATAGGCGCGTTTGTCGAACCTGGTGGCCACGGCGCGGGAGTTCTTGAGTGCCAAGATGGTCCGTTCGACTTCGTTCCTGCGCTTGTAGATCGTCTTGTCGAAGCCGGCGGGCCGTCCGCCCTTGCTGCCGCGGCGTTTGCGGTTGGCTCGCTGGTTCTTCGGCTCGGGGATGGTGTGCTTGATCTGCCGTCTGCGCAGGTAACGGCGGTTGCGGCGGGAGGAATACGCCTTGTCACCGCCGAGGTGGTCCGGGCGGGTGCGGGGGCGTTCGCCGCCGAGGCGGCCGACACGGATGCGTTCCATGACGGGGATGAACTGCGGGGCATCGCCCCACTGGCCTGGAGTGATCAGCAGGGCCAGGGGACGGAGCCCGCGCCGGGTCTCCCGTCCCGTCCCAGCCGATCTGTTCCCGTTGGTGCTGTGATCGGTGGGGGCGGCAAGCGATCGTCCCCATGACGGCCTACGACCGGGGCGACATCACTCCATCGACTCCAGAATGCGGTCGAGTGTCCGGCGCCCCATTCTGCTCATCGTCGGATTGCTCTCGACGTAGTACCAGACAACACCCATCGCCTGTTCGAACGCCCAGGCCTTGCCGCGCTCCCACTCCAGATCGTCACAGGCCAGTGTCCGCCGGAGCACTTCCCGCGGGCCTGACTCCAACAGGTGCCAGGCACCGACCAGATCCAGCGCGGGGTCGGCCGGGCCGAAGCCGCCGGTGTCGAGTACGCCGCTGAGCCGGTCTCCCGCGACCAGTACGTTGCCGGGGATCAGGTCACCATGGCTCATCACATCGGCACCCGTGCGTGGCAACTCCCGGAAGTGGCTCCACACCTGGCGCAGCCGCGGCACGTCGAGCAGCCCCTCACTCTCCTGGAAGCACTTCGCCATCCACTCGTCGTGGTCAGCGAGAACGCCGCCACGATTGTCGCCGCTGAAACGCCGCCCCCGCGTCTCGGCGTCCCGCAGGGCTGCGATGAAGGCCGCAAGGTCCTCGGCAAAAGCGTCCGACCCACTCGGGTCGGCATCGAAGGCGACCGTTCCCGGCAGCCATGTCTGGACCGACCACGGCATGGGGTAACCCGCTCCCGGCTTTCCCAAGGCGACGGGTTCCGGGGCGGGGAACCGCGACACCTGTGCCAGCTCCGCGCTCGCCCGGGCTTCCTGTTCCAGCACCGCCAGCGCCTCGGCGGCATCGGCCAGGCGCAGTGGGAAACGCGCGGAGAGGTCGTTCCCGATGCGGAAGATGGCGTTGACCGTCCCGGTCGACGACACGAGTCGGATCGCCTTGCCGCTCCACTGAGGGAACTGTTCTTGGATCAAGGTCGCAACGATTTCGGTGGTGACGTCCACTTGATCCTCGTGCATGGTCATTCGCGCAGGCCCTCCCACTAGTCCTTCGAAACGCCGCAAGCGGACCAGATCAACTGAGACGACTCCCAGTGTTCGTACGCCCGGGCCCGGATCAACCGAGTTTTGCGGCCGCCCAGGTGTCTTGCGCCGGCCGGCCGCCGACATCGGTCCACCCACCGCGCATTGGCCTTGGCCGCCCCCGGGCGTGGGCCTTTAGCGTCGGCCCATGCGGATTCGTATCGTCGACGCCTTCACCGACCGCCCCTTCGCCGGCAACCCGGCCGGTGTCCTCCTCCTCGGCTCCTTCCCGGACGACGACTGGTTGCAGCACGTGGCCCGCGAGGTCAACCACGCCGAGACCGCCTTCGCCCACCCTCTGCCCGAGGACGGGGAGGCCGACTGGGCGCTGCGCTGGTTCACCCCCGCCACCGAGGTCGCGCTGTGCGGCCACGCCACCCTGGCCACCGCCCACGTCCTGCGCACCACGGGCGCCCACGAGGGCCCGGTGCGGTTCGCCACCCGCAGTGGTGTCCTCCGCGCCGCGCCGCACGACGACGGCTCGATCACGATCGACTTCCCCACCGCGCCCCTCACCCCCGTCGAGGTCCCCGCCGGCGTGGCCGACGCCCTCGGCGCGGAGGCGCGCGCCGCCGTCGACACCGGCCCGAGCGTCGGCGACCTGGTCCTCGAACTCGCCGACGAGAAGACCGTCCTGGGCCTCGCCCCGGACCACCGCGCGCTCGCCCGCCACTCACGGCGCGGCGTCATCGCCACCGCCCGTGCCGAGGATCCCTCCCGCGGGTACGACTACGTCTCGCGCTGCTTCTTCCCGAACGTCGGCATCGACGAGGACCCCGTCACCGGCAGCGCCCACACCGCGCTGGCCCCCTACTGGTCCGAGCGCCTCGGCCGCCCCGACCTCACCGGCCTGCAGGCCTCCCCGCGCGGCGGCCTCGTCCGCACCCGACTCCGCGGCGACCGCACTCTGCTCACCGGCCACGCGGTCACCGTGATCGAGGGCGAACTGCTCGCGTAACGGCATGCCAGGGGCGTACGACGCGCTCGTACGCCCCCTGCCCGGCCCGTCACGCCGTCGGCAGCCACCCGACCTTCCCCGCCAGCAGCGCGTACCCCACGAACGCCCCGATGTCGAGCAGCGAGTGGGCCACCACCAGGGGGCCGACCCGCCCCCAGCGCCGGTACAGGTAGACGAAGACCACACCCATCGCCATGTTGCCGAAGAACCCGCCGACGCCCTGGTAGAGGTGGTAGGAGCCGCGCAGCACCGAGCTGGTCACCAGGGCGGTGCCCGGGGTCCAGCCCAACTGGCCCAGTCGGCGCAGCAGGTAGCCGACTACGATGACCTCCTCGAGGACGGCGTTCTGCACCGCCGCGAGGATCAGTACGGGGAACTTCCACCACACGTTCGGCAGCGCCTCGGGCACCACCGTCAGGTTGGCGCCGAGTCCCCGGGCGGCCAGGTAGAAGGCGATGCCCGTGGAGCCGATCACCGCGGCGATCGCCGCCCCGCGCCCGAGGTCCGGCCAGGGCCGGCTCCGGTCGAAACCGAGCGTGCGCAGCGAGGCGCCCTCCCGCAGCAGGAAGTGCGCGACCAGCGCGACCGGCACCAGCGCCGTGGCGATCCCGAAGAGCTGCCAGGCGAGATCGAGCCAGGGGCGGCCGGGCGCGGCGGAGGCGTTCATGGTCGCCGCCTGGTCCTTGAGGCCGCCGGGCTTGGTGACCGACCCCACAAAGCTGATCAGCGCGGAGACCCCGCTCGCACCGAGCGAGACCCCCAGCACCAGCAGCGTCTCGGCACGGAAGATCCGTCGCGTCGGCCGTTCCGCCGTCGAGGAATCGGTCCCCGGCCCTGCCTCCACCCGCACTCCGCCTCCAGTTGAGCTGTCCCGCCTCGTCCCCATCTTCTGCCATACGGCTGTCTTTCGGCACGGGCTCAACGGGGCGGCGCTTCGCGTCAGGGAGACGGGCGAGGGTGACCGGGCGGCCGGTCCTCCCGGCCGCCCGGATCCCTCACCTCATGCGGCCGGATCCCTCACCTCACGCCGGCCGGTTCCGGTAACCCGACCGGCCAGGTGTGGACCGGCTCCCCGGCGTGCATCAGCTCGCGGTACCGCACGGTCGTCGCGGCCAGTGCGGCGTCCCGGTCGAGCCCGCGTTCCAGGGCCCGGTGGAAGGTGGCGGCCTGCCAGCTCGCGCCGTTGACCCGCCGTCGGCACCGCTCCTCGATCACTCCCAGGTAGAAGTCCCGGTCGGCGGGTTCGACCCCCCACGCGTCCAGCCCCGCCTCGGCGAGCGGCAGCAGTTCCTCGCGCACCAGGTCCACGGCCGCCACCTCGGTGACCGAGCCGTACCGCCCGCGCTTCGGCCACCTCAGGCGTGCCTCGATGCCGTACCGGCAGGCCGCGTCGAAGTTGGCGGCGGCGGCCTCGAACGGCAGCCGTGTCCACACCGGCCGTGCCTCCTCGGCGAGGGCGCGGACCAGTCCGTAGTAGAAGGCCGCGTTGGCGATCACGTCGGTGACGGTGGGTCCGGCAGGCAGCACGCGGTTCTCCACGCGCAGATGCGGGACGCCGTCCGCGATGCCGTATACGGGCCGGTTCCAGCGATAGATGGTGCCGTTGTGCAGGACGAGTTCGGAAAGCTTCGGGACGCCGCCCTCGTCGAGGACGCGCAGGGGCTCCTCCTCGTCGCAGATCGGCAGCAGTGCCGGGAAATAACGCAGGTTCTCCTCGAACAGGTCCCGGGCCGAGGTGATCCAGCGCTCTCCGAACCAGGTGCGGGGCCGCACACCCTGCGCCTGGAGTTCCGGCGGCCGGGTGTCGGTGGACTGCTGGAACAGCGGCGGCCGGGACTCCCGCCACAGCTCGCGTCCGAACAGGAACGGCGAGTTGGCACCCAGGGCGACCTGCGGCGCCGCGACCGCCTGGGCCGCGTTCCACAGGTCGGCGAAGCGGTTCGGGGTGACCTGGAGGTGCAGTTGGACGGAGGTGCAGGCGGCTTCGGGCGTGATCGACCGCGCGCTGCACTCGAGTCGTTCGACGCCCTCGATGTCGAGCCGGAAGTCCTCGCCGCGCGCGGCCACGATCTGGTCGTTGAGCAGGGTGTAACGGTCGACGGCGGAGAGGTTGGAGGAGACCAGGTCGTCGCGGTCGAGCGTCGGCAGAATGCCGATCATCAGGATCGAGGCATCCAGCTCGTTCGCTTTGCGGTCCGCGTAGGCGAGAGAGATCCGCAGCTCCTCGGCGAGCTGGTCGAAAACCCGGCCACCCAACCTGTGTGGAGCTATGTTCACTTCGAGGTTGAACATGGCGAGTTCTGTTTGGAAATCTCGGCTGGCAATCCTTTCCAGTACCTGGGCATTCATCATTCTCGGAGTCCCGTCATGCCCGACGAGATTCAACTCGATCTCCAGGCCCATCAGGTTCTTGGGGCGATCGAACCGCTTCTCCTCCAGCAGTCGCGCGAGTCCCGCGAGGCACTGCCTGAGCTTGTCGCGGTAGTGCTGGCGATCGGACAGGTCGAACGGCCCTGCCACGACCTTCTCTCCCATCGAAGCGTCCCTCCTGAGATGGGCAGGCCGATGTCACGGCCGCTGCTGTCCCGGGTCACGGGGGATGATGCCCAGGCAACGCGATCGATAACGTCCAGGTGTCGACCGTCACCCGCTACGCT
Organism: Streptomyces sp. NPDC028331; assembly: GCF_055565775.1. Lineage (NCBI taxonomy): Bacteria > Bacillati > Actinomycetota > Actinomycetes > Kitasatosporales > Streptomycetaceae > Streptomyces > Streptomyces sp. NPDC028331. Next base: position 15,911 of record NZ_JBVHTR010000007.1, on the reverse strand, counting down.
GGAGGCCGCGCACCGCCGGGCACATTCACGAGGCATGGGGCAAGGCGCAGTTTCACGGTGCAACCGAGTCGTGAAAAACGCCGACGAGAATCGGCCGACCGCTAAGGACAAGTATTCCGAGGTCGCCGCCCTGACGCCTGTCCAAGACTGGGACGAACCCCGCTTTTTCGGCGTCCGGATATCACCTTGCCGCCATAAGATCGTCGCCCCGATGAAACAGTGTATGAACACGCGTCGTATAAACTTTGCGCACGGGGCAGAGAGTTGGCGCTCACGGTTCTGGGCCCTGTCGTCAAAGCGCCGCCATTCGTCCGGGCTCGGTAATTCCCTTCCCTCCCTCTGACCCCGAGAGCTGACAGCGCCGTCCGCCCGCCCCACCACGCCCTCGCGCCCCTGTGCCTGTCGAATGAGAGGCGACCCACCATGCAGCTGCATGTCCCTCAGGCTCCCGCGCCCGCTCTCCGTTCCGTCCTCACGGCACTCGGTTCCCCCACCGCGGTCCGGGAGGCTCCCACTCCCTCCCTGCGCTCCGCCCAGGGACCTGCGACCCCCGAGCTTCCGCTGCCCGTCCATGTCCTGGACCGGATCACCCCGGCCGGCACCGCCGCCACCCGACTCGCCGGGTGGCGCTTCCTCATCCGCTCCGGGGGCCGCGCCGTGGCCGCCGCCGAGACCATGCTGACGCCCGACGGCTGGGCCTTCTCACGCTTCTTCGAGGGCCCCTACGTGGCCGCCACCGAGCGTGCCGTGCTCCAGGCGGAGGCCTCGCTGACACAGCCCTACCAGGCCCGGCTGCTGTCCGTGCCGGAGCTGTACATGCTCACGCTGTGGCTGCACGGCGACTGCACCGCCGACGGCGCGACGGGCCATCCCGCCGCGACCGACCTGCTGGTGCCGCTCGCCCCCGCGCCGCCCGGCATCGCGGCGCACCGCCCGCACCGCGTCGCCGATCTCCTGCCGGTCCTGACCCACCGGGTCACCCGCACCCCGCTGCTCGGCCAGCCCGCGTAGGTTCCGAGGGTCCCCTTGACACCGTGCCCCGCCGCCGGAGACGGCCGCGGGGCACGTCACGTGTTCGGGGTACCGAACAGCTCCCGTCACGGTCGCTCGTTCGTGCCCGAGCAGCTCCAGGCACAGTTGCTCCTTCGTGCCGGACGGCTCCCGTCACCGTTGCTCGTTCGTGCCCGATCGCGCTCGTACGAGGACCGACGTGCGGGTCGGCCCGCACGAACTAGCCCCTTCCGGCCACCGAGAACCATCCGAAGTGACCGTGCGGTAGGGCTGAACCGTCCGGTCGGGGGATGCGTCATGAACCTGTGAGAAGCGGTGCTGCGAAATCCCTGCGGATCGACGCCCGTGGGGCAACACTGGGTTCCTGACCGACGTATGACCGACGGGGGGCGGCGATGAGCGACACCACAAGCCGCGGGACAGACACGACAGCCATCTCACACATACCGACAGAGCGAAAGATCCCCACCACCATGTGCCAGCACCAGCCACCGTGCCCGACCGCCGAATCCGCCGACCGGGAGTCCGCCCGTCTCGTGGCGCACCACCCGGAGCAGGGATGGAGCCTGCTGTGCAACGGCGTGCTCCTCTTCGAGGACACCGGTGAGCTTCTGCCCGACGGCCAGATCATCGCCCCGCACCGCCCGCTGGGCACCGACCAGGTGATGACCGCCGCCTGAGCGCACACCAGGGCATCCGCTGTCCTGACACACCAGGGGCCGGCCGGAGACACGCGCTCCGTACCGGCCCCGACGCATGCCCGAAGGCGATCAGTCCGCGTAGGCGTCCAACGGCGGGCAGGAGCAGACCAGGTTCCGGTCGCCGAAGGCCTGGTCGATGCGGCGCACCGGCGGCCAGTACTTGTCCGCGGCCGACACACCGGCCGGGAAGACGGCCTCCTCACGCGTGTAGGCGTGCTTCCACTCCCCGCCCAGCGCGGCCGCTGTGTGCGGCGCGTTGCCCAGCGGGTTGTCGTCGGCCGGCCACTCGCCCGAGCCGACCTTCTCGATCTCCGCCCGGATGGCGATCATCGCGTCGCAGAACCGGTCCAGTTCGGCCAGGTCCTCCGACTCGGTGGGCTCGATCATCAGCGTGCCTGCCACCGGGAACGACATCGTCGGCGCGTGGAAGCCGTAGTCGATCAGCCGCTTGGCCACATCGTCCACGCTCACACCGGTGGCCTTGGTCAGCGGCCGCAGGTCGATGATGCACTCGTGTGCGACCAGGCCGCCGGGCCCGGTGTAGAGGACCGGGTAGTGCGGCTCCAGACGCTTGGCGATGTAGTTGGCGGACAGCACGGCCACCTGCGTGGCGCGCTTGAGGCCCTCGCCGCCCATGAGCCGGACGTACGCCCACGAGATCGGCAGGATGCCCGCGGAGCCCCAGGGGGCGGCGGAGATCGGGCCGACGCCCGTCTCCGGACCGGCGGCGGGCTGCAGCGGGTGGTTCGGCAGGTAGGGGGCCAGGTGCTCGCGGACGGCCACCGGGCCGACGCCCGGACCGCCGCCGCCGTGCGGGATGCAGAAGGTCTTGTGCAGGTTCAGGTGCGAGACGTCACCGCCGAAGTGGCCCGGCTTGGCGAGGCCGACCAGGGCGTTGAGGTTGGCGCCGTCGACGTACACCTGGCCGCCGGCCTCATGGACCTGGGCGCAGATGTCGGCGACGTGCTCCTCGAACACGCCGTGCGTGGACGGGTACGTGATCATCAGCACCGCCAGTTCGTCGCGGTACTGCTCGATCTTGGCGCGCAGGTCCTCCACGTCGATCTCGCCGTCCTCGGCGGTCTTCACCACGACGACCTTCATGCCGGCCATCACGGCGCTGGCCGCGTTGGTGCCGTGCGCGGAGGACGGGATGAGGCAGACGGTGCGCTGGTCGTCGCCGTTGGCGCGGTGGTAGCCGCGTACGGCCAGCAGACCGGCCAGCTCGCCCTGGGAGCCGGCGTTGGGCTGGAGGGAGACCTTGTCGTACCCGGTGACCTCGGCGAGACGTTCCTCCAGCTCACGGATGAGCGTGAGGTAACCCTCGGCCTGCTCGGCGGGCGCGAAGGGGTGCAGTTGGCCGAACTCAGGCCAGGTCACCGGCTCCATCTCGGTGGTGGCGTTGAGCTTCATGGTGCAGGAGCCCAGCGGGATCATGCCGCGGTCGAGCGCGTAGTCGCGGTCGGCCAGCCTGCGCAGGTAGCGCAGCATCGCGGTCTCGGAGCGGTGCTCGTGGAAGACCGGGTGGGTGAGGTAGTCGTCGGTGCGCAGCAGCGACTGAGGGAGCGCGTCCTCGGTGATCGCGTCCAGCGCGTCGATGTCGCCCCCGACGCCGAACGCGGTCCACACCGCGCGCAGCTGCGCCCGCCCGGTGGTCTCGTCGCAGGCGATCGAGACGTGGTCGGCGTCCACGAGACGCAGGTTGACGCGGTTCTCCCGGGCGGCGGCGACGACGTCGGCGGCCCGCCCCGGGACCCGGGCGGTCACGGTGTCGAAGTAGGTGCCGTGGACGACCTCGACCCCGCCGGCCCTCAGGCCCGCGGCGAGGACCGTGGCGTACCGGTGGGTGCGCCGGGCGATGCTGCGCAGTCCCTCGGGCCCGTGGTAGACGGCGTACATCCCGGCCATCACGGCGAGCAGCACCTGCGCGGTGCAGATGTTGCTGGTGGCCTTCTCGCGGCGGATGTGCTGCTCGCGCGTCTGCAGGGCGAGCCGGTAGGCCTTGTGGCCGTCCGCGTCCACGGAGACGCCCACGAGCCGGCCGGGCAGGCTGCGGGCGAACTTCTCACGCACCGCCATGTAACCGGCGTGCGGGCCGCCGAAGCCCATCGGGACGCCGAAGCGCTGCGTGGTGCCCACGGCGATGTCGGCGCCCAGCTCACCGGGGGACGTCAGCAGTGTGAGCGCGAGCAGGTCGGCCGCGACGGTGACGACGGCGCCCAGCTCATGGGCCCGGTCGATGACGGGCTTGATGTCGCGTACGGCACCGGAGGCGCCCGGGTACTGGATCAGTACGCCGTTGATCTCCCGCTCGGCTACCTCGGCCGGGATGCCGGCGCTGAGGTCGGCGACGACGACCTCGACACCGGTGGGCTCGGCGCGGGTCTGGATCACCGCGATGGTCTGCGGCAGCGCGTCCGCGTCGACCAGGAACAGGCCCTTCTTGTTCTTGCCCATGCGCCGGGACAGGGCCATCGCCTCCGCGGCGGCGGTGCCCTCGTCGAGCAGGGACGCGCCGGAGGTCGGCAGCCCGGTGAGCTCGGCGACCATCGTCTGGAAGTTCAGCAGCGCCTCGAGCCGGCCCTGCGAGATCTCCGGCTGGTACGGGGTGTAAGCGGTGTACCAGGCCGGGTTCTCCATGACGTTGCGCAGGATGACCGGCGGGGTGAAGGTGCCGTGATAGCCGAGACCGATCATCGAGTCGAGGACCTGGTTGCGGTCGGCGAGGGAGCGCAGCTCGGCCAGCACCTCGGCCTCGGTGCGGGCGCCCGGCAGGTCCAGGGCGTCGGCGTTCTTGATCACATCGGGGACCGCGGCGGCGGTGAGCTCGTCGAGCGAGCCGTAGCCGACCTGGGCGAGCATCTTGGCCCGCGCTTCCTGGTCGGGGCCGATGTGACGGTGCTCGAACGGGATGCCCTGTTCGAGCTCGGAGAGCGGAATGCGCTGGGCGGTCATTGCGGAGGCCTCCTGGTCTGACGCGACCTTCGAGGGGCACCACGGCGCGGGTACCCCGACGGCCTCCCCCTCTGTCATCTCGACCTGAGAGCTTCACCGGTCCGCCCGAAGGCGCTCCGGCTTTCACCGTCGGTGAGAGCGGAAGCCGTCGACACCCGCCCTGCTTTCCAGAGTGACCTCGTCCGTGCGGTACCTGGGCCTGAGAGATTCCGGGGAGGATTTGCTCCTTCGGCGCCTCCGGATCGCTCCGGAGGACTCTCCCGCACGGGGTCAACAGCCGCTTGCCAGACTACCAGCGAGGACGAGTCGGCAGCCTGCGCGGGAATCTTCAAGTGGCCGCCTTGCTGAATGTGCTCTTTCGTAGTGCTTACGGATGGGTTGCGACCAGTTGGAGGTACCGTGCAGACCGACATCGATCCGCGGAATCTGATCGGCCGCAAGGCGTTCGACCGCAATGGCCACAAGATCGGCACGATCGACGAGGTGTACCTCGACGACGCCACGGGTGCGCCGGAGTGGGCGGCCATACGAACGGGCCTGTTCGGCAGGGACGCGTTCGTCCCCCTGGAGCCCAGCGAGCTGGTCGAGGGCGCGCTGTACGTCCCCTTCGAACGCGCGCTGATCAAGGAGGCCCCCGACTTCGGCGTCGGCCGCCATCTGTCCCCCGAGCAGGAGCTGCAGCTCTACCACCACTACGGCCTGGACGTGTCGGCACCACCGCCGCCGGACCGCGACTTCGGCCATCTGGCGGGGTCGGACGAGACATGACGGGGCGGAGGCGGAACTCCGCGCCCGCCCGCCCGGGTCAGACGTCCGCCCCCGTGGGGGCCGGGCGCCCCTCGGTCCCCGGGAGCTCGGGCACCAGCGGCAGCGGGTCCGCCGGCTCCAGCGCGGGGTCGTCGACGCTGAACGTGCGGACCCGCCCCGGCTCCGACTGCGGCGTCTCGAACCGTACGGTCACCCGGCCCAGCCCGCTGCCCTGCACCCACCCCGGCCCGTACTCGGCGTGGCGGACGTCGTGCCCCGCGAGCCAGACCCGCTCGGGCGGTGCCACCGGCTCCGCGGCGGGCGCCTCCTCCGCCTCCGGCCGCTCGTCCGTCACGGCCTCGGCCGCCGCCAGGTGGGCCTGCGCGAACAGATCCTCCTGCGTGTAGTCGGCGAGTCCGCTGACCCCCACGCCCAGCAGACGCACCCCGCCGGTCGTGTCCACGGACTCCAGCAGCCGCGCCGCGGCCTCCCGCACCACCGCGGGATCGTCCGTGGGTCCCCGCAGGGTCTCGGACCGGGTCAGGGTGGAGAAGTCGTATCTCCGCACCTTCAGCACGATGGTGCGCCCCGACAACCCGGCCTCCCGGAGCCGCCGCACACAGCGGTCCGCCAGCCGCTGCACCTCCAGGCCGATCCGGAGGCGGTCGTGGATGTCGACGTCGTACGTGTCCTCGACGGACACCGACTTGGCCTCCCGCTCGGCCACCACCGGCCGCTCGTCGTGGGCCAGCGCCATCGCGTACAGCGCCTGCCCGTGCGCCTTGCCCAGCAGCCGTACGAGCTCGTCCTCCCCCGCCTCGGCGATCTCGTCGATCGTGGTGATCCCGGCCCGCCGCAGGTGGTCACCTGTCGCCGGGCCCACCCCGGGCAGCGTGCGCACCGACAGTGGACCGAGCAGCGCGCGCTCGGTCCCCGGCCGTATCAGCACCAGTCCGTCCGGCTTCGCCTGCTCCGACGCGATCTTGGCGAGCATCTTCGAGGCGGCGAGGCCCACGGACCCCGTCAGCCCGGTCACGGCTCGGATGTCCGCGCGCAGCTTCACCCCGGTCAGCCGCGCCGACTCCTCGTCCCAGGCGGCTCCCCCGGCCTCGAGATCCACGAACGCCTCGTCCAGGCTCAACGGCTCCACCAGCGGCGACAGGCCGCGCAACAGCGTCATCACCTGCTCGCTGATCCTGCGGTAGAGCCCGAAACGCGGTACCAGATACGCGGCATTGGGTGCGAGCCGGCGTGCCTGGCCCATGGGCATCGCCGAGTGCACCCCGAACACGCGCGCCTCGTACGACGCGGTGGCCACCACTCCGCGCGGTCCCAGCCCGCCCACGACGACCGCCTTCCCGCGCAGGCTCGGCTTGGCTGCCTGCTCCACCGAGGCGTAGAAGGCATCCATGTCGAGATGCAGGATGGTCGGCGCGGTTCTCACATCTCCGATGCTGCCCTACGCCACTGACAATGCGGCCCTGCCGCGGCCCGCGCGCTCAGACGGCCCGGTTGCGCCGCCGTGCCAGTTCGTCCGCCGGGTTGTGGCCCACGATGGTCTCGCCCGTGTCGACACGTTCGCCGTGCAACTGGGACAGCGCGTTCTCCACGTCCCGCCACACCACGCCCACGGCGATGCCGAAGATGCCCTGGCCGCCCTGGAGCAGGGCGTGGACCTCGTCCGGGGACGTGCACTCGTAGACCGTCGCGCCGTCGCTCATCAGCGTCATCCGCTCCAGGTCGCGGAAACCGCGTTCCCTGAGGTGCTGGACGGCGGTGCGGATGTTCTGCAGCGACACGCCCGTGTCGAGGAAACGCTTGACGATCTTCAGAACGACGACGTCGCGGAAGCTGTACAGCCGCTGCGTCCCCGACCCGTAGGCGGGGCGCACGCTCGGTTCGACGAGGCCCGTCCTGGCCCAGTAGTCGAGCTGCCGGTAGGTGATGCCCGCCGCGGCGCACGCGGTGGGTCCGCGATAGCCGATCTGCTCGGAGGCCGCCCCTCCGCCGGCCGGCACGGGCGTCGGCCGCTGAGCAGCGGAGTCGGCCGTGTCGCCGTGAAGCCGGTACGGACCGCTCTCCCCCAGACTGCGTCCAGGGGCACCCCCAGCCGTACCGCCGCCGCTGCTTCTCACGCCGACCTCCGTCCTTGACCTGCCTTCTCGACGGTAGGCAGTCACCAGGGGTGCGTCAACGATCGCCACACTCGGCACGCCGAGTGATAATCACCCTAGGAGTGGTTTCCCGTGCCCTCCCGCGGGGAAAGGCTAGCCGAATGCTCTTGCGAGCCCTCGAGAGCCGCAGGGCCGGCCGCCGGCCGCTCCGTCACACGCCCCGACGACCGTCACACACACCGACGTCTGTCACACCGCCCGACGATCCCGCTCGGCGGCGAGACCCCTCCGTCTCCCGGCACGCACCGCTCCGGTCTCCGGGCCCTTCAGCGAAGGAGGGCGAGCACCTGCACGGTCGGCCGACTCGGCCCGCGCCCTCCGGGAGCCCCGCGGACGCGCGGATGCGCGGCACGAGCCGCGGGCGCCGCGCCGCCCGCCGGCCCACCCCGGAGGGACCGTCACTGGCTGCTGGTCCCGAAGTCCTCCGGTGAGATCTGGTCGAGGAACTCGCGGAACTTCTCGACCTCGTCCTCCTGCTCGTCCGGGATGGCGATCCCCGCGTCGTCCAGCACCCCGTCACTGCCGTAGATCGGCGTTCCGGTGCGCAGCGCCAGCGCTATGGCGTCGGACGGGCGGGCGCTCACCTCGACCCCGCTGGCGAAGACCAGCTCCGCGTAGAAGACGCCTTCACGCAGATCCGTGATGCGTACTTCCGTGAGCTCCTGTCCGACGGCCTCCAGCACGTCCTTGAACAGGTCGTGCGTGAGAGGTCGCGCGGGGGCCATGCCCTGCTGGGCGAACGCGATGGCCGTCGCCTCCCCGGGGCCGATCCAGATGGGGAGGTAGCGGTCGCCTCCCACTTCACGCAGGAGCACGATCGGCTGGTTGGAGGGCATCTCGACCCGGACACCTACGACATCGAGCTCGTTCACACAGCAACCCTAGGCCGTGCTCGGGATGTTTGGGTAGTCGGGCACAGAACGCCTGGCCGATCCGCCCACGGCGAACGCCCGGATCAGGGCAGCCGCACACCCAGCGCGGACTGCACCAGCGCCGCGTGCAGCTTCACCGCGAGCCCCGCCAGCTCCTTCGTGCGGGCCTCGGCATGCGCCCTGGTCTGCGGGTTGCGGTGGCGGCGCAGCGGGGCCACCACCTGGTCCACCAGGCCCGCCTCGCGGTCCGCGGCGGCCTTCATCGCGCGCAGATGGCGTGGCTCGATCCCGTGCCGTCCCAGTTCCACCACGAGAGTGGCCACGGTGATCGCCTCGGCGTCGTACGTGCCGTCCGGCAGCGGCGCGAGCAACCCGTACGACTCCCACTCCTGAAGCTGCCCGGCGCCGATCCCGGCGGTCGCCAGCAGCTCCTCGCGGTCGATCCGGGCGGGCCCGGCGCTCTCCGGCTCGCCCAGAAGACCTCCGAGCAGCTCTCCCGCGCCGGTCTCCCCCGTCCGGCCCAGGGACGGCAGCCGTACCTCCTCGCCGCGCTCCAGGGCGTCCAGGTACTCGCGGATGACCTTCAACGGCAGGTAGTGGTCCCGCTGCATCCTCAGCACCTGGCCCAGCCGCTCGACGTCACGCGCGCTGAACTTGCGGTACCCGGAAGGGGTCCGCTGCGGCTCGATGAGGCCCTCCGCCTCCAGGAAGCGGATCTTGGAGATGGTGACCTCGGGGAACTCCTCGCGCAGCAGGTTCAGCACCGTGCCGATGCTCATCAGCCGGCCGTCCGCGGCGGCGGTGCCGCTGTCGGCACCGCCGCTCGGTGTGTGAAGCATGGACCCTTCCCCGTGCGGGTCAGATGCCCCGCTGGCTCGCGTAGAAGACCAGCCTGTACTTGCCGATCTGCACCTCGTCGCCGTTGTGGAGCGCGACCTGGTCGATCCGCTCGCGGTTGACGTACGTGCCGTTGAGGCTGCCGACGTCGGCGACCGTGAACATGCCGTCGGGGCCCCGGCGGAACTCGACGTGGCGGCGCGAGACCGTCACGTCGTCCAGGAAGATGTCGCTCTGCGGATGGCGCCCCGCCGTGGTCAGGTCGCTGTCGAGCAGGAAGCGGCTGCCCGAGTTCGGGCCGCGGCGGACCACGAGGAGTGCCGAGCCGAACGGCAGCGCCTCCACGGCCGCCTGTGCCTCGGGGGACAGCGTCGGCAGCGGCGTCTGGCCGGTGGCCTCCGCGTCGTACGCCTCGAGGCCCGAGATGGAGATCGTGGACGTCGTCTCCGACGCACGCTCCGGCACCGCCCCGGCCCGCAGCGGCGCACCGCAGTTGGAGCAGAAGCGGCTGTTCTCCGCGTTGCGGTGACCGCACCGCGTACACACCAGGGCCGACATGTCCCCGAAACCTATGCCGCCGGACGCGGCAGGGTCAACAGACGGCGCGCCCTGACCTCCCGAAATGTCACCACCCGGACCAGCGACCTGATCGCGGAACAGGGGCCGCCGGCCCTCCGCGTCTCCCGGCTGTGCGCGATGGCGGGCAGTCGCGTTGTCGCTGCCCTCTCGCGCGCTCTTGCCGAACAACTTCGCAAACAACTTCACGGGCGATTCCCCTTGACCGAAACAGACCCGCCCGTGGGGCAGGACGAACCCTGACTGCATACGCCGGTCGACCCGGACATCCTCACAACGTCCGTATCCACCAGACAGTTTCCACCACGCACCACCCGATCGGTGCGCCGACCCCCCGCAACCTCATGCCCCTGCCGGACGGCCGCCATGCACCCCCGGTTCACTGGGAGGACGACCGAGCGTAGTCAGGCCGCTTCGCCGCTCGCAAGGCGTCCACGACGATCTTCGTGGACGGCTCCACGGTGACCGTGGCCTGCTCCTTCTCCAGGGTCTGCACCACGCCTCCGGGGATGTTGAGCGCCGGTTCGAGGTCCTGCGGTTTGCCGATGACCTTGAAACGATAGGGCTGGGTGATCTTGTTCCCGTCGACGCTCACACTTTTGCCGGAGTCCGACAGGTAGGTGCCGGCGACGACCCGTACGCCGTTGACCTCTATCGCCTCCGCGCCGGCCGCGCGCAGCTCCTGGACCGCGTCAAGCAGCATGTCCGCCTGGACCGTCCCTTTCGTGTCCTGGATCGTCATCGTGATCCCGGGCCCCTCGGCGGCCACCGTGCCCGCAAGGATGCCGAGTTGCTTCTCCTTCTCGGCGGTCTGCTTGCGGGCCTCCTCGGCCCGGTCCGAGCTGTTCTCCAACTCGGCCCGCTGATCCTCGAGACCCTGCTTCTCGTCCTGAAGACGCTGAGTGCGGTCGTCGAGTTCATCGAGGATACGTACAAGATCCTCTTGGCGTGCACCGCGCAGGGCGCTGCTGCCGTCGCTGTTGGAGGCGACCTGGACGGCCAGGCCGAAGCCGAGGCCGAAGAGCAGGACCGCCACGATGAGTTGGGCCCGGGAGACGCGCGGCGGCCAGAGCCCCTGCACCAGACGCTGACGGCCGGTCAGCCCGGTGGCCTGCTTCTCGTCGGCCGTCCCCGGTGTCTCGGGGACCGCGGCCGGAACCTCCTCGGGCAGTTCCTTGCGCAGCCGGTTCTCGGGGGCCCGCGGCGCCTCGTTCGTCACGTCCTCGCTGCTCATCGGCCTCACGCCCGGAACACATGCCGGCGGATCGCCGCGGCGTTGGAGAAGATGCGGATGCCGAGGACGACCACCACCCCGGTGGACAGCTGGGCGCCGACGCCCAGCTTGTCGCCGAGGAACACGATCAGCGCCGCCACCACCACGTTGGACAGGAACGACACCACGAAGACCTTGTCGTCGAAGATGCCGTCGAGCATGGCGCGCAGACCACCGAACACGGCGTCGAGCGCTGCCACGACGGCGATCGGAAGGTAAGGCTCGACGACCGCCGGGACCTCGGGCCGGACCAACAGGCCGACCACCACTCCGACGACGAGACCCAGTACCGCGATCACGATGTGCCCTTCTCTGTGCTTGGCTGTGCTGTTCGTACGATCACACTGGGTGCGGCGGGCAGCCGGAGGTCACCCTCGGTGGAAATTCCGGTCCGGATTCCGTAGTTCTCCTGCAGCGCGTGCAGGTAGAGCCCGTCGGCGCTGTTCTGGAACCGGGTGCTGAGCCGTTGCCCGTCCCCCACCGCGAGCACCGTGTACGGCGGCACCAGCGGCCTGTTGTCCACCAGTATCGCGTCACCCGCGGCCCTGATCGCCGACAGGGCCGTCAGCCGCTGCCCGTTGATCGCGATCGCCTCGGCACCCGACTCCCACAGCCCGTTGACGACGCGCTGCATGTCCCGGTCACGGACGCGCCCGGTGTCGGAGAACCCCGAGGTCTCACGCGGGTTGCCGTCGCCACCCGTGGTGGCTTCCTTGGCGTCGTCGACGACGAGTTTGACCCCGGGGCCGTGCACCGCGACGGCACCCGACAGGATCCCGACCAGATCGGCCGGATCCGCGCCCCCGTCCTGCCGCAGAGCCGCGCGCTGCCGTGCGCTCACGTCGTCGCGCAGCTTGTCGACGGTGCCCTCGAGCTTGTCCGCGGCGGCGGTCTCCCGCTGGATCCGGTCGATGAGTTCCTGACGCTCCTTGGCGACCGTCGGTGCGGCGATGCGGGCCTGCGCGGCGCCCACGGTCACCACCAGGGCGGCGAGGACGAGGCCGGCCGCGAGACCGAGCTTGGCCCGCACCGTCCTGGGCATACCCGCAGCGCCCTCGGACCTCTTCCGGGCGGCGGCCTCGGCGTATCCGTCGTCGAGGCTGTGGTCCATGACGTTGGTGAGCAACGACATGGAGGCGTCCGGGCGCGAGGGGCGCGTCGGTGTGCTCCGAACGGGGGGCGGATGCGGCATGCCGCACATCGTCGCACGTCGCGCGCGCTACCTCCGAATGGCCCCGCCCGCGTGCCGGACAGGCCCCCTTGGGGACACTTGTCCGGCACGCGCGCGTGCCTGCGCGTTCTACCGTCCGGCGCTGTCCACCACGACCGACCACTCGTCCAGCAGGGCCTGCGCCGAGGCGTCGTCGGGGCCTTCGGCCCACAGATGGGTGACGGCCTCCGCCGGGTCGGGCAGGACCAGCACCCAGCGCCCGTCGGTCTCCACGACCCGTACGCCGTCGGTCGTGTCCACGAACCGGTCCCCGGCGGCCTCCACGACCCGGCGCATCACCAGTCCCTTGACGGCCCACGGAGTCGCCAGATCGCGCTTGAGGACGTGGGCTCGCGGAATCCGCGCGTCGATCTGGCTGAGAGTGAGCTGCGTCCGCGCCACCAGCCCGATCAGCCGCACGAACGCGGCCGTGCCGTCGAAGACGCTGCTGAACTCGGGCACGATGAACCCGCCGCGGCCGTCGCCACCGAAGATCGTCGACTCGTCGCGGCCCACGCGGGTGAGATCGTCGGGCGAGGTCGTCGTCCACTCGACCTGCGTCCCGTGGTACGCCGCCACCTGCTCGGCGATCCTCGTCGTCGTCACCGGCAGCGCCACCCGCCCGCTGCGCCGCTCGGCGGCCACCAGGTCGAGCATCACCAGCAGCGCCCGGTCGTCCTCGACGATGCGCCCCTTCTCGTCGACGAGGGACAACCGCTCACCGACGGGATCGAACCTGACGCCGAACGCGGCGCCCGACGACGCGACGATCTCACCGAGCCGTACCAGTCCTGCCCGCCGCGCTTCCGCGGACTCGGTGGGCCGGGACTCGTCCAGACCGGGGTTGATCGTCAGCGAGTCCACACCGAGCTTCCCCAGCAGGCTGGGGAGAACCAGCCCCGCACTGCCGTTCGAGGCATCCACGACCACCTTGAGACCCGATTCGGCGATCCCCGTGGTGTCGACGCTCCGCAGCAGCGAACCGGTGTACGAGTCGAAGACGCTGGACGGGAAGTACAGGTCCCCGATCTCACCCGGGAACGCTCGCCGGTACTCCTGGCGCGCGAAGATCCGGTCCAGCTTCCGCTGGCCGGCCTGCGACAGATCGGCGCCCTGGCCGTCGAAGAACATGATGTCGACCGAGTCCGGCACGCCGGGCGAGGTCCGGATCATGATGCCGCCGGCGCTGCCTCGCGCGGTCTGCTGCCGGGCCACGGGCAGCGGTACGTTCTCGAGGTCGCGTACGTCGATGGCACTGGCCTGGAGCGCAGAGATGACCGCGCGCTTCAGCGCACGCGCACCCCGGGAGTGGTCACGCGCGGTGGTGACCGTGGACCCCTTCTTGAGGGTGGTGGCATACGCGCCCGCGAGCCGAACGGCCAGCTCCGGCGTGATCTCCACGTTCAGGATGCCCGACACACCGCGGGCGCCGAAGAGGTGCGCCTGTCCACGGGACTCCCAGATGACCGAGGTGTTGACGAAGGCACCGGCCTCGATCGTCTTGAACGGGTAGACCCGCACATTGCCCTGGACGATCGATTCCTCGCCGATGAGGCACTCATCGCCGATCACCGCGCCGTCCTCGATCCGGGCCGCTCGCATGATGTCGGTGTTCTTGCCGACGACACAGCCCCGCAGATTGCTGTGCTGGCCGATGTACACGTTGTCGTGAACAACGGCCTTGTGCAGAAACGCCCCGCTCTTGACGACCACGTTCGAGCCGACGACGGTGTGTTCCCGTATTTCGGCGCCCGCCTCGACCTTGGCGTAGTCACCGATGTAGAGCGGTCCCCGCAGGACGGCGTCGGGGTGTACCTCCGCACCCTCCGCGACCCAGACACCGGGCGAGATCTCGAATCCGTCGATCTCGACGTCGACCTTGCCCTCCAGGACGTCGGCCTGGGCCTTCACATAGCTCTCGTGGGTGCCGACGTCCTCCCAGTAGCCCTCGGCGACATAGCCGTAGATCGGCTTGCCTTCCTTCATGAGCTGTGGGAAGACATCGCCGGACCAGTCGACCGGAACGTCGGGCTCGACGTAGTCGAAGACCTCGGGCTCCATGACGTAGATGCCCGTGTTCACGGTGTCGGAGAAGACCTGGCCCCAGGTCGGCTTCTCCAGGAAGCGCTCGACCTTCCCCTCCTCGTCGACGATGGTGATGCCGAATTCGAGTGGGTTGGGCACACGCGTCAGACAGACGGTGACCAGGGCGCCCTTTTCCTTGTGGAAATTGATCAGCTCGGTGAGGTCGAAGTCGGTCAGGGCATCACCGGAGATCACCAGGAACGCGTCGTCCTTGAGTGCTTCTTCGGCGTTCTTGACGCTCCCGGCGGTACCGAGTGGCTTCTCCTCGTTGGCATATGTGAGCTCCATACCGAGCTCCTCGCCGTCACCGAAGTAGTTCTTGACGAGTGAGGCCAGGAACTGCACGGTTACGACGGTCTCGTTGAGCCCATGCCTTTTGAGCAGCCGCAGCACATGCTCCATGATCGGCCGGTTGGCCACCGGCAGGAGCGGCTTGGGCATGCTCGAGGTCATGGGGCGAAGGCGCGTGCCTTCGCCTCCGGCCATCACGACGGCCTTCATGTCGGAAGCGTCCTCCTCCAAGAGACGACGGTCCAGCCGACTTCACCCGTGTTGATTGTCCCGCAGTTTCCCTGGGCGGGCCATCGAGCCGCGTAGGCGGCCAATCAGCCGGCTGAATCGGCCATGGCGTCCGCCCTGACGAGTCGGCGGACTTGGACCACGTAGAGGACTCCTGCCCACCAATAGAGCGTTGTACCCCATCCGGCGAACGCCCATCCGAAAATAGCAGCGAGTGACGCGATCCATCCACTTCCGTCACTGAGGAGCAGCAGCGGGAAGGCGTACATCAGGTTGAAGGTGGCGGCCTTCCCGAGGAAGTTCACCTGAGGCGGCGGATAGCCGTGGCGCCTGAGGATGCCCACCATCACCAGCAGAACCAGTTCTCGCGCCACCAGTACAGCCGTCAGCCACAGGGGCAGAATCTCGCGCCAGGTGAGACCGAGCAGGGTGGAGGCGATGTACAGCCGGTCGGCGGCGGGGTCGAGAAGCCGGCCGAGACTGCTGATCTGGTTCCAGCGCCGGGCCAGCTTTCCGTCGAGGTAGTCGCTGACGCCGCTGAACACCAGCACCAGCAGGGCCCAGCCGTCGCTCTTCGGCCCGCCGAACTCGGGCCTGAGGATCAGCCACAGGAAGACGGGCACGCCGACGAGCCGCGCCATGCTGAGGATGTTCGGGATGGTGAGGACGCGGTCCGTCTGGACACGGGTCTCCTGGACCTCCACCCGGGGGCCTCCTGCGGGAACGAACCAACGATGCCCCCTGACCTTACCCGGCGCGTTACGCCCCGGGTACGGAGGGGCTGACTTGCGGCCCAGGCTGAGAGCTCCTGAACGCAGAAAACCCCCGTGCCGAATAGCACGGGGGTTTTCTCAAGAATTGTTCGGCGGCGTCCTACTCTCCCACAGGGTCCCCCCTGCAGTACCATCGGCGCTGTGAGGCTTAGCTTCCGGGTTCGGAATGTAACCGGGC
>NZ_JBVHTR010000006.1:373521-414095 GCF_055565775.1 Streptomyces sp. NPDC028331 | reverse complement strand
GGACCGGGCCGTGCCTGGGCATTGGGAGGGCGACCTCATCATCGGCAAGGACGGGAAGTCGGCCATCGGCACCCTGGTCGAGCGCGCCACCCGCTACGTCATGCTCCTGCACCTGCCCGGTGATCACGGCGCCGAGAGCGTCCGAGACGCGTTGCTCACCACGGTCGAGACCCTGCCCTCACACCTCACACGGTCCCTGACCTGGGACCAGGGAAGCGAGATGGGCGCTCATGGTGCATTCACCGTTGCGACCGGCATCCCGGTCTACTTCTGCGACCCGGCCAGCCCCTGGCAGCGCGGCTCCAACGAAAACACCAACGGCCTGCTCCGGCAGTACTTCCCCAAAGGCACCGACCTCTCGGTCCACACCCGCGAGCACCTGGACGCCGTCGCGGCCGAACTCAACGGCCGTCCACGCAAAACGCTCGGCTGGGCAACCCCAGCCGAGCGCCTGCATAAACTGCTCGCGGCCTGATCAACACGACCACGTGTTGCAACGATCCCTAGAAACCGCCGGTCGGGCAGCGGCCCTCGATGTGCCGGCGTGGCGCGTCAGCGCCGGGTGTAGATGAAGCCGATCTTGTCGACCTCGTCGCCGGAGCGCCCGTGGAACCCGGCGATCTGCCAGCCGGAGGGCGCCGTGCGGGTCACGCAGTCGGACGTCGTGGTGCCGCCCGCCAGGGTGCGCCCGAGGTTGGTCGTGAACTTCGCGGAGAAGATCCTCGTGTGGCCGTCGTACTGGCCCTCGCAGAGCTGCGCGCTCGTCACGTACTCGTCGCTGCCCAGCGCCAGCGAGGACGCGGTACCGCCCGTGCCGCCGTGGGCGAGCGTGGTGCCGCCCGCCAGCGTCATGCCGATCTGGTCGACACGGGAGCCGCTGCGCAGCGAGACGCCGGTCGCGCGGGCGCCGGCCGGAACGCTGTCGATGTCGTTGTAGTAGTCGCCGTGCGGCCCGCCGAACTGGTCGCTGAGCTGGAAGGCGGAGTTGCGCGCCCAGCGGAACGTCGCGGTGATCGGGTCGTGGTCGGAGAGCATCTTGCCGTCGTCGGTGAGGAACCGGGCGTGCTCGTTGTCGTACGCGGTGGCGTCGAGCGAGACGAGCTTGCCGCCCCGGTAGAGGATCTTGTCCACGACCTCGCAGCTGTTGGTGACCGCGTTCTCGTCGCAGAGCAGCGGGTCGCTGCCCTTGGCGGGCGGGGTGCCGCCGCGCACCAGCTTGACCCAGGCGTCGGTGAGGCCGTTCGCGGCGGCGAACTCGGCGATCGTGTCGCCGGAACGTGTGTAGCGGGTGTTGGTGTCGCCCATCACGACGACGGCGTTGCCCGCCGAGTGGGTCTTGATGAAGGCCGTCAGCTGGTTGAGGTTGTCCGCCCGTGAGGCGAGGTCGCCGTCGTTGGTTCCGGCGTTGGTGTGCAGGTTGTAGAAGTCGACGTAGACGCCCTCGGCCAGGCGCTCCCGCATGAACGTGAAGCCCTTGGGGGTCAGGCAGTCGCCGGAGTCGTACTGGCACGAGTTCCAGTGCACACGCTCGAAGTCGTCGGTGTCGTACGGGATGCCGGACAGCGTGTTGAGTCCGCTTCCGATGCCGGCGCCACCGCTGGTCGGCGTGCGGTAGGGGTGCGTGTCCGCGGCGTACAGGTAGGAGTGGTAGTTGAAGTCCTCCTGTACCTGGACGATGTCGTACGGGCCGAGGCGTGAGCCGATCGTCGTGGTGCTCGACTGGCGCGGTGTCGGGGCGCTGGAGATGCCTTCGGGGAGACCGGCGACGTTGTAGCTGAGCACGTTGAACGTGCCCGAGTCGGCCGCCGCCGCGGTGGGCGCGGTGGCCGTGAGTCCACCGAGCGCGGCGGCGGCCGCCGCGAGGGTGGCGAGGAGTCTGCGCATGGGGAACGGCTCCTGGGGGGTGACGGAAGGGAGTGTTGCGCGCATGTCAAAAAATAGCGGCCAGGTCCCCGATGGAATGCGCTTTCTCCATTCCCGGTGAAGATTTCACCCGGCGGTCGCTCCGGTGTCGATGACGGCGAGGCGGCGGTGGCCGGTGCACGAAGCCCCCGGCGGGTGTCGCCGGGGCAACGGCTCGTGAGGGAGGGTGCCCGGGGCACCGAGCAGGCGGGCGCCTCGGGCACCCTCCCTCACGCCGCGTGCTCCCGCACCTCCGCCGCCAGCTTCTTGTCGAGTGCCGCGCGTACCAACGCCGCCGCCAGCACCGCCGGTTCGGTGTCCCCGGCCAGCTCCAGCAGCTTCTCCGGGTCCTTCGGCAGCCCGAGCCGCTCCGCGCCCGACAGCGCCTTCGCGTCCAGATAGGGCGCCACCTCCGGCCACACGCGCTGCACCTCGCGCAGGAAGATGTCCGCGCCCGCCGGGCCGATGCCGGGGACCTCCTGCAACAGTCGGCGCAGAGCGGAGACGTCCCCGCCGGCCTCCTTGCGCAGGCGCCGCAGGTCCCCGCCCCAACGCTCCGTCACCAGCTCGGCGCCCTGGCCGAGTTGGGTCGCCGTGCGCTCGTCGTAGCGCCGGTAGCCGCCCCGTCCCAGCGCGTCGACCCGCTCCTGCCAGTCCGCCTCCGCCATGCGGCGCGGGTCCTTCAGGCCCGCCTCCTCAAGCGCCCGCACCGTGGCGACGGCGATCGAGGAGCGGATGCGGGCACTGAGCAGCAGAGCGGTCAACAGCAGCCGGTACAGCGGCTGCGGGGCGTCCTTGAGCCGGATCCCCGCCTCCTCGGCGTAGGTCCGCCCATGCTCGCCGACGAGTTCCCCGATCACCTCGGCGGCTCTGTCGTCGCGGCCCATGACGGCCTCACCGTGACGCCTTGAGCGGGTCGTGCCCCAGCGTCATGAGCCGGTGGCGCAGGTGCTCGTCCTCGGCCTCCGGCTCGTTCTCCACGTCGACCTGGGAGGTGACCGTGTCCACCACCTTGCGCATCACCCGGACGTCGTCGTCGGTGAGATCGGTGCGCCGCTTCTGGAGGATCGCGAGGACGTGCCGCCCGGTGGGCGTGCCCGCCTCCTCCGGCAGTGGCTCGCTCTCCTCCTCGGCGTCCCGGACCCGCAGCCAGGCCGCCAGTTCCTGGGAGGTCATGTTCACCACCCGGTGGAAGTCCTCCCACAGCGCGTCCATCTCCAGGGCGTCGGTCATGGCGTACTCCTCTCGGCCCTCGACGGTTCGGCTCCGCTCCGGCTCACTCCCCGCGCGGCCAGTTCTCCGCCTCGAACATCCAGCGCTGCTTCTCCAGCTCCGCGGTGAGTCCGATCAGCAGGTCCTGGGTGACGGGATCCGCTTCCGCGGTGTCGTCGATCCGCTTGCGCAGCCGCCCGATCGCCGCTTCCAGCGACTCCACCATCAGGCCCACGACCTCGTTGTCGCGCAGCCAGCCCTCCTTGGTGCCGGGCAGGCCGTAGACGGACGCGATGGTCTCCGGGCGGCCGTCCGGCGGCACACCGAGCGCGGAGGAGCGCTCGGCCACCGTGTCGGCGTACGAGCGTGCCGTGGCGACCACCTCGTCGAGCTGGAGGTGGATCGAACGGAACCTGGGTCCGACGATGTTCCAGTGGGCCTGCTTCCCGATCAGGGACAGCCCGAGCAGATCCACCAGGGTCTCCTGCAGGGCCTCCCCGGCGACCTTGCGTGCGGGGTCGGGCAGTGTGCTGTGCACCGCGGTCATCGAGCGCTTCTCCTTGTCGGTCGTTCTCTCGTGGCACGGAGCAGCTCGGCACGCTCCTGCTCGCCGGTACCGCCCCACACGCCCGCCATCTGCCCGCTGCCCAACGCCCAGTCCAGGCACTCGCCCATGACGGGGCAGCGGCGGCAGACGCGCTTGGCGGCGGCGGTCTCCGCGACGGCCGGCCCCGCCGTCCCGACGGGGAAGAACAGCTCGGGGTCCTCGCCCACGCACGCCGCTTGCCGCAACCACTCCATGCGCGCCCGGGTCCCCAGGACGGATCAGGTGAAACCCGGCCGGGAGGGCGCCGGCCATCCCCCGTCCGCGGGGAGCTTCCCGGTGGCCGCGCGGCGGTCTATAGTCAGAAACTAGCGGTGCTAATTAATCGGCGCCGCTCCCATCGCCGAGGCCGGTCAGGAGTCCCGTCGTGCGTAGCGTCCACTTCGCGGCAGCCCGCCGCACCCCCATCGGCAGACTGCGCGGCGCCCTGTCCCCGGTGCGGCCCGACGACCTCGCGGCCACCGTCATCCGCGGCCTGGTCGCCGACGTGCCCGCGCTCGACCCGGCCCGCATCGACGACGTCTACTGGGGCGCCGCCAACCAGGCCGGCGAGGACAACCGCAACGTCGCCCGCATGGCCGCCCTCCTCGCCGGCCTGCCCGAGTCCGTCCCGGGCGCCACGGTCAACCGGCTCTGCGCCTCCGGCCTGGAGGCGGTGACGACGGCCGCCCGCGCCATCGCGGCGGGCGAGGCCGACATCGTGCTCGCGGGCGGCTCGGAGTCCATGAGCCGTGCCCCCTTCGTGCTGCCGCGCCCCGACGAGGCCCTGCCGCAGCGCATCGAGACCGCCGACACCCGCCTCGGCTGGCGGCTGGTCAACCCGGCGATGAAGGACCTGCACGGCCTGCTCTCCATGGGGGAGACCGCCGAGGAGGTCGCAGAGCGGTACGGCGTCCCGCGCGAACGCCAGGACCACTTCGCGCTGCGCAGCCACCGGCGGGCGGCCGAGGCCCGCAAGAACGGGCTCTTCGACGCCGAACTCCTGCCCGTGGCCCGCCCGGACGGTGTCGTGGTCACCGCCGACGAGGGCGTGCGCGAGGACACGTCGTACGAGAAACTCGCCCGCCTCAAGCCGGTGTTCCGCGAGGGCGGCACCGTGACCGCCGGCAACGCCTCGCCCATGAACGACGGCGCCGCCGCACTCCTCCTCGTCAGCGAGGAGGCCCTGAACGAGCTGGGCCTGGACTCCCTCGGCCGGTACGTGGCCGGGGCCTCGGCCGGCGTGCACCCGGACGTCATGGGCATCGGCCCCGTCCCCGCCACCGAGAAGGCCCTGGCCCGGGCCGGCTGGCGGATCGGCGACCTCCAGGAGGCCGAGCTCAACGAGGCGTTCGCGGCCCAGACCCTCGCCTGCGTCGACCGGCTCGGCCTCGACCCGGAGCTGGTCAACCCGACCGGCGGCGCCATCGCCCTCGGCCACCCGCTCGGCTGCTCGGGCGCCCGCATCCTGACCACCCTTCTGCACCGCATGCGCCGCACCGGGGCGAGACGCGGCCTGGCGACCATGTGCGTGGGCGTCGGGCAGGGCAGCACGGTGCTCGTCGAGCGTCCGCAGGCGTAGGCCGCGCGGCGCGCGCACAGGGTTGTCCGGGCCCGCCGCACCGGCGGGCCCATCTGGCGAGACGCCCCTGACGTGGCCGGATGCATGGGCATAGCATCGGTCCCCGCATGAACACGATGACGCTCTGGGACATATCGCCGTGGGGGTTCGCCGCGCTGGCCGCCGCCGCGCTGCTCGTCGGTTTCTCCAAGACCGCCGTGAGCGGCGCCAACACGGTAAGCCTCGCGATCTTCGCGGCCGTCCTGCCCGCCCGGGCCTCGACCGGTGTCCTGCTGCCCCTCCTGATCGTCGGCGACGTCCTCGCCGTCCTCACCTACCGCCGGCACGCCCACTGGCCCACCCTGTGGCGCCTGTTCCCGGCGGTCGCCGTGGGCGTCGTCATCGGCACCCTGTTCCTGGTCCGGGCCGACGACGCGGTCGTACGGACCTCGATCGGCGCGATCCTGCTGCTGATGGCGGCGGTCACGGTGTGGCGTCGGCGACGCGCCGACGAGGACGACGAACCCGACGCGGTGACCACCCGCGCCGGCCGCGTCAAGGCCCGCTCCTACGGCGTCCTCGGCGGCTTCACCACGATGGTGGCGAACGCGGGCGGCCCGGTGATGTCGATGTACCTCCTCTCCGCCGGCTTCCGCAAACTGGGCTTCCTCGGCACCTCCGCCTTCTTCTTTCTGATCGTCAACGTCTCCAAGGTGCCCTTCAGCGCCGGCCTCGGCCTGATCGACGGCCGCTCCCTGCTCCTGGACGCGGCGCTCGCGGTGTTCGTGCTGCCGGGCGCCGTCATCGGCAGATGGGCGGTGAACCGCATCAACCAGCGCCTGTTCGAGCAACTGGTCATCGCGGCGACCGTGGTGGGCGCCGTCCAGCTCCTGCTGCGCTGAGCCCGCGCAGCCGGACCCGGGACCGGCGGCACCGAGGATCACCACGTCCGGGACGGTGTCCTCGTCGTCGAGGAGGCGGACGTCCGCCAGGACCTCCCGGATGTCGCCACCGGTGAGCGGCGTTCCTCGGCGGTGGCTGCGTCAGGGCTCGATGTTCTCCAGGTCCTCCAGGAGGCCCGGGTGCGTCGGCCGCCACCCGAGGGCATCGCGGGTGTGGGCGCTGGACGCCGGCTGGTCCATGGCGAAGATCGGGCCGAACGGGCCGAAGTTCTCTTGTGGAACCTCCTTGACCGGCAGGTCCAGTCGCCGGCCGATGACCGTCGCGATGTCGCGCACCGCGTCGCCCTCGTCGTCGACGGCGTGCCAGGACGTCCCTGCCGGTGCCGACTCCAGGACCAGACGGAACAGGACCGCTGCGTCGAGCGCGTGCACGGCCGGCCAGCGCTGGGTGCCGTCGCCCGGGTAGCCGGCCACCCCGGTGCGGCGCGCCGCGTCGACCAACAGGCCGGCGAACCCGCCCTGTCCCTCGTTGTGGACCGTGCGCGGCATGCGGACAGCCATGCTGCGCAGACCGCGCGAGGCGAGATCCAGCAGCGCGGTGACCGAACGGCCCCGACCGCCCACCGGTCCGTCGGTCGGCAGCGGATCGGCCTCGGTGGAGGCGCGACCGGCCACCCAGGGCGTACCCGAGACCGTGACGATCGGGCGGTCGCTTCCGATGAGTTCCTGTCCCAGCGCGGTGAGCGCGGCGCTCTCCTCGGCGATGGCCCGCGCGAGCGCGTCCGGACTGCTGTAGTCGCGTCCGAACGCCAGACTGATCACGCCGTCGCACCGGGCGGCGCCGGACCGCAGGACGTCGAGGTCCGCCAGTTCTCCTCGCAGCACCTGGGCGCCGGCGTTCTCAAGGGCCTGCGCGGAGCCGTCCGAGCGGGCAAGTCCGAGAACCGTGTGGCCGTTGCCGAGCAGCTCGGCGACGACGGCGGAGCCGATGGTGCCGGTACCGCCGGTGACGAAGACATGCATGGGCACTCCCTCGAAAGTGATGGGACAATTGTCCCGTCACTGACCTTACACAGTGATGGGACTGTTGTCCCATCACTTATTCTTGTCCCATGGCTAGATGGCAACCGGGGGCGACCCAGCGACTCGTCGTTGCGGCCGTCGAACTGTTCACCGAACAGGGGTACGACGCCACGACGGTGACGCAGATCGCCGAGCGCGCCGGCGTCACCAAGAGCACCTTCTTCCGGCACTTCTCCGACAAGCGAGAGCTGCTGGTCGCCGGCCAGGAGACGCTCAGCAGGCTGCTCGCCGAGGGCATCACCGAGGCGCCTGCGGACGCCAGCCCGCTCCAGGCGGTGGCAGCCGGTCTCGAGCGCGCATCGAGCGCCATGGGGCCGGCGAACCGCGAACTCGGCCCACGCCTCAAGGCAGCCGTGGCGGCCAGCACCGAACTCCAGGAGCGCGACGCCCTCAAGAGCGTCGGTCTCGCGGCCGCCATGACAGCCGCGCTCATCGCCCGCGGTGTCCCCGACCCGACTGCGCATCTCGCGGGGGAGCTCGGAGTCCTCGCGTTCAAGCGGGGCTACGCCCAGTGGTCCGAAAGCGACCACGACGACACGAAGGGGCTCGCGCCTTATGCGCTGGCGGCCCTGGAGGACCTGCGCGCGGCAACTGCCTCACTGGGCTGATCGAGGCCACCTCGCAGTTCACCGATCGCGCCGATCGGGCCCTGCCGGGGATCCTCCGCGCGGAGGCATCGGGGGCAGTCCGTACCCTCGTCGTCATGTCCCCGCACGTCCTGGTCCTCGGCGGCACCGCCGAGGCACGCGAACTCGCCGCGGCGCTGGCGTCCCGCCCCGGAGTCCGCGTGACCACGTCCCTGGCCGGGCGGGTGTCCCGGCCGGGGACCGTCGAGGGCGAGGTGCGCGTCGGGGGTTTCGGCGGCGCGGAGGGGCTTGCCGCCTGGCTGCGCGAGCACCGCGTGGCCGCCGTGGTCGACGCCACGCACCCGTTCGCCGCCGGCATCACGGCCAACGCGGCACACGCCGCCGCGGCCACCGGCGTGCCCGCCGTGGTGCTGCGCAGACCCGGCTGGAGCGCCCGCCCCGGCGACCGCTGGCACGAGACGGCCTCGCTCACCGAGGCGGCGGACCGCCTGCCGCGGCTCGGCCGGCGCGTCTTCCTCACCACCGGCCGAGGGGGCCTCGCCGCGTTCGCGCACCTGACCGGCCTCCACTTCCTCCTGCGGTCGGTGGACCCGCCCGAGCCGCCCATGCCACCGGACATCGACGTGCTGCTGGCGCGCGGACCGTTCACGGTGGAGGACGAGACGGCGCTGCTGCGCGAGCACCGCATCGACGTGCTCGTGACCAAGGACAGCGGGGGAGAGGCCACCGCCGCGAAACTCACGGCCGCCCGGGAACTCGGCCTGCCGGTCGTCGTCGTACGCCGTCCGCCGCTGCCGCGGGGCGTGACGGCGGTGCCCGACGTGGCCGGCGTGCTGGCCGAGCTGGGGCTCGGGGCGCCCTGACGGGGACGCGGGCACGGCCGGCCGCCGGGTCTCCGCGCGGCACGCGGGCCACCGGCTCCGCTACTCCCGGGGACGCCGGCGCAGCAGATACGTGTCCATGATCCAGCCCTTGCGCTCCCGCGCCTGGGCGCGCAGCCGCTCGATCCGCTCGGCCGTCTCCGCAAGGGGCCCGGAGACGAGTATCTCGTCCGGTGTGCCGATGTACGCGCCCCAGTAGATGTCGATGTCCTGGTCCGCGTACTTCCGGAACGCCTGGTGCGCGTCCAGCATCACCACCACGTCGTCGACCCCCTCCGGGAAGCCCTCCGCGAGGCGGCGGCCCGTGGTGATCTGCACCGGCCCGGCCACCCGGTTGAGCCCCGTGCGGTGCTTCGCGACCAGCGCCGAGACACTGCTGATGCCCGGAACGACCTCGTACGAGAACGTCACGGCGCCCCGCTCGAGTACCTCCTGAAGGATCCCGAGCGTGCTGTCGTACAGCGCCGGGTCGCCCCACACCAGGAACGCGCCGCTCTCGTCCTCGCCCAGTTCCTCGGCGATGAGCCGCTCGTAGATCCCGGCGCGCGCCGAGCGCCAGTCGCCGACCGCGGGCGAGTAGTCGGCGCCGCCCGCGGCCCGGTCGCGCTCCGGATCGCGCGCCGCGACCAGGCGGTAGGACCCCTGGGGCAGGTGTGCGTCGAGGATGTCACGGCGCAACCGCACCAGGTCGGACTTCACCTCGCCCTTGTCGAGGAGGAAGAACACGTCCGTGCTCTTCAGCGCCTTCACGGCCTGCAGGGTCAGCTGGTCGGGGTCGCCCGCCCCGATGCCGATGACATGAATCTTTCGCACGCCCCGAGTCTGCCGTACGCCACCGACAGTCCCCGCGGCCCGCCCCCTGTCGCCGCGCCCCACGCGGCCCGGGCGCCCACGCCTACGGCCGTGCTCCGCACAGCCGCGGCGCCCAGGTCCGCGCGTCGACGCTCGCCGAGTCCCGCTCCACCACCGCCGCCAACTCCCGGGCCCAGCCGACCAGCCCGGCCAGCTCGAGCCCGTACGGCCGGTCCCGTCCCGCCCCGGACGCCCACGCCTCCACGGCCCCGGCGCCGCGCCGCAGCAGCCGGGCGCCGCCGGTCACATTGCCCCGGGCCGCGTGTGTGAGGCCGACGGCGAGCTGCGCGAGCCCGCGCCACAGGGCACGCTCCTCCTCGGGCCCCGACTTCCAGGCGTCCTCGAAGACTTCGTGCGCGTGGAAGGGCTTCCCGGCGTCCAGCAGCGCCTGGGCCTCGGCCACGGTCTCCTCCGGGGTGCGCACGACGCCCTCCGGTTGCCGTGCCACGCCTTCCGCCCCGTACGGCAGGGGCCGTCCCAGACCGTCCCGCGGCCGCGCGTTCCGGGCCCGCCCCTCCGTGTCCCGGTCGCGTCCCCGGCCCGCCCGAACTCCCGATGCGTCGCTCATACCCCGATTGTCCCGCGCCACCGGCCCCCTTCGGGGCAGGGTCCGTCGTGGGGTAAAGTTCTGTCTACGCGATCACGCGGGACACCGCGCGAGACGCACCGGGACGTGGCGCAGCTTGGTAGCGCACTTGACTGGGGGTCAAGGGGTCGCAGGTTCAAATCCTGTCGTCCCGACGGTGAAGTCGGAAGTTTTCGCAGGTCCGGGGCTCTCTTCGGAGGGCCCCTGACGCGTGAGTGGGAGAAATCGGGAGCCCGCTGCCGCTCCCCGTCCTCTCATCGCTCCCAGCCGCCGCCGACGGCGTCCATTGACGTGGACCGACCACCGCCCGATCCGGTCGAGGTGGCCGTGCTCCCGGTGCGGGTGCCCCGTTGCTCCCGGCTTCCCCTGGCCGAAGGGTCGGCCTGCTCCCAGTTCTTCAGGGAAGTGCCAGGAAACCCTCGCAGGCGCGGACGGACCACAGGCGGTGCACCGACAGACAAGGCACCTTCACCGGCCGCCCCTAGCGTGCTGTTCCAGCGGGCCCCGCAGCCGATCACCAGGACATCAACAGGGAGTTGTGCCTTGTCCCGTTCCGACAGCCCGACCGTCGTGCTGGTCCACGGTGCCTTCGCCGACGCGTCCAGCTTCGCCCGCGTCATCCCCGAACTCATCGCCCGCGGCCTGGACGTGGTGGCCCCGGCGGTGCCCAACCGCAGTCTGCTCGGCGACTCCGCCTACATCGCCTCGATCGTCCGTGGGATACCGGGACCAGTCGTCCTGGTCGGACACTCCTACGGCGGTGCCGTCATCACCGTCGCCGGTGCGGAGGACAACGTCACAGCCTTGGTCTACCTGGCCGGCTACGCCCTGGAGGAGGGCGAGAGCCTGGGCGAGCTGCAGGGCGGCTTCCCGGACTCCGAACTGGCCGCCGCGCTCGTCTACACACCGTTCCCGATCGAGGGCTCCAACGCTTCCGGCACCGATGTGTCGGTCGTGATCGACAAGTTCCCGTCCATCTTCGCCGCCGACGTCGACCCCCACTTCGCGGCCGTCCTCGCCGTCTCCCAGCGTCCGCTGGCCGCGCAGGCCTTCGCCGAGAAGGCGCCGAAGGCGGCGTGGAAGACCAAGCCCTCCTGGGGTCTGGTCGCCACAGCCGACCGCACCATCAACCCCGAGGTGGAGCGTTACGGCTACCAGCGGGCCGGCATGACCACCGTCGACGTCGACTCCTCGCACCTGGTGATGCTCGCCCACCCCGAGCGCGTCGTCGAGTTGATCGAGGAGGCCGTCCGGGCCACCACCCGCTGAGCCGATTCCGGAACCGACGGCGCACGGACCGCCCGCTCCGACTCGCCCTCCTTTGCTGGACCACCGAACGTCGGGAGGGCGCGGCAGCGAAGCCGAGCCCAGCGAGCCTGTAACGCCGGGTACCGCGCCGTGCCCAGGGTGGCGGACGCGCGCGTCGGCCTGCGCGGCGACGAGACCTTCCCGCACCGGCGGGCGGCGCCGATGGGCGGGCACACTGGTCGGCGTGGGCCGGGTCGGGCTCCGGCGGCGAGTGCGGACAGGAAGGGACATACATGTCGGGGTCGAACGGCTCACTGTCCCGTAGCGGCCTGCGAGGCCGTGAGGCCGAGCTCGAAGAGCTTCAGGCGCTGATCGCCTCGGTGGCCCGCACCGGAAGCGGCGCCTTGGCCGTGCTCCAGGGGGAACCCGGCATCGGCAAGACCACGCTGCTCACCGAGGCCGTCTCCCGGGCCAGGGCAGCGGGCTTCTCGGTCGGCCTCGGCAAGGCCGATGAGCTGCATCACATCGTGCCGCTGTCGTCGTTGGCGGCCAGCCTCCTGCACGGCGATCAGCCCCTGCTGTCCGGCGTCGCCTTCGCTGATCTCGCGCGGAACGAGGATCAGCGGATCTGGCTGGTGGAGCGCCTCGCGGAGGCGATCGAAGCCAGAGCCGGCAGCGCGCCCGTGCTGATCGCCCTGGACGACGTGCAGTGGGCCGACCCGCTGAGCCGGTTCGCCCTGAAGCAGCTTCCGGCACGCCTGCGCACCTCGCCGGTCCTGTGGATGCTGGCCGGGCGACGGGATCCCACGGGACCGACGGAGGAGATCGTCGCAGCCGCGGCCGGCACACTCCCGACGGTCGCCGTGTCCTTGGGGCCGCTGTCCGGCGCGGCCATCGGCCAACTGGCCGACGACACGCTGGGGGCAGCCGTCGACGAGCGGGTACGGGACCTGCTCGACGGAGCCGGCGGGAACCCGTTTCTCGCGGTCGAGATGCTCGCGGGACTGGGTACCGCCGAGGCCTCGGGTGATCCGGTGCCCTCCACACTTGTGGTGGGTGTGCGCGGCAGACTCAGGTCCCTGCACCCCGGCACCCTGCGCTTCCTGCAGATGGGAGCCGTACTGGGGCGCAGGTTCGGCTTCCATGACGCAGCCGCGCTGTACGGCCAGCCGCCCGCCACACTGATCCCTGCGCTCGAGGAGGCGATCCGCGCCGGACTCCTGGACGACGACGGCGACGTTCTGGTCTTCCGGCATGATCTGCTGCGTCAGGCCGTCTACGTCGACATCCCGCCGTCAGCCCGGAAGGCCCTGCACCGAGAGGCCGCCGGCCACCTCGTCTCCGCGGGACGCCGGCCGATCGACGCGGTGCCGCACATCCTCAAGGGCGCCCTTCCCGGAGACGAGGAGTGCGTGGCGCTGCTGCGGCGAGCCGCGGAGGACGTGCTGCCGGTCACGCCCGGCCTCGCGGCCGACCTCATCACGCGCGCCCTGGAACTGGCGCCAGCCGCGGGGCCGCTGAGGTTCGAGGCCGGTGAGCAGGCGATCCTCTTCCTGACCCGGGCCGGTAGGAGCCGACAGGCGTTGTCCATCGGCGACCGGCTGCTGGCCTGCCGACCGTCGTCGGAGGTGTTCAGCCGCTTGCAGGCCGCCCTCGGCGGGACGCTGTGGAACCTGGATCTCGCCGAGGAACTGCGTCGCCGGACCGAATCCGCCCTCGGAATCGGGGGTGCGTCCCCGGAGATCGCGGCGAGGCTGGCCGCCCTGCGGGCGCTGGCTCTGTCCCGGGGGCGTGATCTTGTCGCGGCGCGAGAGGCCGGTGAGACCGCGCTGCGGGCCGCCACCGCGACCGGTGACCGGGAGGCGCATGTCCTGGCCCTGTCCGGGCTCGGCGAGATCGCACAGAACGCGGGTGACAACGGGGTCGCGCTGGAGCGCTTTTCCGCGCTCAGCGCCATCGATTCGGCTTTCCTTCCCGAAGAGATCGTCGCGCACTTGCACGTGGACGACTTCGCGTCCGGTGAACGACTCCTCCTGCGGGCAGCGGACGACACCGGGTCGATGCGTCAGGCGATGATGCTGTGGGCGCAGGGCCAGTACGACCTGGGGCTCGGCCGGCTCGATGACGCCGACGCCGACTTCGCGACCATGGAGCGCCTGGAAGACGACGTACAAACACCCGTCCAGCAGGTGAACGGTCGCGTGATCCGCTCCCGGATCGCCCTGCTGCGCGGCGACCGGGAAGCGGCCCGGGAGCACCTGGTCGCGGCGCGGGAAAGACTGGTGGTCAAACCGAACCCGGGCAACACGGCCGCAGTGCGCTTCCTGGAAGCCGTCCACGCAGAGGCCGACGGGGACATCAGGCTCGCCGTCGACAAGATCCGGCAGGTGCAGCGGGAAGGCCTCTTCATGCGCTGGCGGCTGTTGCGCGACTGGGTCGACTGCGGGATACGCATGGCCCTGCGCGGCGCGGACCACGAACTCGCCGAGGACCTGGCCACCCAGGCCGAAGCCCATGCCGAACGCAACCCCGCCGTACCCACCGCCACGGGCATCGCGGCGCAGGCTCTCGGGCTCGTGAAGAACGACCTCGCCATGCTCGAACACTCCGTGGAGCTGCTCAAGGCAAGCCCTCGCCCGCTGGTCCGGGCCGCCGCCCACGCCGATCTAGGACAGGCACTCCTGGCAGCAGGCCGGAGACCTCAGGCAGCGGCCGCCCTGACGTACGCCCAGGACACCTTCGCCGAGTCGGGCGCCCACGCCGCAGCGGCACGCCTACAGCGAGATCTGGACGGTGCAGGGGCCGGCAGCCGCACGGCAGCGACCACGCAGCGCCCCGTCCAGGGATGGGGGGCCCTCACGGCCTCCGAGAAGAAGGTCGCGCGCCTGATCGCCGAGGGCCACACCAACCGGTCGGCCGCCGACCTGCTCTTCGTCTCCCCGCACACGGTCAACACTCACCTGACCTCCGCCTTCCGCAAGCTGTCGGTCAACTCCCGCGTTCAGCTCGCCAACCTGGTCATGACCTTGCCCGACAACTGAGCGGACCTGCGGATGATTGGTACGTTCACGCGATGCCCGCCGTACCTGGACCCACTTGGATGGGAAACCCGACTCCATCGGAGGGCACCGCCATGCCACCTGTCCCCCCACCACCAACCATCGTTCTTGTGCACGGGGCGTTCACCGACGCCTCATCCTGGGCGGGGGTCGTCAGCCTCCTTCACGCCGCCGGACTGACCGCGCGCGCCCCGGCGAACCCGCTGCGCGGCCTGGCCCAGGACGCCGCCTACATCAGGAGCGTGCTGCGCGACATCGATGTCCCCGTCGTGCTGGTCGGCCACGACTACGGCGGCGCGGTCATCACACACGCCGCCACCGACGCCGACAACGTCGTGGCCCTGTGCTACGTCGCAGCGTTCGGCCTCGACGCCGGCGAGTGCGTCCTCGACATAACGAACCGCTTCGCCCCCGCGCCGGTAGCCGACGCGACCCTCACCGCCACCCTCCCCGCCCAGATTCCCGGCGCACCGGACAGCGAGCTCTACATCCGCAAGGAGCGATTCCCGCAGGTGTACGCCGCCGACCTCCCGTCCAACGTCAAGCAGGTACTGTCCGTGGCGCAACGCCCGATCGCCCGCAGCGCGTTGACCAGTAGATCGGGCCCGCCGGCGTGGGCCTCCAAGCCGTCCTGGTACGCCATCGCCACCGCCGACCGGATGATCAACCCCACCGCTCAGCGCTTCATGGCCCAACGCATGGCCGCCACCGAATACCTGCTGGACGGCTCGCACGCGGTTGTGCTGTCGCAGCCCGGCGCCGTGGCGGCGATGATCCGGGAAGCCGCCGGACAGGGCAACGGCGGCGGCTACGGAGATGAGCTGCGACACGCCTTCTGAACATGTGAAGCCATATAACATGCCTTCGAACCGAAGGTGCCGGTATGACTATCTTGATGGCGCCGCCGGAGTCCGCTCACCACCACAGGGACACCGACCCCAACTCCCAGCCACAGAAGTCACTCGGTAAAGGCACCAGCATGATCTCACCGGCCAGACCGCCGGCGCGGCGGCTTGCCGTCCTCCTGACCGGAACCATCGCCCTTGTGCTGGCCGCCACCGGGTGCGGTGGCGGACCAGGCGCCGGGTCCGCTGAGGGCAAGGTCACCTCCATCACCGCGCTCGACTACTACACGGACGAACCAGAGCACACGCAATGGGGCGAGATACTCACCGCCTGCGGCAAGACCGCCGGTGTGAGGGTCGAGCAGACGAGCGTTCCGGGGGCGTCACTCATCCCCAAGGTTTTGCAGCAGTCGTCGTCGCGGACCCTTCCCGACCTGTTGATGCTGGACAACCCCGACCTCCAGCAGATCGCGCGGACCGGCGCGCTGACCCCACTGGACCAGTACGGCGTCGACTCCGGCGGCTACGCCAAGGGCATCCTGTCGGCGGGCACCTACAACGGGAAGGTGTACGGACTGGCCCCCTACGTCAGCACGATCGCCCTCTTCTACAACAAGGACATGCTGGCCAAGGCCGGTGTCGCCGTACCGAGGACCTGGGACGAGCTGAAGGCGGCGGCGGCCAAGCTGACCCGTCCCGGGCGCTACGGCATGGCGGTCGACGCGAACGCGACCTTCGAGGGCACCTGGCAGTTCCTGCCCTTCCTGTGGTCCAACGGCGGGGACGAGAAGCAGTTGGACACCCGGCAGGCCGCACAGGCACTCCAGCTCTGGGTCGACCTGGTGCGGAGCGGGTCCATGTCGAAGTCGGTGCTGAACTGGACACAGGCCGACGTCCACGATCAGTTCGTCGCCGGCAGAACGGCCATGATGATCAACGGCCCCTGGCGGATCCCCGCCCTGGAGAAGGACAGGAACCTGCACTGGGGAGTGGCCCCCATCCCCGTCCCCCGGATGGGACAGCCCCCGGTCACACCACTCGGCGGTGAGGTGTGGACGGTCCCGCAGAGTCCCTCCAAGGCCCGTCAGCAGAAGGCCGCCCAGGTCCTCGCCTGCCTGAACGACTCCTCCAGCATGCTCACCCTGGCCAAGCAACACTTCACCGTGCCCTCCCGCACCACGGTGGCCTCCCGGTACGCCGAGCAGGTCCCGTCGATGGCTGCCTTCGTCAAGAGCGTGGAAGCGGCCCGGGCCCGTACCAGCGAGCTCGGCGTCAAGTGGCCGGGGGCGGCGACCGGGATATACACCGCGATTCAGTCCGCGCTGACGGGCAGGCAGACACCGGAGGAAGCCCTCAGGCATGCACAGCAGATCGCGACCAGCAACTGACCGGGCACGTTCGTGGGAGCGGGCGGCCCAGTGGATGTTCCTCGTGCCCGCGGGGGCGTATCTGGTGCTGTTCTTCGGCTACCCGATCGTCAAGAACACCGTGATGAGCTTCCAGCAGTACACGACCACGACGTTCTACACGGGCGCCGCACCGTTCGTCGGGCTGCAGAACTACGCGAAGATCCTGTCGTCGGACCTGTTCTCGGGGGCCCTGCTGACCACGGTCCTGTTCACCGCCGGCTCGATCATCGGGCAGTTCGCACTCGGCCTGGCCTTCGCCCTGTTCTTCCAGCGCCGCTTCCCACTCGGCGGCGTTCTGCGCTCGCTCCTGCTGCTGCCGTGGCTGCTGCCGCTGGTCGTCTCCGGAACCACATGGAGGTGGATGCTCGACCCCGACACGGGAGTAGTCAACGCTGCACTGCGCCACCTCGCTCTCTCGTCGTCCGGGATCCCCTGGCTCACCGGCACCTCACAGGCGCTGGTGTCGGTGATCCTCATCAACATCTGGGTCGGAATCCCCTTCAACACCGCGATCCTCTACGGCGGCCTGCAGGACATCCCCACGCACCTGTACGAGGCGGCGAAGCTGGACGGCGCCGGCCCGCTGACGTCCTTCCGCCATGTCACCTGGCCACTGCTGCGGCCCCTGGTGAGCGTCGTGCTGGTGCTGGGCGTGGTCTACACCCTCAAAGTGCTGGACATCATCCTCGTGGTCACAGGCGGAGGACCGGCCAACGCCACGGAGACCCTCGCCACCCAGTCCTACGAACTGTCCTTCCAGCAGTTCGAGTTCGGACGCGGTGCCGCGATGAGCAACGTACTCATCGTCATCTCGCTCGTCTTCGCCCTCGTCTACCTGCGCGCCAACCGTCGCGCCCGGAACCTCGACGAGGTGATCCCGTGAAGCGCGCACCGGGCCGTGGCCGGCCGTCCACCATCGTCGGGATCGCCCTGCTCGCGCTGATGCTGTTTCCCGTCTACTGGATGGTGAACGCCTCCCTCCAGCCGGCGGGCAACACACTGCAGGGAGGCTGGTTCCCCTCCCACCCTGACCGGGGTGGATACGTCACGGCACTGCGCGATCAGGGACGCAACCTCGTCACCAGCCTCATCGTCGCCGTCGGCAGCGTCGCCCTCAGCCTCGGGCTCGCCGCGCCCGCGGCCTACGCACTGGCCCAGTTCCGCCTCCGCGGCACCGACCTCGTGCTCTTCGGCATCCTGACCACGCAGATGGTGCCGGGCATCGTCGTGGCCAACGCGCTCTACAGCGCCTACAACGACCTGGGACTCCTGAACTCCTGCCTCGGACTGGTCCTCGCCGACTCCACCGCCGGAGTCCCCTTCGCGATCATCATTCTGCGTTCGTTCATGCGGAACATTCCCAGGGAGATCATCGAAGCCGCGCGCGTGGACGGCGCCGGCAGGCTGCGCGTCTTCCGCTCCGTGGTGCTCCCGGTGAGCAGAAACGCGTTGATCACTGCAGCCGTCTTCACCTTCCTGTTCACGTGGAGCGACTTCCTCTTCGCCCTCACGCTGACCACCACGCAGACCGTTCGGCCGATCACCCTGGGCATCTACCAGTACATCGGTGCCCATACGAACCAGTGGAACGCCGTCATGGCCACCACGGTCATGGCGTCCGTCCCCGCCGCCGTACTGCTCGTCGTCGCTCAGCGCTACGTCACCGCCGGTGCCACCAGCGGAGCCATCAAGTGAGGGGTATCCCAGTCCGGCACCCCTGATCCAGCGGGTTCACGCGACGTGCCGGCCCGGGCCGGCTGGGAGGCGACTCTCCGATCTGCGCTTCGACTGAGGATGTCCCATCCCGTCCTCGTCGGGCCATGGCGGGCGGACATGACCGCCACCGTGCCGGCGATGACGGCCCGAGTCATGGCGTGATGTGATCATGGCGCGAAGCGGCTGTCCGATCCGCGTTTTCGGCGGCCGAAAGCGTATTCATTCGCCCCGTTCGGTCCAGCGCGGCCAAAAACTTTTCCGATCCGGTGACGACTGCCGGGCGCAGGGGCAATTCGAGAACACGGCTGATTCCATGCACTCGGCT
The DNA here is from genome assembly GCF_055565775.1 of Streptomyces sp. NPDC028331. Lineage (NCBI taxonomy): Bacteria > Bacillati > Actinomycetota > Actinomycetes > Kitasatosporales > Streptomycetaceae > Streptomyces > Streptomyces sp. NPDC028331. Next base: position 395,344 of record NZ_JBVHTR010000006.1, on the reverse strand, counting down.
GGATTCCATGCGCGCGGCTGATTCCATGCGCGCGGACGATTCCATGCGCTCGGCTTTCAACGGTGCGGCGGGGCGCCCTCGGACACGCCCCGATTCCCTCCGGTCCCAGAATTCACTCCAGCCTTCCCCGGAATGCGTGCGATGCGGACACCGCCGGCATCCGGCGCGGGCGAGGAATTCGGCTACGGTGCATTGTGGAAGATCACGCCGAGCACATGACGTCGTCCGCTGTGCACGGCGCTCACCCCGTGGCGGAGAGCCACACGGCTCCAGCCGCGGGCCGAGGGCACCGGGCGGTGACGCACCGCGAAGATCAGACCCTGGCCGAGCAGCGGCCGTTTGACGAGCGGGCGGGACTGCGCACGCGGCCGCTGCTCCACGAACACGCTTTCGCCGCCGGTGAAGTCCTCGTCAGGGCGGTCCAGCATGATCGCCACTTGCAGCGGGAACGTCAGCTCGCCGTAGACGTCCTGGTGCAGGCAGTTGTAGCCACCCCGCTCGTACCGGAGCAGCAGCGGGGTCGGCTGGTGCTGTCCCGCGGCCGCGCAGGCGGCCACCAGTCCGGCGTGGTCCGGCGGGAAACTCCGCTCGCCCAGCCGTTCGGCCCACGCGTTGGCGATCCGTGCGAGCGGCGGGTAGAGCTGCTCCCTCAGAGACTGGACGACATCGGGCAGGGGATCGGCGAAGTAGCGGTAGCGGCCCTCGCCGAAGCGGTGTGCCGACATGTTCACCGTGGAGCGGAACAGCGTCGGCACGTCGAACAGGTCGCGGAGGTCCGCGCACTGCCGGGGCGTGAGCAACGGCGGGGTGAGCGCCACCCCTTCCGTGTCGAGCTCCGCGGCCAGCGCCGGCCAGTCCAAGGCCCGCAGGGCGGGCAGGGCGGGGCCGGCGGCCGGGGCAGCGGCGCTCGACGGGTGGGGCGCGGGATGCGTCCCACCCGCCTCGACGAGACCGGGCAGGTGGGGAGCCTCGAACGTGCTCACGTGCTCTTCTTTCGCAGGGGGGAGGGATCGGTGGGCGCCGGCCCCGGGGCAATGCGACCGGCACCCACCGGTCGGAGGGAGGGTGCGCCGTCCGGGACGGCCGCCGCCTCGAGGTCGAGCAGGAGGTGTTTGGCCGCCAGACCGCCCGCGTATCCGGTCAGGGCACCGCTGGCGCCGACGATCCGGTGGCAGGGCAGCACCACGCACAGCGGATTGGCGCCCAGGGCCGCTCCCACCGCCCGGGCGGCACGGGGCCGGTCCAGGGCCGATGCGAGCTGCGCGTAGGTCGCGGTGGTGCCGTACGGAACGAACGCGTCCAGCGCCTGGACGGCCTGGCGGCTGAAGGGGGTGGCCAGGCGCAGGTCCACCGGGACGGTGAAGTTCCGGCGCTTCCCGTCCAGGTAGGCGTCGATCTCGGCCCGTGCCTGGTCCAGGACCCTGGTCTGGGACGGCGAAGCGTCCCCGGCTTCGATCTGACGGATCCCGGCCCGGTCCATGCGCTGCCGTGCCGCTGCGGGCGCGTCGTAGGCGCACAGCAGGAGCGCCTCGTCCGTGGCGGCCAGGACCAGTTGTCCGAGCGTCGTGGCGTGCACCGTCACGGCGGCGGTGATGTCGGCGGGGCGTCGTTGCGTCCGCATCGGAAGACTCCCAGAGAGACAGTGTTCGTATCCCGTCAGGCGGTGACGGGCCGGCAGCTCTTGCACGCGCGGTAACCCGCGCGCCGAGCGTCACGGGCCGTCCGGAACGGCACCCGGTGGGCCGGCGTGATGCGGCGGGCGTGGGCGCAGGTCGGATGGCAGTAGATATGGGTGGTGTCGCTGCCGAGGAACACCACGCCGCTCTCGGAGAGCTCGGCCACGTCGTACATGTCGACGCCTTCGGCGACGCGCAGCGCGTCTCCGGCGCCCGGAGGGTGGCCCGCATCGCACGGCGTGCCGTCCTCGTACGTCACCCGGTGGCAGGGGACGAGTACCGCCACCGGGTTCTTCACGAGGGCGGGCACGATCGCCTCCGGGGGCACCGCCGACTCCCGCGCGATCCAGCCGACCGGGCGCAACTGCCCGGCGGGGATGGTCCGTACCGTCTCCAGCACGGCCCGCTCGACGGCGGTCAGCCCGGACAGGTCGAGCGGCAGCCGCCGGGCCCGGCCGGTGCGCAGGGCCGTCGTCAGGCCCGGGAACGGCTTGGCCGACCGTATGGCCGAGCGGCCGGTGCGGGCACGGTGCAGCTCCTCGAAAGCGGTCGCGGTCATGGTGGCCGAAGCCAGGGCCGCACCGGTCACCGCCTGGGGTCCGGCGGCCACGAAAAGGTCGCCTGCGGGCGTTTCGAGGCGGACGTATGTGTCGTAGCGTTCCTGCGGGATGCCGACGCGTCGCAGGACGCGCAGGGCGAAGTCGTCGGGGGGCTGTGCGACAAGCCCCGGCAGGCCGTCCGTCACTCCGTCCGGCGGGGGCACTGCCACCGGGCCACTCCGGCTCACATCGTCACCTCCTTCAGTGGGGATGTCTCCTGGGCGAGCAGTCGGCGCAGGCTTCCCAGACCGCGGGAGACCTGTGCCTTGACCGTCCCGACCGCGCAACCCTGTACCTCCGCCACCTCCGCGTAGCTCATGCCCACCACATGGTGGAGCACTACCGGTACGCGGTGCTTCTCCGGCAGCTCGGACAGCGCCGCCACCAGGCGGCTGCGGTCGTCGGCCGTGGCGGCGTGCTCCTCCGGCCCCGGCTCGTGGGCGGGCAAGGTGTCCGCGGAGTCCTCCACCCGCACGCGCGCAGGAGCGGGCCGGCGGGTGGAGGTACGCACGTGGTTGCGCCAGACGTTCGCCGCGATGGTCATCAGCCAAGCACGCGGCCTCAGCTCCAGACGCCGCTGCGCACTGTAGCCCTGCAGCGCCGAGTACGCGCGCAGGAACGTGTCCTGCCCCAGGTCGTCGGCTTCCGCGGCGGAGCCGGTGACCCGGTGCAGGAAGGCGTGCACGGCTCCCGCGTGGATCCGGACCAGTTCGGTGAATCCACCGTCGAGGTCCGTGGCGAGGAGATCCGTCAGCTGCTGCTCGGCCATCTCATCCATCACTGAGAGAAACACCGTCTCCGGTCAGAGGGTTGCACGCCTGCGAGCACGGGCCCCGTCGGCGAGGGACCGCGCGGTACGTCAGCGGGCCTGTGGTTCGTCTGCGGGCCCTGTGGTGTGTCAGCGGGCCTGCGGTGCGTCAGACGCGCGCCGGCGGCCCGTCGAGCAGCGGACTGCGGTCCAGCATCGCCTGGTGCAGGCGTTGCATGCGCGGTGCCGGCTCGATACCGAGGGCGTCGCCGAGGGTGCGGTGCAGACGACGGAAGACCCTGGTCGCTTCGGTCGGCGCGCCGGACCGGTACAGGGCCAGCATGAGCTGGGCGTGGATGTTCTCGTTGGTCGGATGCATCGTGGCCAGGGCGGTGAGTTCGTCGAGCAGCTCGCGGTGCCGGCCCAGGGCCATGTCGGCCTCGATGCGCTGCTGGAGCACCCCCTTGCGGGTCTCCTCCAGTTCCACGAGATGGGGATAGCTCATCGGGCCGGTCTGCACATCGGCCAGGACCGGGCCGCGCCACAACGCGAGGGCCTCGGACAACAGCTCGGAGGCGGTGGCCGCATCGCCGGCGTCCGCCGCCTCACGGCCGCGCTCGGTCAGGCGGAGGAACCGGTGACGGTCGAGGCTCTGCGGAGGCACGTCGAGCTGGTAGCCCTGGTTTCTCGTGACCAGCACGTCGCTCAGGTCGAGCCGGGGCGTGCGCAGGCTCTGACGGATGTGCAGGACGTAGGTCTGCAGGGTGGACAGGGCGCTCTTGGGGGGATGCGACCCCCACAGCTCGGCTATGCAGTCCTGAGCGCGCACCATGCGGTTGGAATTGAGGACGAGAAACGCGAGCAGTTGTCTTGCTTTCGGTGCGCTCGGAATGAAGTTTTCCCCTTCGACGGAAAATATCAAAGAGCCGAGGATTCCGACGTCCACTGAGTCCCTCCCCCGTTCCTGCTGCTTCCGGGCCGGCGCAGACGAGAGGCGAAATCTATGTGAACGTTGAACTCGTGGCCGTCCCTGCCAGGTTCATTTCTGTCGAATCTAGCGAATCGACGCTAAGGTTCTCCTGTAGCTTTGTCAACTGGCCTGAAATCGCGCGTCACCGGGGCAGGAATTCGGCCATTCCGGCGGAGGGTTCCGCCGGAATCCGACCTTCTTGATGCGGGCTGGGGACGAGCAGCGGCAACGGTCTACAGGCCCACTGCCTTGCGCAGGGCCTCGACCCGGTCGGTGCGCTCCCAGGTGAAGTCGGGCAGTTCGCGGCCGAAGTGGCCGTAGGCCGCCGTCTGGGCGTAGATGGGGCGCAGCAGGTCCAGGTCGCGGATGATCGCGGCCGGGCGGAGGTCGAAGACCTCGGTGATCGCGTTCTCGATCTTCTCGGCGTCGACCTTGGCCGTGCCGAAGGTCTCCACGAACAGACCCACCGGCTCCGCCTTGCCGATCGCGTACGCCACCTGCACCTCGCAGCGGGAGGCCAGACCCGCGGCGACCACGTTCTTGGCGACCCACCGCATCGCGTACGCCGCCGAACGGTCCACCTTGGAGGGGTCCTTGCCGGAGAACGCACCACCACCGTGCCGGGCCATACCGCCGTAGGTGTCGATGATGATCTTCCGGCCGGTCAGGCCCGCATCACCCATCGGACCACCGATCTCGAACCGGCCGGTGGGGTTGACCAGCAGCCGGTAACCGTCGGTCTCCAGCTTGATCCCGTCATCCAGCAGCGCCTTCAGCTCCGGCTCGACCACGAACTCACGGATGTCCGGCGTCAGCAGCGAGTCCAGATCGATGTCACTGGCATGCTGCGAGGAGACGACCACCGTGTCCAGACGCACCGCCTTGTCACCGTCGTACTCGATGGTGACCTGGGTCTTTCCGTCCGGACGCAGATAGGGGATCGTGCCGTTCTTACGGACGTCGGACAGACGCTTGGACAGACGGTGCGCCAGGAAGACGGGCAGCGGCATCAGCGTCGGCGTCTCGTCCGACGCGTAGCCGAACATCAGGCCCTGGTCACCGGCACCCTGCCGGTCCAGCTCGTCCACTTCTCCACCTGCGGCGGCACCCTCGACCCTGGACTCGTACGCCGCATCCACACCCTGCGCGATGTCCGGGGACTGCGCGCCGATCGACACCGACACACCACAGGACGCGCCGTCGAAGCCCTTCTTCGACGAGTCGTAGCCGATCTCGAGGATCTTGTTGCGGACCAGCGTCGCGATGTCCGCGTACGCCTTGGTCGTGACCTCACCGGCCACGTGCACCAGGCCGGTCGTGATCAGCGTCTCCACGGCGACCCGGGACGTCGGGTCCTCACGCAGAAGCGCGTCGAGAATGGTGTCGCTGATCTGGTCAGCGATCTTGTCGGGGTGACCCTCGGTCACGGACTCCGAGGTGAACATCATCGACGCCATGTCGTCTCCTGGGAGGGTTCGTCGGATGGGGCTGGGGAGGGCCGGGCGGACGCCGGCCCCGGGTGTGCCAGTGCCCGGTCCACCAGAGGACCGGCCGCGCCCGTGTACGAGGCCGCGTCGAGCAGCCCGGCCAGGGTCTTCTCATCGAAGTGGGGCGCGACGGCGGGCATCGCCGCGAGGATCCCGGACAGCGGACGCCCGGTGCGTTCCGCCTCCGCGGAAGCCTCGGTGAGCACCCGTTTGGCATCGGCCTTGCCGATCAGCGGTGCCAGCACGACCGCCACCCGCTCGGACACCATCAGGCTCTCCGTCGTCCGCACATTGGCGCGCATGCGGTCGGGCCTGACCTCCAGCCCTTCGGCCAGTTCGACGGCGGTGTGGCAGGCGCCGCCCGCCAGGCGCAGGCATTCACGCAGCAGCAGCCATTCCGCGTGCCACACCCCGGCCGAGCGCTCGTCCTCGGTGACCAGGCACTGGGTCAACGCCGCGGCCAGGGCGGGGACTTGAAGGGACGCGCTGCGGACCAGGGTGGCGAGGACCGGGTTGCGCTTGTGCGGCATGGCCGAGGAGCCGCCCCGGCCCGCCACCACCGGCTCGCTCACCTCCCCGACCTCCGTTCTGCCCAGCGACTGGACATCGACGGCGATCTTGCCGAGCGCCCCGGTGACGAAGGCGAGCCCGGCGGCGACATCGGCCACGGGGGTGCGCAGTGCGTGCCAGGGCAGTACGGGAGGGGCTAGACCCGTCTCGGCCGCGAACGCGGTCGTCAACCGGTCGAGGTACGCGCCCGGGCGCGGTCGGCCCCCGTCCCCGTCCCCTTTCTCGTTCCCGTTCCCGTCCCCGTTCAGCGTCGCGTACTCCAGGTACCCGGACAGCGTGCCCGCGGCACCGCCGAGTGAGAAGGGAAGCCCCCCGGCGAGCACCCGCTCGATGCGCTCGGCCGCGTCCAGCACCAACTGCCGCCAGCCGGCGGCCTTCAGACCGAAGGTGGTGGGCACGGCGTGCAGGGTCAGGGTCCGCCCGGCCATCAGGGTGTCGCGGTGCCGCGCGGCCAGGCGGCCCAGTGCGTCCGCCGTGCGCCGCAGATCGTCCCGGACCAGCCCGAGGACCCTGGAGCACAGCAGCATGGCGCCGGTGTCGAGGACGTCCTGACTCGTCGAACCACGGTGCACGTATTCGGCGGCCTCCGGATCGTCCTGTGCCACGACCCGGGTGAATGCCTGCACGAGCCCGACGACGGGATTGGCGGTCTCCCGGGCGGCGAGCGCAAGCGCCCGCACGTCGAGCCGGTCGGCCCGCGCCGCCTTGGTGATCGCGTCGGCCGCCGTCCAGGGCACGGTGCCCACCCGGGCCTGGGCCCGCGCGAGTGCCGCCTCGGCGTCCAGCATCGCCTGCAGCCATGCACGGTCCGACACGGCCTCCTCGACCGGGGTGCCGGCTCGCACCGGCGACAGCAGACCCGCGTCCGGGCCCCCGTCGAACGTCGTCGTCATGCCGTCGCCTCCGTCAGGTCGCCGTCGGGCCGGCACCTCGGGGCCGGCCGCCGCCGTGTCGCCACGGCGGCGGTGGGGCGGAGCGCGAGCACCGCGCGGGCGATGGCGTCGGAGTCGCCCAAAGTCACCGAGTTGACCCCGGGCCGGATACCGGCCGCGGTCACCCAGTGCACGGCTTCGGTGGGAACCCCGTAGGCGAACCGGCGCGGATGGGGCCGCCCCTCGGCGTCGACCAGGTGGTACGGCTTCCCGGTCACCGTCAGACCGCCGGTCTCGACCCTCGTGCCGCAGGCACCGGACATGCTGTACGGCGTGCACTGACCCGTGGCGAGGAGCCCGGCCAGCAAGGGGTCGGCGGTGCGCCGAAGGTCCGGCTCGGGCAGGCGGGCGTCGATCAGGACCGAGGTCCTGACCGGCGGACCCCCCACCCTGCTCGACTCGGCGACGAACGCCGGCTCTCCCGGGTCGACCCGCACCCGCAGCTCGGGGCCCACGAGGTGGAGGACGCCCGCCCGGATGAGGGCGATGGTCTCCTCGATCCGGGACACCGGTGGACCGATCGACAAGTAGGCGTTCAGCGGTGTGTACCAGCCCTGGAGGTCGTCCCGGTACGAGTTGCCGTCCAGGCCGCCGTGGTCCACCGCCAGCCGGATCTCGTTGCGCAGGTCGCGCAGCACGTCGAGCGCCGCCTTGAGCGGGCCGCTGACGTTCCCGGCCCGGGCCTCCCGGACGTCCCTGGCCAAGTGGTCCAGCAGCCAGTCCCGGAACGCCGCCCGGTCGGTGAACTCCCGGTTCCCGTACGGACGGGCGATGCGTTCCCAGTCCCAGCGGTCCTCGGCGCGGATGCCGTACCGGTCGAGCAGCGCGGCCTCGGCGTCCTCGGACGGTGCCGCGCAGTACCGCTCGGTGAACGCCTCGCGCTCGGCCGCCCGACCGTGCGCGGCCAGCAGCGCGCCGTAATAGACGCTCTCCACCTCCTTGGCGATCAGCGGCCACAAGTCGGTGCTGAAGTAGACGCGTTGACCGTCGACCGCACGTTCACGCAGGCGCGCGGCGACCTCGGCGGTGAGCAGCCTGGGCTCGTACCGGCCGTGGGCGCCCTTCTCGTTGTTGCCGCGCGCGTGGTACGGGACGCCCCGCCGTGACCCCGCGTACAGCCGGGGCTCCCGGCCCGAGGGGCGGTACACCACCTGGTCTCCACGCCGCTCGAACTCTCCTCCGCGGCCGACGGTGAGCAGCGTCGTGTGGTCGAAGAAGTTCAGCCCCAACCCGCGCAGCAGCACGGCCTGTCCAGGCTCGATCTGCGACAGGTCGACGTCCGCCGGATTGGCGGGCGGCACATGGAGCAGGCCGCATGCCTCCGCCTGGCGGGCCAGCGTCAGCTCCTGGTCCGTCGGCCGGGCCGGCACATGCCCCTGGGCGAGCACGACGGCGTCCAGGCCGTGCAGCCGGGTGCCGTCCGTCAGGGTCAGGCACTGTGCTCCGCCCGGCACGTCCTCGTGGAGCGCCGTCGCCGCGGACCGGTGGACCCGTACCGTGACGTGCCGCGGTGCAGCGGCCGTCACCTGCAAAAAGACGTCCTCCAGATAGCTCCCGTAGAACGCCCTGGTCGGATAGTCGTCCGGGCCGAGCCGACGGGCCTGTGCCAGGACGCCGCCGGGGACCTGGCCGCCGTATCCGCCGGACAGGGCCAGCGACCGCGCCCACTCGTACAGGCTGGGACCGGGCTCGATCGGCCCGTCCATCTCCACGCTCTCGTCGGTGAACACCGTGACCTGGCTGGAGACGGTGTTCATCAGCAGCAGCCCGGACTGGTCCGTGCGCCAGACGCGGCCGGCCCCGGGGCGATGGGGATCCACCACATGAACCGTCACCGACCGGTGGAAGGCGGACTTGCGTTCGTTGGCGCAGATCCGCTCCAGCACCGACAGGCCGCGTGGTCCGGCTCCGACGATGCACACTTCGAGGTCCCCGCTGGTCATACGTCTGCTCCTGGGGTGTGGACGGGCGGGGGTGCGGCTATGCGGAGGACGCGACGAGCAGTCGCGTCTCCAGCCCGAGGGGGTGCACGGACTCCAGCCGCAGCCCGGCCCCGGCCAGCAGAGCGCGATAGCCGTCCAGGGTGCGCTCCCGTCCGCCGGCCGCCATGAGCAGGTGCAGGTCCCACAGCAGCGGCAGGAGTTCCCCGCCCGTCGGGTCGATGACCCGTTCCAGGACGAGGAGGCGCGCGGAACCGCGCATGGCCGTCCGGATGGTGGTCAGCAGTGCCGTGCACCGTTCGTCGTCCCAGTCCTGCAGCACCCGGGACAGGAGGTACACGTCGGCACCCGCGGGGACCTCCTGGAACACATCGCCGGCGACGACCTCGTAGCGTCCGGTACCGACGGTGCTGTCCAGGTACTTCCGCGCGACCGGCAGCACATGGGGCAGGTCGAAGAGCGTCCCGTGCACGTCCGGGTGGGCGCGCAGGACGAGTGAGAGCAGCATGCCGCTGCCCCCGGCGACATCCACCACATGGCGGCTGCCGGTGAAGTCGAAGGCCTCCAGCACGTCGGGGAAGAACACGTTGCCGGCGTTCATCGCCCGCTGGAACTTCTCGGCCGCGCTCGGCTCGCGCTGCAGGTAACCGCGCAACGGCACGCCGAAAGCGTGCTCGAAGCCGGAGCCGCCGGAGCGGACGGCGGGCACCACGGCGCCCCAGGCCCGGTGGAACTCCTCGCCGTAGATGCGCACCATGTCCCGCATCGACTGCTCGGAGCCGGAGCGGAGCAGCTCGCCCACCGCTGTGAGCCGATAGCCGGTCTCGTCGCCCTCGAAGACACCGAGCGCGGTGAGCAGCCGCATCAGCCGGACGATCCCGTCGGGACGGGCCTCGGCACGGCGTGCCAGTTCCTCCGCGGTGGTGTGCCCTGCGGCGATGTGGTCGGGGATCGCCAGGGCGGCGGCCGCGTACAGGGCCTGTGACTGCCAGGAGCCGGTGATGATGTCCACGACGCGGCGCGCCGCGTGCACGTCCGTCACGGTCACGCCTTTCGTGAGCTGGAGGGGTGGGGGGTGTCGATCGCCACCGACGGTCCTGCGGGGCCCTGGAGCAGCGCGTGATGACGTTCGCGCAGAACGCGCTTGAGGACCTTGCCGGTGATGCCGACCGGCAGTTCGGACCGCTCGGAGGTGAGGACGAGGGCGTGCAGCCTGGCGAGACCCGCCCCGGCCAACGCCGTGTTGCAGGCGGCGAGGAGGTCGGCGGGACTGCGCTCGACGCCGTCGGTGTACAGCACCACCGCTGCGGGGCGGGACTTGCCGGGCGCCAGCGGATCGTCCACCGCCACGACCGCCGCGTCCAGGCACTGGGTGGTCAGCAGGACGCTCTCCTCCAGCGGCAGGCTGTAGACGGGCCCGTCCACGGTGTGGATCACGTCCGGGGTGCGGTCCAGGTGGTACCAGTCGCCCTCCGCGTCGCGGCGGACGATGTCACCGGTGAGGAAGTAGCCGTTCACCGTGGACTCCTCGGTCAGGCCCGGGTCGTCGAGGTAGCCGGGTGTGACGCTGGGTGTCTTCACCCCGAGCATTCCGGCCTCGCCGTGGGGTAGTTCGCGGCCGTTCGCGTCCAGGACGGCGGCCTCGCGCACCACGCTCACCGGCCGGCCGATGAGCCGTCCGTAGCGCTCGGACGTGGGAACGTGCACCTGCCGGAACAGCACCATGCCCATCTCGGAGGAGCCGAGGCCGTCGACGTAGCGGGATCCCGCGAGCCTGCGCTTGCCTTCCGTCCGCTGGCCGACGGAGATCAGCGGGCGTATGTGCCGCTCGTGCGAGGCGTCGCCCATGCCGTTCCAGGTGTGGAGATACTGGGCCGCCTCCGGCTGGATGTCCGCGGCGCACACCTCGGCGAGGGTGAGCGGGAATCCGAGCACGACGGTGGGATGGAAGCGGTTGATGGCCTGCACCACCCGTCGGCCGTCGGGGTCGTCCAGGATGAGCGTGGGGACGCCCAGCATGATCGCCATGCTCAGATAGCTGATGCCCGCCGAGTGGCTGTGCGGCAGCGCGGTCAGCAACCGGTCGGTGCGCAGGGAGGGGAAGGTCCACAGCCGCTCGCGCTTGCCGGCGAAGAAGGAACCGTGGTTGAAGACCGGGGCCTTGGGCCGTCCGGTCGTCCCCGACGAGTGCGAGATCATCATCAGGTCGTCGTCGGCGTGCCGGTACGGGAAGTTCTCCATGGGACGCGGCGGCCGGGGCGCCGACTGCTCCAGCGCGGCGATGTCCTCGACCAGCGGCACGGCCCTGCCCTGGGCGTCCTCGGACCAGGCGTCGGCCAGTCGCTTGAGAAGGTCGCCGTCGGCGACGAGCACGGTCGTCCCGGTCCGCAGGAAGTACTCGGCGGCGGTCTTCGAGGCCATCCTGGGGTTGCAGTGCACGGCCGCGGCCCCGAGGCCGGTGATGGCGATGTGGTGGATCAGCCCGAGCAGGCCGTCGCGCGTGTGGACGCCGACGCGGGAGCCGGGGCCCACCCCGTGACCGCGGTACCAGTGGGCGTACCGGATGGCGGCGATCCGCATATCCTCCAGGGACACGGCGGGCAGCTCTTTCCGGTGCCAGTCCGCGGAATCGACGTCCGGATGGAAAAGAATCGGGCGGTCGCGGTCGCGTGCCACTCTCCAGGCGTGCCAGAAGAAATTACCCGCGCCCAGCTTCCGGTCGGTGTAAAGACGCAGGCGCTGGGCGACGGACCTGTGCGTGCCGAACAGGAACATATGAATACCTCATACTCCGCGGAGATACCCGGAATCGAGCCGGAGGTCGGTGGCTCAGCGTGATCCGTTGCGATCGAATTGCCGCTCGAAAACCGTTCCCGCTCAGTCTCCAGGCTGTTGATATAGAGGCGGTGGAGATCGCGTTCGCGGATACTCGACGAGCCTTGAAACGCAAGCGGCGACAGGTATGTGCGCCATCGCCGGCGGGCCCCGTCCGACTTCGCTCCATCCTTCAGCGGCTGCTGGGAGGATCCGGGGCGCGTCATAGAAGACAGGCTGGAGGCCTCGCTCGGATGGACACCCCACCGACCACCTCGTCGACCACGCCCGTAGTCATCGTCGGAGGCGGTCCGATCGGACTGCTGCTGGCACTCTTCCTCGACCGCAGGGGCGTCCCCGCCACGGTGTTCAACACCGAGGAGTCTGTGCCCGACCACCCTCGCGGCAGCACGCACAACGCCCGCACCATGGAGCACTACCGCACCCTCGGGCTGGCCGCCCGGGTGCGTCGGCTCGGTCTCCCGCCCGGCCATTCGGCGGGCATCTCGTTCTTCACCCGCTACAGCGGGCACGAACTGGCCCTGCTGCCGTGGCCCGGGGCCGCCGAGACGCAGCGGCGGGTCGCCGCCGCGACGCGGGCGGACCAGACGCCCGAGCCGATGCACCGTGCCAACCAGATGTACGTGGAGCGGCTGCTCCTGGAACACGCCCGCACCCGGCCCGCCGTCACGCTGCGCTTCGGCTGGCGGGTCGTCGGGCTGTCCGAGCACGCCGACGGGGTGAGCGTCACCGCCGAGCGGGACGGTGTGCGCCGTACCTGGCGGGCCCGGTACGCCGTGGGCTGCGACGGCGGCCGCAGTCTGGTGCGGCGCACGCTCGGGATCCGCTACACCGGAGAGGGCAGCCTCGACCAGGACGTCCTGGGGCGCCGCTCGGTCGCCGCGCACCTGCGCATACCCCGCCTCTACCAGGACTTCCTGCGTGAGCGCGGGGCGTGGAGCAACTGGGTCGTCAACGCCGAACTCGCCCTCAATCTGATCGCCCTCAACGGTGTGGACGAGTTCTTCCTGCTGACCAGCTCCATCGACCCGGACACCGCGACCGGCGCCGACCTGGCGGCCCTGGTGCAGCGCGCCGCGGGAGCACCGCTCGACGTGCAGGTACTGGGCCACCGGACCTGGACGGCGGGTGCCGCCCTGGTCGCCGAGCGTTTCGGAACGGACAGACTGCTCCTCGCGGGCGACGCGGCCCACCTGTTCACCCCCAACGGGGGGTTCGGCATGAACACCGGGGTCGACGACGCCGCGAACCTCTCCTGGAAGCTGGCCGCCGCGGTGCAGGGCTGGGCGGGACCCCGTCTGCTCGCGAGCTACGAGGCCGAACGCAGACCGATCGCCCTGCGCAACACCGAGGCGGCACGCCGGCTCGGCATCGGCCTCGGCAGCATCGAGCGGCCGGCCCGGCTGGAGGAGGAGTCGGAGGACGGGATCGCGGCCCGCAAGGAGACCGGGGCCCGGCTCGCCGAGTACGGTCGGCTCACCCTGGACACCCTCGGTGTGCAACTCGGCGCCCGCTACGACGGATCGCCGGTCATCGCCGATGACGGGAGCTCGCCACCGCCGGACACCTTCACCACGTACACGCCGTCCGCCGTGCCCGGGGGCCGGGCGCCGCACGCGTGGCTCGACGACGGGCGCGGCCCGGGAAGTTCGCTCTTCGACCGGCTCGGGACCGGTTTCACCCTGCTCCGACTCGGGGGGTCCGACGACGCGGTGGGCGCCTGGACGAGCGCTGCGCGCAGACGTGGGATGCCGCTGGACGTGCTGCGCATCGAGGACCCGGTGGTGCGCGATCTGTACGAGCGCGACCTGGTGCTCGTGCGCCCCGACCAGCATGTCGCCTGGCGCGGAAACAGGAACCCCGCCGATGTTCCCGCGCTTTTGGCCAGAGTTACCGGATATTAACCAGGCGCAGGCCCCGACTCCTTGAATGCGGAACTGCTTCCGCGTCGATTCTCGTTGACTCGACATGGTCCCGGTGAACGTCAAGGCGCAGAAAATATTGAACGCGCGGCGCGAGCAGATCCTAGGGGCCGGGTGCGGCGGCGTGTTATGGTCCGAAGAAAGAGCAAGACGGCCGTGGTTGACCCGGGCAACGGCAGTCGGAACTTGTTCTCACGGAATGATCTTCCGGTGCACGATCAGGTGAAAGACATGGGGGAGAGATGCAATTCTGCGTACTCGGTCCATTGCGTGTGATCGAGTCCTCTGTCGACAGAGCGCCCACTCCACCGAAACAACGACAAATGCTGGCCCTCTTACTCCTGCATGCCAACACCGTGGTTCCCCGGAAGCAGTTGGTCGAAGAGCTCTGGGAGTACTCTCCGCCGACCAGCGCCGTCGCGGCGGTGCACACGTACGTCATGCAGTTGCGCCGGATCCTTTCCGGCCGCTCGAGGCGCGCGGCGGCGCGCTCGGGCCGTCTGGTCACCCGGGACCAGGGATATCTGCTTCAGGTCCGGCCGGGGGAGCTGGACCTCGATGTGTACGAGGAGCGGGTGCGGTCCGCGCGCGACGCCCTCGCCGTCAACGACGTCGCCTCGGGCGCACGGCAACTGCGGCAGGCGGAGGCGATGTGGCGGGGGCAGCTCCTGGTCGACGTGCCGACGGGCCCGCTGCTGCACGCCGCCATGGAGAGGATCGAACGGCAGCGCCTGGACGCCATCATCGACCGCATCCACGCCGAACTGCGCATGTGCCGCCACCATGAACTGGTCGGCGAACTCAGCGCCCTGGTGCACCGGTACCCCACCAACGAGGACCTGTGCAGCCAGCTCATGCTCGCGCTGTACCGGTCCGGCCGGCAGGCGGACGCGCTCACCAGCTTCCATCAGCTCCGCTACACCCTCCGCGCGGAACTGGGCACCTATCCCTCGCAGCGGATCCAACAGCTCCACACCGAGATCCTCTCCGCCGACCCGCAACTGGAACCGCGCGCGGACACCCCGTTCTCGCCGTACCTGCCGACCCCGGCCTGACGACCGACGCCGGTTGCGACGACGGCGGACCGGCAGGGTGAGCGAACGGAGAGCACGGTGGGTGGGCCCCCGGTACGCCGGGGGCCCACCTGTGTCGTGTGCGGTGGAATGCCACGGGCCGAGCGACGGTTCGCCGGGACGGTGACAGGCGGCCCGGCCGGGGCCGGACCGCCTTCCCGGCTCCCGGGGCCGTCTACAGCTCCTTGAGCAGCCCGCCGTCCACGACGAAGTCCGCACCCGTGGTGGAGCCGGACCGGGGGGAGGCGAGCAGGGCGACCGCGTCCGCGACCTCCTGCGGCTCCACGAAGCGGCCCGTGGCGAGGTTGAGCATGCCCGGGACCACCTCGTTGATGACGCTGTCGCGGTCGGTGTTCGCCTGCGAGGCGATCATGTCGGCGACACCGCCCTCAGCCGTCCACCACGGCGTGCGCACCACGCCGGGCGAGACGGTGTTCACCCTGATGCCCTGCGGACCGAACTCACCGGCCAGCGCCTTGGTGAGGTTGCTCAGGCCGGCCTTCGCGGCGCCGTAGTCGACGTTGATCGGCGAGGGCTGACGCGCGTTCGCCGTGGAGATGTTCACGATCGATCCGCCGCCGCGGGACTGGAAGTGCGGAATGGCGGCACGGATGGCACGCACGGCGGACAGGACGTTGAACTCGAACACGGCCCGCCAGTCCTCGTCCGAGGCGTCGAGGAACGAACCGCGCGGCAGGGTCACCCCGGGAGGCGGACCGCCCGCGTTGTTCACCAGGATGTCGAGCCCGCCGAACACCTCCACGGCACGGGCCACGACCTGGGCGGGCGCCTCGGGATCCGTGAGGTCGACGGAGACGTGGACCAGCTCGGGGCTGCTCAGCGCATCCAGCTCGGGGCTGCTCTTGCGGGAGGCGGCCACGACCTTCGCGCCCTCCTCCAGCAGCGTACGGGTGACGGCCAGCCCGATGCCCTTCGAAGCACCGGTGACCACGGCGACCTTGCCGGAGAGTTGCAGATCCATGGACTTCCTTCTCGTGAAGTATCCCCGCCCCGTGCGGGCGGAGGAGAGGCTGTGCGTCTCATGTCCAGGAACACCGCCGACGGGCAGGGTGTTGCATCGTGTGCCGGCGGTGACTCACCGGTGCCAGCGGGCGACCTCTTCGGGCAGCTCCTCCAACTCGGCGGTCTCCGACGGCTTGCGGTTCATGTACTCCGGGTCGCACCCCTTGTGACCGAGCAGCCGCGCGATCGGCGCCAGTGCCGTGAACAACGCCCGCTGCACCACCCAGGGCGGCGAGGTGAACCGGACGACGTCGCCGAACTCCAGTGTGGTGACCGCCTGCTGAAGAAGGCGCGGCATGCCCTCCGGGGTGGTCTTGCCGTCCTGGGCCAGCCCGAAGAGCTGCCGCAGCACCAACTGCTCGAAGCGGTCGCTGTTCTTGCGGACCTCGCAGATGTGGAACGACTCCTGCCCGCTGCAGTTCCACCAGCGGTGCTTGATGCCCGGCTGGATCAGCACGCTCTCACCCGGACGCTCCAGGGTCACCTGCCGCCCGCCGATGAGGAACGCGACCTTGCCCCTGACGAGGGTGAACCTCTCCTCGCTCACCGGGTGGACATGCTCGCCCGAAACGGCCCCGCCCGGCTTGGCGTAGACGTCCATGACGGTGCGTTGGCCGCCCGTCTCGGACGACGGCGTCCTGATGACCACCCGCTCGCCGCACCGCGGGTTCTCGTACACCTCACCCACACTGACCGTCACCGATCGGCCTCCTGTCCCATTGTCGGCCTTGTCGTCACAAGGTCCTTCGATGGTGGGGGCGGTCCCGCCCGCGGGCACTCCCAATCTTGCGGTCGAATCCGGCCCGGGCAGATTGGCGAAAAGCACCGCAACATCGGGAGTGTTTCAGGCCACGGCAGTTCGTAATCTCGCCGCGGACGGCGGGTGGTGACGGAGCAAACCGGAAACTCGGCGTCCGCTCCATCGGTGAACTGCAGAAAGACGGGGTGCGCGCATGGCGCGGAACTCAGCGGGAATAGGACGCAGACAGTTGTTGTCGACGGCGGCCGCGGCGGTGGGTGGCGCCGCGGTGGTCGGCGGCACCGCCGGGCCGGCGGCGGCCGTGCCGGCCGAAGCGGCGGACGCCCAGGGCTTCGGTCCGGTCAGGATCACTCCGGCCGACCAGCAGTACGGGGAGTTGGTGCACGGGGTCAACCAGAGGTACGTGGGCAACCCGGAGGCCGTCTTCCTCGTCGACTCCGTCGGCCAGGTCGCCGACGTCGTCCAGCAGGCCGTGAGCGGCGGCAAGCGCATCACGGTGTCGTCGGGCGGACACTGCCTGGAGGACTTCGTCTTCAACCCCGACGTCCAGGTCGTGCTGGACCTCTCGCAGTTGAACAAGGTCTACTTCGACACCGCGCGCAACGCCGTCGCCGTCGAGACGGGCGCGCAACTGCTGGACGTGTACGAGCTCCTCTACCAGGTGTGGGGCGTCACCATCCCGGCCGGCATCTGCTACTCGGTCGCCGCCGGCGGCCACGTCAGCGGCGGCGGCTGGGGACTGCTGTGCCGGCAGCTCGGCCTCGTCATCGATTACCTGTACGCCGTCGAGGTCGTCGTGGTGGACGCGGCGGGCAAGGTGCGCACCGTGGTGGCGACGCGCGAGAAGGACGATCCCAACCGTGACCTGTGGTGGGCCCACGCCGGCGGTGGCGGCGGCAATTTCGGGGTCGTGACACGCTACTGGTTCCGCGCGCCCGGAGCCACCGGGACCAGCCCCCGGACCCTGCTGCCCAAGCCGCCCGCCTCGGTGTACCTCAGCGCCGTCTCCTGGCCGTGGGCGGAGATGACGCAGGCGAAGTTCACGACACTGGTGAAGAACTACGGTGCCTGGTTCGCCGCGCACAGCGCCCCTGGCGCCGCGGAGCTGGCCCTCGCCAGCTTCCTGGTCCTGACGCACCGGTCGAACGGGCAGATCGGCATGGTGACCCAGGTGGACGCCACCGTCCCCGGCGCCCGGGAGATGCTGGACGGCTATCTGGCCGCCGTCAACGCCGGCGTCGGCGTTCAGCAGGCCGCCCTGACCCGGCCGATGGCCGAGCTCGGCCCGATGGCGGAGTACGCCGAACCGCGCCGGCTGCCGTGGCTGGAAGCCACCCGCTATCTGGGCACGACCAACGCGAACCTGACCGACCCGACGTTCCGCCAGGAGTACAAGTCGGCCTACATGCGGGCCAACTTCCCCGACCGGCACGCGGCGACGCTGTACAAGCACCTCTCCCGCGACGACGTGACCATCCCCGGCGCCTCGGTGACCCTCAGCTCCTACGGCGGCCAGGTGAACGCGGTCGCACCCGATGCCACCGCCTATCCGCACCGTGAGTCGTTCTACAAGATGATGTGGATGTCGCTGTGGAACGATCCGGCGCAGGACGCGACGTACGTGAAGTGGAACCGCGAGTTCTACGCCGATATGTACGCCGACACCGGCGGGGTGCCGGTGCCCAACGAGGTGACCGACGGCTGCTACGTCAACTACCCGGACGCCGACCTGAGCGACCCGGCGTACAACACCTCGTCGGTGCCGTGGTACGGGCTGTACTACAAGGGCAACTACCCCCGCCTGCAGCAGGTCAAGAAGAAGTACGACCCGGGGAACGTCTTCCGGCACCGCCAGTCCGTCCGGCTGCCCGGCTGACCCCCGTCCTCCCGTAGTACGCGTACGCAGGCCGCCCCGGGGAACCCCCGGGGCGGCCTCGGTACGAGCGCGGATCAGCGTTTGACGGCGAAGGTCAGCCCGTCGGCGAAGGGGATCAGACTGAGGTCGACACGCTCGTCGTGGTGGAGCCGGAGGTTGAACTCGCGCAGCGCGCGGGTCTCCGAGTCCTGTGCGGCGTCGTCGATGACGGCGCCGTGCCACAGCACGTTGTCCACGACGACCAGTCCACCCGGCCGCAGCAGCCGCAGGGCGGCCTCGTAGTACGCCGTGTACCCCTCCTTGTCCGCGTCGATGAACACGAAGTCGAAGGAGCCCGCCGCACCCTCTTCCTGCAGGAGCGCCTCGAGGGAGCGCTGGGCGTCGCCGATGCGCAACTCCACCTTGTCGGCGACGCCGGCGCGCTTGCAGTACTCGAGCGCCATGGCGCTCCACTCCGCGTTGATGTCCAGCGCCACCACCTGGCCGTCGTCCGGCAGCGCCAGCGCCGTGGACAGCAGGCTGTACCCGGTGAACACCCCCACCTCGAGGGTGCGCCGCGCACCGATCGCCTTGACCAGCACGCTCAGGAACTGCCCCTGCTCCGGCGAGATCTGCATCAGATGCAGCGGCAACCTGGCCGTCTCCTCGCGCAGTTCGCGCAGCAGCTCGCCCTCGCGCAGGGAGACGTCGGCGACGTAGTCCTGGAGAGCCTCGTTCACCTCGACCTGGATTCTCATGACCGGCACCTCGTGTGAGAGAAAGGAATGAAGTCGGGAGATGTGAATGCAGAACCGGTGGGCCCGATGGGCGAGAACTTCCGGTCGTTTGGCGTGCATTCCTCGCGCGGCTCCAGTGATTAGAGCCTCGTTTTCCCGTCCGTGTCAAGGGCCGCGGACGTGCGATAAAGGGCCGGTGCCGCCGGTCCTTATTCCTAGCTCGATCCTTCAGAAGCGACTGCCATAATTGTCCGCGCCGATATCCGTGGACATCGGCGTCCATTATTGGTGCCGTCTTCCGTGAAGATATTCAGTGGCCTGTCGGACACATACCGCCGAACCAGCGCACGAGCCGCCGAGAGGGAGGTCCGGTGAGCACCAGGGAGCGTCGGCTCAGGGACTGTTTCGCCCGGTTCGCGACCGGGGTCACGGTCGTCACCGTACGCACGGACGACGGCGTGCACGGGGCCACGGTGAGCTCCTTCACCTCGGTGTCGCTCGGCCCGCCGCTCGTCGTGGTGTCGCTGGACCGGCGCAGCCGCATGTGCCGGGAACTCGCCGGCCGGGAGTTCGGAATCAACATCCTGGCCGCGGGGCAACGCGATCTCGCCCTGCACTTCGCGGGCCGCCCCGCACGGCAGGGCGCCCCCGTGCGCTGGGAGCCGGACTCCCGCACTCCAAGGCTCACGGGATGCGCCGCCTACTTCTCCTGCCTCCCCTGGGCCTCGTACGACGGGGGAGACCACATCCTGCACGTCGGTGAGGTGCGCTCCTTCGACGGCGGCGAGGCGGAGCCGCTGGTCTTCCACGGCGGGGCGTTCCGCGAACTGGACCGGGATGCGCAGGAATCGGCATGGACGGGCTCGCTCGACGGCCCTGCCGACGGTGCGTGGCTCGCGGACTGCGCGACCCACGCCGGCTGACCTGGACGCCGAGACGCACGTAACCACCGGCCCGAAGACCGACCGGTTCAGACGCATGCGTGAAAGGCAGGGCAAGAACATGACGCTTCGGCAGGGCGAGAGCGCCGCATCCGCGGGCGATTCCCCGGTGACCCGCCCGATGACGGGAGACGAGTACCTGGAGAGTCTGCGGGACGACCGGGAGATCTACATCTACGGCGAGCGGGTGAAGGACGTCACGGAGCATCCGGCGTTCCGCAACGCGGCGCGGATGACGGCACGCCTCTACGACGCTCTGCACGACCCCGACCGGCGCGACGTCCTCACCACACGCACCGACACCGGCAGCGACGGTTACACCCACAAGTTCTTCCGGACCCCGCACAGCGTCCAGGACCTCGTGGCGGACCGTGAGGCGATCGCCGAGTGGGCGCGCCTGACCTACGGCTGGATGGGACGCAGCCCCGACTACAAGGCCGCCTTCCTCGGAACGCTCGGCGCCAACGCCGACTTCTACGCTCCCTACCAGGACAACGCCCGCCGGTGGTACCGGGAGTCGCAGGAGAAGGTCCTGTTCTGGAACCACGCGATCATCCACCCGCCGGTCGACCGCCACCGCCCGGCCGAGGACGTCAAGGACGTCTTCGTCCACGTGGAGCGGGAGACGGACGACGGTCTGGTCGTCAGCGGTGCGAAGGTGGTGGCCACCGGATCGGCCATCACCCACTACAACTTCATCTCCCATTACGGACTGCCCCTGAAGCAGAAGGAGTTCGCGCTGGTCGCGACGATCCCGATGGGCTCACCGGGACTGAAGCTGATCTGCCGGCCCTCCTACGCGGCCGCCGCCGCCCTGATGGGCAGCCCCTTCGACTATCCGCTCTCCTCCCGTCTCGACGAGAACGACACGATCTTCGTCATGGACAAGGTGCTCATCCCGTGGGAGAACGTGTTCCTCTACGGCGACCCGGAACAGGTCAACGGCTTCGCCGCCAAGTCCGGGTTCATCCCGCGCCTCACCTTCCACGGCTGCATCCGGCTCGCCGTGAAGATCGACTTCATCGCCGGCCTGCTGCTCAAGGCGGTCGAGATGACCGGAACCAAGGACTTCCGCGGCATCCAGGCCCGGATCGGTGAAGTCCTGGCGTGGCGCAACCTGTTCTGGGCCCTGTCCGACGCCGCGGCCCGCAACCCGGAGGAGTGGCGGGACGGGGCCCTGCTGCCCCGCCTCGACTACGGCATGGCCTACCGCTGGTTCATGACCATCGGCTACCCGCGGATCAAGGAGATCATCGAGCAGGACGTCGCCAGCGGACTCATCTACGTCAACTCCGGCGCCGAGGACTTCAAGAACCCCGAGGTACGGCCCTACCTCGACAAGTACGTCCGAGGCTCGGGCGGCTACGAAGCGGTCGACCGCGTCAAGCTCATGAAACTGCTGTGGGACGCGATCGGCACCGAGTTCGGCAGCCGGCACGAGCTGTACGAGCGGAACTACTCGGGCAACCACGAGTCCGTGCGCACCGACATCTTCTCGGTGCAGAGCGAGCGGGGGCAGCTCGACGGCTACAAGGGGTTCGCCGACCAGTGCCTGGCGGAGTACGACCTCGACGGCTGGACCGTTCCCGACCTCGACTCCTTCGAGGACATCCGCGCCGTCCGGAAGACCCTCTGGAACGGCGGCTGACATCCGTCCCACGGCCCGGGGGGGGGGGGGGGGGGGGGGGGGGGGGGGGGGGGGGAGGGGGGAGGGGGGGGGAAAGAAAAGAAGAAAAAAAAGGAGAAAAAAAGAAA
>NZ_JBVHTR010000006.1:279027-373511 GCF_055565775.1 Streptomyces sp. NPDC028331 | reverse complement strand
TCCCCCCCCCCCCCCCCCCCCCCCCCCCCCCCCCCCCCCCCCCCCCCCCCCCCCCCCCCCCCGCCGTACGACGCGGCCGGGGATCCGACCCCCGAGGAAGACACCGTCATGACCACGAAGCCGCGGTCCGAGCCGGCCCGGACCCGCACGGGACCGGCGCTCGCTTCGCTGTTCCTCAGCACGTTCGTCATGGGCAGCGCCGAGTTGCTGGTCGTCGGGCTGCTCAACCTGATCGCCCGCGACGCGGGCGTGTCCGTGGACGAAGCCGGCGCCCTGGTCACCGCCTACGCCCTGGGCATCTGCATCGGCGGACCGCTGCTGACCGCGCTCACCATCCGCTGCGGCCGCCGCCCGCTGCTGTGGCTGTCGCTCGGCGGCCACGTCCTCGGCAACGGGCTCGTCGCCCTGGGCGGCGGATTCGGCGTACTGCTGTGCCTGCGCGCGGTCACGGGCGCCCTGCAGGGACTGTTCCTCGGAGTGGCCTTCACCGTCGCGGCCCGCCTCGTTCCGGCCGAACGGGTGGGCCGGGCGATCTCCGTCGTGTTCGGCGGCGTCGCGGTCTCCACGGCGCTGGGCGTGCCACTGGGAACGCTCGTCGGACAGCACCTGGGATGGCGGACCGCCTTCGCCTCGCTCGCGGTGCTCGGTGCCGTCGCCCTGGCCGCGACCGTGCTGCTGATCCCGGCGACCGGCCACGGCGGCGACGGCGGCCTGGCCGCACAGGCCCGCTACGCCTTCGCCCCCCGGGTCCTCGCCGTGCTCGGCGTGGGGTTCCTCCTGCTCGGCGGGCAGTTCGCCGCCCTGACGTACATCACGCCGTTCCTGGAAGACGTCACCGGCATCACCGGTGGCCTGGTCAGCCTCTACCTCTTCGTGTATGGAGCCGCCACGGCCGTCGGTACGTTCGTCGGCGGAAGGGCCGCCGACCGCAGCGCCTCCTGGACCCTGGTCGCGGCCAACGCGGCCCTGGTGCTGGCCATCGGTGTGATCCACCTGAGCGGCGCCGTCCCGGTGGCCGTCGTCCTCGCTCTGGCCGTGTGGGGGCTGGTGGGCTTCGGTCTCGTGCCCTCCCTGCAGTACCGGGTCGCCACCCTGGCCGGCCCGGGACGCGACCTCGCGGGCACCTTGCCGGCCTCCGCCGTCAACGCGGGCATCGCCGTGGGCGCCCTTGTCGGAGGGGCCGCCGTGGGCCGCGGCGGCCCCTCCGACTCCGTGCTCGTGGCTCTGCTGATCTGTGCCGCCGCACTGCCCGCGACCTGGGCGACCCGCTTTCTGCGCGCTCCGGTCCCGCCCGCCGACTCCCCGACCGGTGTGAGCCGTCCGGTGCACAGGGCCGGGAGGACGGGAGGGACCACGCGATGAGCGGCCGCCGGGGCCGGGCCGGGTGGTGCGGAGGGAGGCCCCGGGAAGCCCGGTCACGGCCAGGGCGGGAGCGGCCCGGACCCGGGCACCCGAGGCAGCGCGTGCCGGCACCTGCGCCGACCGGGCGCGGACGGCCGGGCGGCGTTCGCGCCCGGTCGGCCACGAGAAGGCCGGGGCGCGCCCGCGGACGCGTAGGCCCCCCTCACGGCCGCGCCCGAGGCGACCATGACCCCGGAACGCACGAAGCGTCGCCGACCCGGCCCGTCCCACTGCCCGGGGGACGGCGGCGGAGACACCGCGGTGACCCACCCGTCCCCGGCGGCGTCCACAACCCCGCGCGCGGTCCGCGACCAGGACCGGGCGCCGGGGCGGCACTGCTGCCGGGGTCAGCCCGCCTGGGCGGTGGCCCGGTCCGCGGGCTCCGGGCCGGTGACCGTGCCGTTGTCCCGCATCGCCTGGCGTATCCGCTCGCCGAGGGCCACGGTCCGTATCCGGGCCGGCAGACCGCGGGCCAGAGACGGCAGTTCGGCCCGGCGCAGCACCTCGGTGACCGTCGCGTCGAACGCCACGTCACCGCCCACCAGTTCCGCGTGGGGGAAGAGGGAGCCCAGACGCTGTCGCAGGTGAGGGGGTTCGTCGTCCGTCAGCACCGCACAGACGCCCTTGTCCGTGGCGGCGACCAGGACCGGGCCGACGGAACTGGGGGACACCGTCCAGCGGATGACCGTGCCGCGTCCGCCGGAACGGAACGACTTCGGCGTCATGCCCAGCAACTCGGCCGACACGGCGTAGAAGTGTCCGTTGGAGTTGAACCCCGAGTTGTAGATGGCGTCCGACACCCTCCCGGCACGCGCCAGTTCGCTGCGGACCCGGCGGGCGCGCTCCGCCGTGAGGTAGACGTGCGGGGTGACCCCGGTGAACGCCTTGAACATCCGGTGGAAGTGGAACCGGCTGTAGCCGACGGTGCGGGCCAGGTCGTCGAGGCTCGGGGGATGGACGGACTCGTCCATGAGCCGGCACGCCCGGTGCACCGCCTCGGCGAACAGTGCGTGCTGGGCCGGCTCGTCGGGGTGGCAGCGCCGGCAGGGCCGGAACCCGGCGGCACGTGCCTCGTCCACGGTGGAGAAGAAGATGACGTTCTCCCGGCGCGCCAGCCGGACGACGCACGAGGGTCTGCTGTAGACGCCGGTGGTGCGCACCACATAGCAGAACCGGCCGTCCGCCCCCTCGTCACGGTCACGCACCGCACGCCAGCGTTCCTCGTCGGTTCTGTACGCGGATTCGGTCATCGCTCACCGCCGACCGAGGCCGCCGGGCGCGTGCCGGACACGGACCGCCGCAGCCTGCGGGGATCGCGAACTACCTTTCCGTTGGCGGTGCGGGGCAGCGCGGGAACCACATGGAACAGGTCGGGGGCGCGCGCGTCGCCGAGCAGTCGCCGGCACCACGAGCGCAGCTCACGCCCGTCCAGGCCGGCCGTGCTCGCGACGTGCGCTTCGATGAGTTCGGAGTTGACCACGACCGCGTCGGTGACGTGCTCGTGCGAGCGCAGCACGGACTCGATCTCCAGCAGGTCCACGGACGTGGGGCCGTCGGCGCCCTGGACCCGGCCGCGAAGCCGCAACGCCCCGGTCCCGGCGTCGACGGTGACCAGGTCGGAGGTGGACATCCAGCCGCCGGGCCAGCGCTGTTCCTCGTACAGATAGGGGGACTGCGGAACGTGGACCTCGAGCACGCGCCCGACCACGCGGGTACGGACACCCGGCACCGGCCGGCCGATGTACGGCCACCCGAACCGGCCCTGCAGGTCCGTCGCCACGATCCCGGTCTCGGTGGTGCCGTACGCCTGTCCGACCGGTATCCCGTACCTGCGCCGGAAGGCCTCGGCCGTGGTGCGCGACAGCATGTCCCCGCCCGAGACCGCGAGCCGCAGCCGGGGAAGGGCGACCCCCTCGTCCGCGGCTGCGAGCCGGTCGAAGTGCCGGGGATTGCCGATCACGACGTCGGCCCCGGCGGCCGCCCGCACGACGGCCTGTGGCTGCCGGCCCGCCGGGAACACCACGGTCGCCCCCGCGGCCAGCGCGTGCAGCACCCCGCCGATCAGTGCGAAGGAGTGCGACACGGGTTCCAGCACCGCCACGCGTTCGCCGGCCACGGGCATGCCGGGCAGGTTCCGCAGCCGGTCCAGCTCGGTCAGCAGTGACTCGGGTGTACGGCCGACGGCCTTGGGCCGGTCGGTCGTCCCGGAGGAGAACTGCACCACGCAGTGGCTCGTGACCGCGGGGCGGCCGCCGCGCATGCGGCGTACGAACACCTCGCACTCGCCGGTGAACTGGTCCAGCGGGTCGCGGGGCCCGCCCAGGGACACGACGAACTGCGGAGCGCTGAGCTCCAGCAGGGCCGCACGCTCCAGGTCGTCGAGCCGGGGGTCCAACAGCACGACCTGCGCGCCGAGCGACCACAGGGCGAGGATCGCCCACTGCTGCGTGAAGCTCGGACCGCCGTGGAGGGCCACGGTGTGGCCGGACCGGATGCCGTGGCTCTCCAGAGCCCCGGCCATCCACGCCGTCTCCTTGCGCAGGGTGCCGAACGTGACCTCTTCCCCGCCTGCCGCCCAGACCTCGTCCGAGCCACCCTGGTCGAGCAACTCGGCTCCCCACCAGGACCGTTCACTCATCGCTCCCCCTGACGACGTCCCGCACCGTCCGGGGCCGCCCACGCCGCGGGCGGCCCCGGCGGCACGGATCTACTTCTCGACGCAGAACTCGCCGACCGGCCAGCCCACATGGCGCTTGTCGGTCGCCACGAAGCCGAGGAGCTGGTCACCCGGCTTCAGGTCCGTCACGTTGAGCACGGCCGCGCCCGGGCCGAGCACCCGCACATGCCAGTCGTCCTGCACGATCAGGCTGACCTCGACGCCTTCCTCCGAGGTGGCCTTGATGCCCAGCAGCGGACGGGACTCGAGCTTGATCCGGCCGACCACGATGCGCCGGGTGCGCCCGTCGGCGCCGACGGCCAGCACCTGGCTGCCCGCCTTGAGCTCGCTGAGGTAGTTCGTGCGGTTGTCGGCACCCAGCACGTACGAGTGCAGGGCGCCCGCGTTGACCCGGAAGGGCCGGGTGGGCATGTACGGCAGCGGGTGGGTTTCGCTCACGCACAGCACGAAGCCGTGGGCGTAGCTGCCGATCAGCATGCCCTCGTCCTTCTCGAAGTGGGTGCACGTGTCGATGCACACCCGGTCACCGAGCCCGAGGTGCTCGATCGAGTCGACGGTCAGCTTCGAAAGCTGCAGTTCGGGTGTCCGCTGCCGGAGCATCTCCATCAGCGCGAAGACGTCGCCCGCGTCCTTGGGCGCCATGAGGACGCCCTCGGACCCCTTCTCCAGCACGTCGACGATGATGCGTGCCTCTTCGATGTCCGCCGCCCGGCAGATGAGCTGCCCGGGCGAACTGTCGGCCGCCGCGATCACGATCTCCAGCGGGATCTTCGTCGGGTCCTTGAACTCCACGACCGTGTAGGGCAACGTCCGCGCCGCGTCGCAGGCCAGCCTGAGCGTCGGGTCGTCGGTGACGTGCACCAGCGCCGCCGTGTCCGGCTCGCCGGCCCGGTGACGGGCCTCCAGTTCGCCGAGGGCGTCGGCGTGCGCGGCCTCACGCAGGACGATCAGCCCTTCGGTCTCCTGCGGCACCGGTCCGGCGCCGGGGAGGAGCACCCGCTTGACCGTTTTCGGCAACGTGGAGAGCCGCTCGGGGTCGCTGTCGACGATGGCGTCCACGCGCGCGTGGATCGCGGCGTCGGCCACCGCCTCACGCCGGTCGGCCGGCACGGAACGAAGGTCGATCCAGGCAAACTTCACAGCACACCTGCCATCTCGGATTGCGGCGCCGCCCCGGTGGAGGGCGCGCGGTCATGGACGATTGCGACCAGTTCACGGACGGTCTTCTCGGGCGAGGGACTGGTGAAGACCCGGCGCCCGACGGCGAGTCCACTGCACCCGGCGTCCAGCGCCGACGCCGCGAACGCGAACAGGTCCCGGTCTGTGCCGCTGCCGCCGGCCACGACGACCGGGAGAGGCGAGGACGCCACCACCTCGGCCATCCGCTCCGGAGGGGCGGCCAGCACGGTCTTGACGATGTCGACCCCGAGGTCGACGGCGATGTTCACCACATGCGCGACCAGGCCCGGTTCGGCCGGGTCGACCACGCGCGGACCACGCGGATAGATCATGGCCATCAGCGGCATGCCCCACCGCTCGCAGGCCGCCGCCACCGTGCCGAGGTCGGCCAGTTGCTCCGCCTCGGTGTCGGAACCGATGTTGACGTGCACGCTGACGGCGTCGGCGCCGAGCCGTACCGCCTCCTCCACATCGCCGACGAGCACCTTGGCATCCGTGTCGGGAGCGTGGGCCGTGCTCGCGCTGAGGTGCACCACCATGGAGCACCGCTTCAGCAGCTCGGGTGAGATCATGCGGGCCCTGCCCTTGTGCACGACGATCGCGTCGGCACCGCCCGCGGCGATGTCCCGCACGAGGTCACGGAACCCGGCGGCACTGGCCACCGGACCGTCGGAGACGGAATGGTCGAGGGGGACGAACAGGAACCGGCCGTCACCAGGCCGGGACAGTCTCGCAAGGCGCACCGTTTTCCCGGTGAGCGGCATGTTCGACATGACACACCTCTCCGTTCCTGGTCAAAGGGATCGGACGGGAGCCCTCCGGGGTCGGACGGCGGTCTCACGGCCGCCACCCCGAACCGCCCCCGAGACGTGGGGGTGGCGGCGCGGCTCCATGGCTGCACTGTTGCAGGGGTCACTGAAGAATCGAGCCAAAGCGGATCTCCGGCCGCCTGCGGGGAGAGGTCCCGGACGAATGCGCAAGATTCGGAGTGCCGCGGCCGGGGCCCGTTTCTAGCGTCGCTCGCACCGATGTGCTTCAGGAGGGGATGCGGGATGATGCGGAACGGGGACGGACGTGGAGAGGCGATCGGGCGTCGCCGTGTGCTCACGTCGGGCGCCGCACTCGGTGGGGCGACGCTGCTGCCCCTGGGCGGCACGGACGGTTCCGCCGTGGCGGCGGGCGGCAAGCCGTCCGGTGCTCCGGTCGTCGTCACCCCGGCCGACCGGCGCTACGTCGATCTGGTCCGCGGCTGGAACCAGCGGTACGTGGGGCGTCCGGAAGCCGTGTACGTGGTCGAGAACGCCGCCCAGGTGGTCGAGGCCGTGCAGAGAGCGGTGGACGAGGGCAAGCGTCTGACCGTCCGCAGCGGCGGCCACTGCTGGGAGGACTTCGTCTTCAGCCCCGACGTCGAGAACGTGATCGACATGTCCGCCATGCGGCAGGTCGACCACGACCCGGCGATGAAGGCCTTCTTCGTCGAGCCGGGGGCCCAGCTGCTTGACGTCTACGAACGGCTCTACCGCACCTGGGGGGTGACGATCCCGGCCGGGATGTGCTTCCAGGTCGGCGCCGGCGGGCACGTCAGCGGCGGCGGCTGGGGACTGCTGTGCCGCAGGCTCGGGCTGGTCGTGGACCACCTGTACGCGGTCGAGGTGGTCGTCGTGGACGCCGCGGGCAAGGCACGCACCGTGGTGGCGACCCGCGAGGAGGACGATCCCCACCGTGACCTGTGGTGGGCCCACACCGGCGGAGGCGGCGGCAACTTCGGCGTCGTCACCCGTTACTGGTTCCGCAGCCCCGGCACCGCGGGGACACGCCCCGACACCCTGCTGCCCGCTCCGCCCGCCGAGGTCCTGGTGAGCGCCGTCTCCTGGCCGTGGAGCGATCTGACGCAGCGCGACTTCGGCCGCCTGGTGCACAACTACGGCGCCTGGCACGTCGCACACAGCGGTGCCGAGGACCCGAATGCCGCCGTCTGCAGCCTGTTCTCGCTCAACCACCGCTCCAACGGGTCCCTCGGGCTGATCACGCACGTGGACGCCACGGTTCCGGGCGCCCGCGCGCTGCACGACGACTTCATCGCGGCAGTGAGCGAGGGCGTCGGCGTCAAGCGCGGCCCGGCCACCACACGCATGGGCGAGGTCGGGCCGCTGCCGCAGTTCGCCGAGCCGCGCCGCCTGCCGTGGCTGCAGGCGGCCCGCTACCTCGGCACGGCCAATCCCACGACGAACGACCCCACCAACAAGAGCGACTTCAAGTCGGCGTACATGCGCCAGGGATTCCCGGACCGGCAGATCGCCGCGCTCCACCGGCACCTCTCCCGCGAGGACCTGGGCAATCCCACCGCATCGGTGATGCTCTCCTCCTACGGCGGCAGGGTCGGCACCGTGGCCCCGGCCGCCACCGCCTCCGCGCACCGCGCCGCGACCTTCAAGCTGGCCTGGATGATCTGGTGGACCGATCCGGCCGACGAGGCGGGATGCGTGCGCTGGCTGAGGGAGTTCTACGCCGACATGTACGCCGACACCGGCGGGGTGCCGGTGCCCAACGAGGTGACCGACGGCTGCTACGTCAACTACCCCGACGCCGACCTGAGCGACCCGGCGTACAACACCTCGTCGGTGCCGTGGTACGAGCTGTACTACAAGGGCAACTACCCCCGCCTGCAGCAGGTCAAGAAGAAGTACGACCCGAGGAACGTCTTCCGGCACCGCCAGTCCGTCCGGCTGCCCGGCTCCTGATCCGTGCAACCCGGCGGCCGTTTCCGGGGTTTCCCCCGGTGGAGGGGCGCGGTCGGAGAGCCGGGGCGCCCACGAGGCCGCCTCACGGGAGATCGCCGATGCCGGTGAACCGCACCACAGCCGTCGACGCCGAAGTCATCGTGGTCGGAGGCGGGCCCGTCGGCATGCTGCTCGCCAGGGAGCTCGCCCTGCTCGGCGTGCGCACCACCGTCCTGGAGAAACTCCCGGCACCCACCGACGAGCCCAAGGCGGGCACGCTCCACGCCCGTACGGCTCAGACGCTGCACCGCCGTGGGCTCCTCGAGGCGGTGCAGCCCGGGCGTCCCGCCTCCCGGCGGGTCCACGGCCCCGTCCCCTTCCACTTCGCGGGCATGTTCGATCTCGACCTGGCCCGTGTCGTGGACGAAGGTCCCGTCATGATCGGCAGTCCGCAGGTCTGGGCTCAGGAGGTCTTCGGCGCCGACGCCCAGCGCCTGGGGGCCGTCGTCCGGCGCGGCAACGAGCTCGTGGGGCTCGAGGACGCCGGCGACCATGTGCGCCTCACCGTGGACGACGGCCGCGGCGGACGGCGCGAGCTGACCGCGTCGTGGGTGGTGGGCGCGGACGGCGCTCGCAGCGCCGTGCGCCGACTCGTCGGCATCCCGTTCACCGGCACACCCGCCCGGGTCGCCGCGCTCATCGGTGAGGTACGCCTCCTCGACCCGGTCGGGGCCCCTCGTGGCTGGCAGCGCAACGAGCGCGGCTGGACTCTGGTGTGGCTCGACCCCCTGGGCCTCAGCCGCGTGTGCACCTACGACTTCCGCGGTCCGCACCCCGACCGCCACGCCCCCGTCACACTCGAGGAGTTCCGCACGGAGGTGGAGCGGATCGCCGGTCGCCCGGTCCCCATGGACTCCCCACGCCGGCTCACCCGTTTCAGCGACGCCGCGCTGCGTGCCGAACGGTACCGGGCGGGCCGCGTGCTCCTCGCCGGGGACGCCGCCCACGTGCACTTCCCGGCCGGCGGGCAGGGGGTCAACCTGGGGCTGCAGGATGCCGTGAACCTCGGCTGGAAACTCGCGGCCGAGGTGCACGGATGGGCACCGCCGGGACTGCTCGACACCTACGCCGCGGAACGCGTCCCCGTGGCGGAGGCGGTCCTGCACAACGTCCGCGCCCAGGTGGCCCTGATGGACCCGGACCCGCGCATGGACGAGCTGCGCGAACTGTTCGCCGCACTGATGCACTTCGGCGAGGTGAACCAGTACCTCGGAGGCATGATCAGCGGTACCGACATCGTGTACGACCTCGGTGCGCCCGAGGACCCGCTGGCCGGCCGATTCGCTCCCGACGTGCGGCTGAAGACCGGCGACGAGTCCGTCACCCTTGCCGAACTGCAGCGCTCGGCACGTCCGGTGCTGCTCGTCCTCGGCGAGCGTACGGAACTCGCCCGGTGCGCACGCCCCTGGGCCGGACGCGTCGAGGTGGTCGCGGCCACGGCGGACGCGGACATCGGTACGGACGGCCTGCTGGTGCGCCCGGACGGCTACGTCGCCTGGTCCGCCCGGGGACGGCGGGACGACGTTCACACGCTGCGCTCGGCGCTGACGCGATGGTTCGGCGCGGCATGACCCCCGTTGGCGCGTGGCGCGCCGAGAGGCGGCCCGGCCGGGCCGCTGCCGCCGCGTCAGGGCAGGGCCAGGGACCGGACCGCGGCACCCGTCAGGTTCCTGTGTATCTCCAGCGTCGCGGTCGAACGGTTGAGGGTGATGTAGTGGAGCCCGGGGGCGCCCTCGGCGAGCAGCCGTTCGGCCAGGGCGGTGGCGTGGCCGACACCGATGCGGTGTCCTTCGGCGGGGTCGTCGCGGACGGCTTCCAGCCGATGGGCGAGGTCCTCGGGAAAGGTGGCGTTGCTGAGCTCGGCGAAGCGGCGGATCTGGCGGACGTCGGTGGCGGGCATGATCTCGGGGATGATCGGGGTGTCACATCCCGCGGCCGTGACCCGGTCGCGCAGCCGCAGGTAGTCCTCGGCACGGAAGAACATCTGCGTGATGGCGTAGTCCGCGCCGGCGCGGCACTTGGCGACGAAGTGCTCGATGTCGCTGTCCCAGTCGGGCGAGCGGGGGTGGCGTTCGGGGAAGGCCGCCACGCCGACGCTGAAGTCACCGGACTTCCGGACCAGCGTGACGAGTTCGTGCGCGTGGGTGAAGCCGTCCGGATGCGGGACCCAGGGGCCCTGAGGGTCTCCCGGCGGGTCGCCGCGCAGGGCCAGTACGTCACGGACGCCCGCATCCGCGTACCGGCCGATGATGTGGCGCAGTTCGGCCGCCGAGTGGCCGACGGCGGTCAGGTGCGCCACCGGTCGCAGGGTCGTCTCGGCCGCGATACGCCGCGTCAGCTCGACGGTCCGGTCCCGTGAGGAGCCGCCCGCGCCGTATGTCACGGAGACGAAGGTGGGTTCCAGCGCCTCGACGCGGCGGACGGCCTCCCACAGGGCGTGGGTGCCGGCGGCGGTCTTGGGTGGGAAGAACTCGAAGGAGTAGGTGCGCCGCCCGCTCGCCAGGATCTCGCGCAGCGTGGTCATCTCGGCCTCCGGTGCGGGGTGTCCGGCTTCGTGCCGCCGGGTCGGTGTGGTGGATGACGTCCTGTCCGGGCGGCTCAGGACAAGCTCGCCAGCAGGGGCTCGACGGTGCGCGCGGCGGCGGTCCCGTAGGCCTCCTCGATGCGCGAGGCCAGGTCCCCGGCGGGGAGCTTGTACTCCTGGGTGCCGAGCGATTCGAGCACCACCGTGGCCAGTGCGCAGCCCAGTTGGGCCGCGTGCCGCAGGGGCAGCTCCCGGGCGACACCGGCGAGGAAGCCGGCCCGGAAGGCGTCGCCCACGCCGGTGGGATCGACGACCGATCCGGCGGGCACGGCGGGCACGTCCAGCCGGGGCGCGCCCCTCGACAGGAGCGACACGCCGTCGCCGCCGCGAGTGACGACCCAGGTGCCGACGCGCTGGAGGACCTCCCGCTCGCTCCAGCCGGTCCGCTCCCGCAACAGCGCGCCCTCGTAGGCGTTGGTGAACAGCCAACGCGCTCCCTCCACCAGGCGCCGGGTCTGTGCGGTGTCGAGCCGGGCCAGCTGCTGGGAGGGATCCGCCGCCAGATCCACGTCCAGGTCATGGGCGGTGGCGGTGTGCCGCAGCATGGCCTGCGGATCGTCGGCGCCCACCAGGACCAGATCCAGTCCGCCGACCCTGCGCCGCACCTCGGCCAGGTCGATCTCGCGGGCCTCGGCCATGGCTCCGGCGTAGAACGTGGCGATCTGGTTCTGGTCGCGGTCGGTCGTGCACACGAAGCGGGCCGTGTGCAGCGCCTCGCTGATCCGGACGGACGCCGTGTCGACCCCGGCCTCCCGCAGCCGGTCGCCGTAGTCGGCGAAGTCGCTCCCGGCCGCTCCCACCAGCACGGGACGCAGCCCGAGGCGCGCGAGGCCGAACGCGATGTTCGCGCCCACCCCGCCGCGGCGGATGTCGAGCGTGTCGGCGAGGAAGGACAGCGACACCTGTTCGAGCTGTCCGGCGATGAGTTGGTCGGCGAAGCGACCGGGGAAGACCATCAAGTGGTCGGTGGCGATCGAACCGGTCACGGCAATGCGCACGACGAATTCTCCTTCGCCCGGTGGAGGTGCCTTGGCGCGGACCCACTCTGCCGTCGGCCGCTGAAGTGCCACTGGAGGGGCTCTCCTCCCGCGCGGCGTGTGAGCCCACGAAGAGAGCACGGCGTCCGGATTCCGCCGGCACCCCGGCCGGTCCGGCTGCCACAGTGGCCGGGGGTGCCGTACGCGGCGGAGAGGGCCGCTGCCGGATTCCGGTTCGGCATGCGTGCTCGCCGGTCCCGAGGGAGAAGAAGGAGGGTGTTGCGTCCCATGAGTGACATGGCCGGTCGGCCCCGTACCTACACACTGATCGGCGCCGACGGCCGGTCGTACCCGAGCCGGGCCCCCGGCCGGCTCGGAGGGCACCGAGGTGCCCGGCTGTACGGCCGTCTGGACTGCCCGTCCGCACTGCGCCATCTCGCCCGTGGCCACTACCGGGACCAGCGCGTCTTCTTCGCCGACGAGGCCACCGCGATCGCGGCCGGATACCGGCCGTGCGCGGTGTGCCTGCCGGAGCGGTACGCGCAGTGGAAGGCGCGGCGGAAGGGCACGGAGTGAACCCGGATCACCGCCGCACGCACATCCGGCCCCGTTCCCCGCTCGTCCGGCCCGCACGCGCCGCCGTGGACGCAGCAGGTCCCGGACCCCGACCGCACACCGAGGCCGAACTCGCCGCCCTGCTGACCTTGCTGACCACGGCCGGACCGCGCCTCGGCACGGTGGCGGTGGGCCACAGCCGCGACGACGCCTCCCGCGCGGCCGCGGCGGCCTTCGTCGCGGCCTGGCGGGCCCGCGGCAGGGAGGTCACCGCCGTCGTGGACTGGCCGGAACAGGCAGCGTCCTGGCTGCGCCAGGCCCGGCGGTTGACGGCTGCGGCCCCCGACGCCTGGGTGATCGCCGCCGCGCCGCTCGGCTGGGCGCAGATGTCAGGCCGCCTGCTGCACAGCACCGACTGGGACCCCTCCCGGACCTTCGCCTTCGCGTCCCTGCACGGTCCCGTTCTCCCCGCCCTCGTCGAGCCGGCCGCCCTCGACGGCCTGCGCGGAGTGACGGCGGACGGCGGCATCTGGGAGATGCCCGGCTGACGTCCGGCCGCAGGGCCCGGGGCGTCACCCGAACGGCCTCCCTGGCGCCGCCCGCGCCCGGCCCCGCCGAATCGGCCCTCTCCACTAGCTCTCCAGCCGCGCCGTCCTCGCCGTGCAGGGCTGCTCGCGGCCCCGCTTCCGGGTGCAGGGCGGCATTCCCGCACCTAGCGTCGGCATCGCACAGCGGGTGCCCTTCTCGGCGTGGGAGGTCGTTCAGCCATGGGATCTCGGACCGAACGCCGCAGCCGTCCCCGGGGCTCGCCGCTCGTGCGGCGCTGGCGTCAGGCGGCGGACCGGCATCTCACGCCTCTCCAGCGGTCGTTGCTGGTGACTTGGATCTCCTTCGGAGCGACCTTCGGCACGGTGCGGATCATCACGCACGGCATCCGCGGCGGATGGCTGCCCTGGGGCGACCTCTCCGTGGGCGGCGAGCACCTGCACCACTACAACATCGGCATCGTCACCCTGGCCGGCGTGGGCCTGATCGCCGTACGCGGTGACGAGCGGGCCGTCGGGCACCCCGCCGTCGCGGCCGCCTACGGGTGCGGGACCGCACTGATCCTCGACGAGTTCGCCCTGCTCCTGGACCTGCGCGACGTCTACTGGGCCCAGCAGGGCCGGATCAGCGTCGACGCCTCCGTGGGCTTCCTATCCGCGCTCGGCACGTATCTGACCGCCAAACCCTTCTGGCACGAGGTCGGCCGGATCACCCGGCACCACATCGCCTCGACGGCCAAGCGCGGCGTCTCGGCGGCCGCCCGAGCGGCTTCGTGAGGCGTGAGGAGGACTCCATGAGAGCGACCCCGGGCGCCACGGACGGCACAGGCTCCGGCGGACGGCCGCCCGGGGGGCCGCCGGAGCCGCGCAGGCCCCGCGCACGACTGCGGCTGTCGGGGGCGGATCCCTGGTCCGTCATGACGACCAGCTTCCTGATATCGCTCGCCCTGGGGGTCTGCTCGACCGTGACCGTCGTCCTGCTGTGGGCGCTGTTGAGTGTGCTCGGCGCGGTCGCCTGGCGGTCGGTGGTCTGGGTGTTCACCCTCACCGCCGGCACCGCGGTGCTCGAGGTCGCCCTGACCACGGCGCTGGCGACCCTGGCCGCCTTCCTCTACAACATGTCGGCCGGCGTCGCGGGCGGCGTCGAGCTGACGGTGACCGAGGACGAGTAGCGGGTGGATCCGGTGGGCACTGCTGCGGGACCATTCCGGACGTGATACGACCACAGGCGGTGACGGTCGGTGTCGATCTCGCCGCGAGCGCCCGGCGTACCGCCGTGTGCCGGATGACCTGGTACGGCGGGTCCGGGGCGACGGTGGAGTTCCTCGCACCCGAGGGGGACGACGGCCTGCTGGCCGTGGTCCGGTCGGCCGACAAGACCGGCCTGGACTGTCCTCTCGGCTGGCCGTCGAGCTTCGTGGCGACCGTCGAGGCGCATCACCGGGGTGAGCGGCTGCCGCCTGCCGTGGGGTACGGGGAACACGCGGACGGACGGCCCGGGCTGGACCCGCTGCGGTTCCGGCTGACCGACGACATCACCTGGAAGGCGACCGCCATGCGGCCCCCGCTGTCGGTGTCCACCGATCTGCTGGGCGTCGTGGCGCTGCGGGCGGCACGTCTGCTGGACGCCCTGGCGGCGACGGGGGCGAAGGTGCCCCGGGACGGCTCCGGACCGATCGCCGAGGTCTACCCGGCCGCCGCGCTGCGGCGCTGGGGGATCCGGCCCACCGGCAGCTACAAGAGAACGACGCCCGAGGCGCGGGCCGTCCGGGAGCACATCGTCGGCTCGATCGAGGCCGGGCTGGGAACGCCTCTGCCCGGCGCCGCCCGGGAGCGGTGCGCCGACAGCCACGACCATCTGGACGCCCTGGTCTGCGCCCTGGTCGCCCGCGCCGTCCTGACCGGGGACACCGTGGGGCCGCGCACCGCGGACGAGCGGGCCGCCGCGGCGCGCGAGGGCTGGATCCACCTGCCGGGCACGGCCCTCGCCGCCCTCCGCCGCTGAACCGGCGGTGGGCCGACCGGCCTGCCGACCCGGCCGAGGGGCCGACCGGCCGCCCTGCCGCCGGCCGGCCCGTCGGACGCGCTACCGCTTCGGACGCGGGGCACCGTGCCCCGGGCCGGCCGTGCCCGGACCGGCGCAGGCGCCCGCGGCGCACGCGGTGAGCCAGGCGTCGAAGTCGGCGTCGTAGCGGGCGCCGATGCCGGAGCCGTACACGGCGTACCCACCCGGGTAGTCGCCGGCCCGGAAGCGGGCGAGCATCCGCTGGATGTCCGCCGGGTGCCTCTCGAACATGTAGCGGACCGCGAGGTAGCCCCACGGGTAGGTGCGGGTCACGTCGCTGTTGGCGTAGGTGTTCTGGAACAGCGTGCTCAGTGTGTAGGTGTGCCTGCCCGCCTCGGCGACCGCCTGGTCGTCGGTCATGCCGCGGTAGCCGTAGGAGACGTATTCGGCCAGCCCCTCGATCCACCAGACGTCCGGCACCGCCGTCTGCTGGGAGAAGTCGCCCTTCATGTCGTCGCGGGCGTCGAGGTAGTGCGTGTACTCGTGGTTGAGGTTCCAGATCCGGGCCGTGAAGCCGTCGTCGGACTCCTTCTGGTACATGATCGAAACGGGTTGGTTGCGGGGGTCGGCGGGATCCCCCACCAGGGTGATGCCGCCGTTGTCCGTGTCGACGCCGAAGATCGCCCCGGCGTAGGTCCGGTAGGCGGTGCGGTCGGCGAACACGACGAGCTGGACGGTCGATTCGTGCTGACCGGGTATCGGTCCCTCGTCCTTGACGAGGGCGTGGAAGTACGGGTCCTGGCCGGCCAGGCCGGCGCACGTGGCGTCGAGGTCGGCGGCGGTCAGGGCCTGCGCCCGGATGGTGTGGGTCCCGTCGCAGGCGTGGGTGATGGGCAGCGCCGCCTTCGCCAGTCTGCCGGGGAGGTCGCAGACGCCGTAGTACGAGCAGTGCGCCTTGTCGTAGGAGTCGAGCTGCGTCGCCACCGCCACCCACAGCCCGGCCGTCGGCCCGGTGATCCGGGACGCCCTCAACAGGCCCTGGACCAGCGGGCGGACCGTGCCTCGCAGGACGGGATGCTCGATGTGCCGGGCCAGGTTCATGCCCGCGTTGGAGTCCAGGTAGGCACGGTCGGTCCCCAGCAGGTTCCGGTGGCCGAGCGCGAACGCGTGGAGGGTGTGGAGGATGCGCGGGTCGGCCGTGACCGCGTCCACATAGGCGGGGTTCCAGTTTCCGCGCCACAGGGGCGTGTAGACGTCGTTGACGGCCGCGACCATGCTCGCGACGGCGTCATAGGAGCTGTTGTACCCGCTCAGCACCCTGCGGTAGACGTTCAGGTAACGGCCCTGCAGATCGGCACTGTCGGTGAGGACGATGACGTCGCCCAGGACGTCGCCGTTCGCCGAGGTGACGTCCCGCGCGTGGCGGCGGGCGAAGAAGGCGTCCAGACCCCGGGCCGTGGCCGTGGTCAGGGCCGTGCCGTACGGGCCCACCTGGGACGGGTTGTTGAACTGCACGTAGTAGCCGGCCCGCAGGAACAGGACGAGCTGCCATATGCCGGCCGAGTCGTCGCCACCGTATCGCCGCGCCGCGTGCGTGAAGGCGTCGGCGACCGTGACCATTCGAGGCTCACGGAAGATCGCGCGCGCGTCCGCGCCGGTGACCGCGAACAGGCTGTTGACGCAGTCCACGGTCGAGGTCGCGACGAACGCCACGAGGGCGGACCCGCTCCGGCGGGCGAAGTCGGAGGGGGCGCAGGGCCCCGCTTCGGGCGCCTTCGGTCCGGCGGCGGAAGGCGGTTCATGCGCGGGTGACTCCGCTCGCAGCGGCGGGAGCCGGTCCGGCGGGATCCGCCGTCCCTGCACGGCCCGGTCCGGGGCGCCGAAGTCTTTGCCGGTCGGAGGCACGGGCGGCCTCGTGACTCCGGATGCGGTCACGGCGCCGGAGCGGGCCTGCGGCGGCGCGGCGAGCGCCGGAGTCGTCAGCAGGCCGGCGACGGCGGCACAGACGGCGAGGACGCCGATCAGGCGTCCGGGCAGGGCGAAGCGGTAGCGCATCTGGGCTCCTTCACGGATAGATGCGCCTCGGAGACGGTGATGAGGCGTGAGAGGCACTTTCTCAACGGCCGACCGTCCCCACAATGGGATGTGACATAGCACAGCGCACCGCATCGCCCATAACACCTGGCACGGCGTCCGGCCGGATTCCCGCCGGAGCTATGTCGCGGTCCCGCTCCACGTCCGCGAGGCCCACGTCCTCAGGTGCGGAGAGCGAGCGGCGAGGTCCTGGTAGGCCGTGGTGGCGGACACGTACAGCGTCTCGGCCAGCTCCTCGGGAACTCTCTCGCGCCGCCAGGCCAGCACATAGCGGCACCACAGCGGTGTGCCCGTCAGGGGTTTGACGAGTACGCCCGGCGTCGGCGGGAGTGTCGCCTGCACCGGGGACACACCGAGGCCGTCGGCGATCATGTGCTGCAACTGCAGCCGGTCGCCGAGGAATTCGTGCACCACCGCGGGTGTGAAACCGGCCGCCTCGCACGCCGCGTAGAACACTCCCGGCCAGCCCGCCCCGTCGTCGGGTGTCACGAACCACCCCTCCTCCGCCAGGTCGGCGAGCGCGACCTGGGGGTGGTGTCGGAGCCGGTGGCGAGCCGGCAGGGCCACGAACGTCGGCTCGGTGACGATCCCCCGATGCGCCACCGCGGCCGAATGACGCAACTCCCTTCCCGGGTAGTCCGCGGCGATCGCCGCCTCCACCACGCCCTCCTGGAGGAGTTCGACGATCCGCGAGGACGCGTACACGCTGCTGACCATGAGGGACACGTCCGGCAGCCGGCGCCGGACCCGGACCACCATGCCCGGCAGGATCGGCGAGTTGGTCGCTGCCAGGCGCAGGGTTCGACGCGGTCTCTCCGTACTCCCCGGCGGACGGCGCCCGATCTCCTCCACGCGGGCCAGGACCTCCCGGGCCCGGCCCACGACTTCCACGCCGTACCGGGTGAGCCGCACGCCCGCGGACCCTCGTTCGAACAACTGCTCACCGAAGTGACGCTCAAGGCGCTGCAGTTGGGTGCTCATGGCGGGTTGCGAGTACCCGAGGTCCGCGGCGGCCCGGCCCACGCTGCCCGCATCGGCGATCGCGCACAGCACGCGCAGATGCCGCAGCTCCAACTCCATCGGCCCATTCCTCTCCGCGTGACCGGCCCCGGGTGGTCCCGGCGGAGGGGAAGCGTTCCATCGCCCCGCGTCACCCACAAGACGCTGATGAGCCCTTCAGCGGCCGGGGCGAGGTGCGTCACCGCGCACGCGTGCGGCGCATCACCACACCCACCCCGGGGGCGCCGGACCGGCCTCGCGGTCGTTCAGCCCAGCGCGGGCGTCAGTTCGGCGAGGAGGACGGTCCGGTCGTCCGTGCCGTCGGTGGCGGGCGTGTCGTGCAGCAGCCGCCGGCCCAGCGCTTGCAGGGCGCCCGCGCCGGTGGTGTCGGCGGAGGCGGCGGCGTACCTGTCCAGAAGGCCGGCGAGGGCGGCGATGCCCTGGTCGATGTCGGTGTGGCGGGACTCGACCAGGCCGTCGCTGTAGAGGAGCAGCAGCGCGGGCTCGGGCAGGTGCAGCACGGTCGGTTCGTAGGTGCCCGTGCCGAGGCCGAGCGGCAGGCCGGCGCTGGCGAGGGTGACCGGTGCTGCCCGGCCGTCCGGGCCCCGGATCAGCGGGGGAGGGTGACCCGCGCCGACGAACGTACAGGTACGGCGTTGCGCGTCCCACTCGGCGTACATGCAGGTGGCGAAGGAGGCGCCCGGGGTGTCGCAGGCGAGTGCGTCGAGTCGGCGCATCAGCTCGGCGGGGGTGATGTCGAGGCCCGCCAGGGTGCGCGCGGCCGTGCGCAGCTGGATCATGGCGACCGCCGACTCCGGACCGTGCCCCATGGCGTCCCCGACGACCAGACCGATACGGCCGCCCGGCCGGGGCAGGACGTCGAACCAGTCGCCCCCGATGATGTTGTCGGATCCGGCGGGAAGATAGCCGTGGGCGATGCGGCAGCCCTCGAACTCCTGCGCGGTGGCGGGGAGCAGGCTGCGCCGGATCGCCAGAGCGGTGCGGCGCTCGCGCTCGTACCGGCGTGCGTTGTCCAGGGCCACGCAGGCCCGCGCGGCCAGCGACTCGACCGCCGCGGTCTCGCCGGGCCTGAAGGGTGCCCGGTGCGGACCACGACTGCCGACGACGAAACCGACGGCGGTACCGCGCAGGTGCAGCGGCACCACGAGGAAGGAGACCGTCTGCAGGAGCCGGCTGATCCGGGCTTCGTCGCCGCCGGAGGCGGTCAGGCGCTCGGAGGTGTGGGCGTCGACCGCGTCGAGCAGTTGCGTGCGCCGGGTGGCCAGGGCGCGGGCGTACGGCGTCTCGCGCGGGAAGACGATCACCTCGCCGACCGGCAGTATGCCCTCCCAGTCCTCCGCCGCGTCCGTTCCCACGCGCAGCGCGAGCCGGCGGGCCTCGATCTGCGGCGGATCCGCGACGGCGTAGGCGTTCTCCGCGACCAGCCAGCGCTGCAGCAGGTAGACCGATGCGGCGTCGCAGAACCCGGGCGTCAGCGCGTGCACGATATGACTGCCCGTCAGGTGCAGGTCGAGCTCGGAGCCGATGACGTCGGCCGCGGGGGAGAAGGGGAACCGGCGGGCCGAGCTTGCGGCCGCCGGTGCTTCGCCGAAGTGGCTGCGCGCTTCGTTCCGCAGGGTCGTGCCTTTCCGGGTGGGCCGGGTGCGGCCGGGCGGCAGGGGATCGCCTCGCCGCGTGGTCGCTGGCAACTATATGATGGAACATCAAGATCATTGTGGATGGGGGGAGTTGAGATGCCCGGTAACGAGGGTCTCCCGCAGGGCGTCGATACCGACAAGGCGAGCGTCGCCCGGATGTACGACGCCATGCTGGGCGGCCAGCACAACTTCGCGATCGACCGGGAAGCGCTGGCGGCGTTCACCGCCATCGACCCCCAGGTGCGCACCCTGGCACGGGCCAACCGCGCCTTTCTCCGGCGGGCCGTGCGCTATCTGATCGGGGCCGGGGTGCGGCAGTTCATCGACCTCGGCTCGGGCATTCCCACCCAGGGCAACGTCCACGAGGTGGCACAGGAGGCCAGCCCCGGAGCGCGGGTGGTGTACGTGGACAACGACCCGGTGGCCGTGGCGCACAGCGCATCCCTGCTCGCCGACAACCCGCACGCGGACATCGTCGACGCCGACATCCGGCGGCCGCAGGACATCCTCACCTCGCCGCAGGTGCGGAAGCTGATCGACTTCGAGGAGCCGGTCGCCGTCCTGATGATAACGATCCTGCACTTCATCACGCCCGAGGACGACCCGGCCGGACTCGTGGCCGCCTTCCGGGACGCCGTCCCCGACGGGAGCTGGCTGGCGATGAGCCATGCCACGAACCAGGACCGGCCGGACACGGCCGCCGCCGTGGGCAAGCTGTACCGGTCCCGGGCGACGTCGCCGGTCACCGCCCGCTCCTACGACGAGATCCTCGCCCTCTTCGACGGCTTCGACCTGGTGGAACCCGGCCTCGTCCACGTGCCGCTGTGGCGCCCGGACCCGACCGACCCGGTCCCGGACAACCCGCGGGAGTTCTGGGTGTACGCGGGCGTCGGCCGCAAGGGCCGCTGAGGCGGCCGCGGCGGCCGCAGCCTTGACTTCGAGTGCACGCGAAGACCTAGCGTGCGGGACGTGGCTCACCGGGAACAGGCGCGGGCGGTGGACGCCCGGCGGCCGATCGCCACGTGGGCGCACACCGCCCTCGGTGCACGCCCGGCCTCGCGGTGTCCCGGACGTGCCACCTGTCGTCTCCCGGGATGCCGACGCGGCGGATCCGCTGCTCCATGGAGCTGAGGAGGCCGGTGAGGCCGCGAGGCCGCGAACACGGTGAGCCTCGCGCTCCGCACGTACGCGCGGAGCAACGACAGCATCGCAAGGAAAGGCTGAGACGCACATGAAGCAGCGCAGGCTCCGGGACCTGGAGGTTTCCGCCATCGGTCTCGGCTGCATGGGGATGTCCGCCTTCTACGGCACCGCCGACGAGGACGAGGGCATCAGGACCATCCGGCGCGCCCTCGAGCTGGGTGTCACGTTCCTCGACACCGCACAGCTCTACGGCCCGCTCACGAACGAGACGCTGATCGGCCGCGCGATCAAGGGGCACCGCGACGAGTACGTGATCGCCACCAAGTTCAACTACCGGATGGACGACGCCGTCCCCGGGGACATCAGCACCATCGGACGGCAGGACGGCTCGGCCGAGCACGTGCGCAGCTCCGTGCACGGCTCGCTCAAGCGGCTCGGGACCGACTACATCGACCTGTACTACCAGCACCGCGTCGACCCGAACGTGCCGATCGAGGAGACCGTCGGCGCGATGGCGGAGCTGGTCGCGGAGGGCAAGGTACGGCACATCGGCCTCAGTGAGGCGGGTGCGGAGACGCTCCGCCGGGCGAACGCCGTGCACCCGATCACCGCCGTGCAGACCGAGTACTCCCTGTGGTCGCGCGACCCGGAGGCCGCGGTGCTGCCCACCTGTCGTGAGCTGGGGATCGGGTTCGTCCCCTACTCGCCGCTGGGGCGCGGCTTCCTCGCGGGCCGGTTCACCTCGCCCGACGAACTGGACGAGGGCGACTTCCGGCGCAACGGCCCCCGTTTCACCGGGGAGAACCTGAAGGCGAACCTCCGGCTGACCGAGAAGGTGAAGGAGATCGCCACCGAGAAGGGCGTGACGCCGGCGCAGCTCGCCCTCGCCTGGGTGCTCGCGCAGGGCGAGGACCTGGTCCCGATCCCGGGCACCAAGCGCCGTACGTACCTCGAGCAGAACGCCGCCGCGGTGGACGTCGAGCTGACGAAGGACGACCTCGCCCGGATCGAGGCGGAGCTCCCGCCGCCGGCGGGCGACCGCTATGACGAGGCGGGGATGGCGGCCGTCGATCTCTAGAACGGCGGGCGGCGCTCTCCGGGACGGCGGCCGTCGATCCCCGGGGTGGCTGAGGCGATCTCCGGGGCGGCGGCCGTCGATCCCTGGGGTGGCTGAGGCGATCTCCGGGGCGAAGCGATCTCCGGGGCGGCGAGGCGATCTCCGGGACGGCGAGGCGATCTCCGGGGCTGCGGCCGTCGACCGCTCGGGACGGCATCCGTGGATCTCCGCACGTCACCATGGATGGTCCTCCGTCACACGGGTACCCGGTGACGACCGCCGGTGCGGGAGCACTGGTGCCGTCGTGGTGGGGAACTGGTGGCCAAGGGGCCACCAGGACAGGGGCGACTGTGAGGAGGAGCGACCGTATGAACGCCACGGACGACCTTCCCGTTGTGCGGACCCTCGGCGAGCTGGGGGCCCTGGTGGACCGTGACTCCGACCTCTACGTCCGCTGGTCGCGTGGCCCCGCCGCCGATCTGGGCAACGCGAAGAGCCGGGACGACCTCACCGGCGTCCCGATGCCCGGGCTGTCGGCCAACCCCCTCGGCGTCGAGCCCTGGTGGGGGGACCGGCCGGTCGAGCTGTGGGTGGCCCGGCGGCTGCACGACTACTCGCACCTGCCGCGTGAGAAGGGGGAGGGGGTGCGCCCCTGGGTCCTGCGCGGCCGGGTCGAGGGACGCGGGCCCGACAACGAGCCGCTGGTACGGGACGTGGAGCCGGTCGGCTGGGTCGACGAGAAGGTCATCAGGGAGGCGCAGACCGAGGTCGACCGCCA
Organism: Streptomyces sp. NPDC028331; assembly: GCF_055565775.1. Lineage (NCBI taxonomy): Bacteria > Bacillati > Actinomycetota > Actinomycetes > Kitasatosporales > Streptomycetaceae > Streptomyces > Streptomyces sp. NPDC028331. Next base: position 351,079 of record NZ_JBVHTR010000006.1, on the reverse strand, counting down.
GTCCGGTTCCTGGGGGCCGCTGCGCCGCGACGACGGACGCTGAGCGCGCCGCGGCGAGGGGCGCCGAGCCCCCGGAGCGCACGCGCGGCGGGGCCCCGGTCCACCGGACCGGGGCCCCGCCCGTGGGCGCGCCTGGTGCGTCAGCGCTTGAAGATGTCCTTCGCCTTCTCCTTCATCTGGCGCATGTCGCCCTTGGACTTCTTGCCTCGACCTTCGGCCGTCATCGACTCATTGCCGAGTGCGCGGCCGAACGTCTCCTTGATCTTGCCCTTGGCCTGTTCGAACTTCGCTTTGGCCTTCTGTTCTCCAGCCACCGTTGCTCCTCCACGTCGCATGTCGACTGGGGGTTCACGACGTCGAGTGATCGGGGATGCGACACCCAAACATGGACCGTGCGATCGGCGCCTTCCGCCGCTTCTCCTGCCACTCTCCTATGACGGCTGTCATGATGGCTGCTGTGCCGGCGGTCAGGACCGGCCGACGGGGTGCGGGACGACGAATCGAGGGGGCACGGTGAGTGACGTTTCTTCCCGGCTGATGTGGGAGCTCACGGAGCCGGTGCACGACCTGGTGTACTTCACCCCCGAGGCGCGGCAGGCGGCCGACGAGGCAGGGATGCGCGGCTTCTGGATGGGCTACTTCGGTCTGCGCGCCGCGCCGCTGGGGCCCGTTCCCGCGGCGGTCGTGACCAGCAGCTTCTATGTGTTCCACCCCGACCGGGTGGCGCGGGCGCTGCCCGACGCGTGGCGGTACGCGACACCGTCGGACCTGCTGGCGGCCAGGGAGCGGGCCGTGGACCTCGCCATGCGGCGGCTGTACGAGGAGGAGGCCGTGCGCAGCGCGCCGATGGCGGAGGCGGCGGACCTCGCGTGGGCCGCGGCCGAGGCGGCCGACACCGCTGGACGGGTGCTCGGCGGGGCCAACCAGGCCCTCGAACGGCCGGTCCAGCCGCACGTACGGCTGTGGCAGGCGGCGACCACGCTCCGTGAACACCGCGGTGACGGGCATGTCGCCGTGCTGGTGAGCCGCGGCATCGGCCCGGTCGAGGCGATGGTGCTCAAGGCCGCCGCGGGCGAGTCCGACGGCGCGTTGCTGCGTGAGGGCCGGAAATGGGACGCCGCCACCTGGCGGGGCACCGAGGCGGCGCTGCGGGAGCGCGGGTGGATCGACGACGGTGGGCGCCTGACCGAGGCGGGAGCGGCCGAGCACCAGGCCGTCGAGGAGGCGACCGACGCCGCCGCGGAGGGGCCGTGGCGGGCGCTCGGCCACGAGGCCACCGCACGGCTGGCCGAACTGCTCACCCCGTTGGCCCGGCAGGTGGTCACCGCCGGAGTGATCCCCTCCGGCAACCCGGTCGGACTCACCGGCGCCCGTTCGAGCGGCTCAGCGTGACGACGCCGTGAACAGTCCGTCGGCAGAGCGGCAGGCAAGGCACCGGAGGGGCAGGTGATCAGTCCCAGAGGGGGTACGTCACCACGCGTCCGAACCCGTCCGGGCTGCCGTCGGTGTAGGTGAGGCTCATCCGGGTGTAGTGCTGCATCTGCGGGTGCTTCTTCCACGGCTGCGGGTGGTCGAGCCGCACGATGACCGGATACGAGTGGAACCTGCCCGCCGCACAGTACGGCTTGCAGTCGTTGACCATGTTGACGGCCTCGGCCACCGCCGAGCTCGGCCCCCACTGCGACCAGTGGACCGAGGACAGAAGGCTGTTGCCGTCACCGCAGGCGATCACGAAGGCGCCGGGGCGTACTTCCGGTTGCCAGAAACAGTCGACGACGACGGGGCTCCCGGACGCACGCTGCGCGCTGTGCGCGGCCGACGGGGCCGCGGCCGGGGCGGCGGAAGCCGTTCCCATGACTGCTGTCAGCGATGCGACGGCACCGAGCAGGACCGCCTTGGTGACTGTGTGTGTGCGCATGTCGGCTCCCGCCCGTCTGTCTCCGGACTCCCGTGCCACGCTACGACCCTGCCCGGGGGTTGCACCACTTGACCCGGCCGGTCCGGTTCAGCCCGCGTCGGCCGGCGCGAAGGTCACCTCCGCCGTGTCGACCGTTCCGCCGCGGCGGCCGGGAGCGCTGTGCCAGTTCCAGTAGAGGTTGGTGTGGGCGATCACCTGCTCCGGGGACGGCGCGCCGTACTTCGTCAGATCCTCCGTCGTGTGCGCGTCACCGACCAGCGTCACGTCGTATCCGCGGACGAAGGCGCCGTGCAGGGTGGACCGTATGCATCCGTCGGTCTGGGCGCCGGTGACGACGAGACGGCCCACGCCGCGCTCGGCGAGCACCGCCTCCAGCTCGGTGTCCTCGAACGAGTCGCCGTAGAGCTTGTGGACGAGGGGCTCCCCGTCGCGGCGCACCAGCTCCGGCACGTACTCCCAGCTCTCGCTGCCCTGCTTGAGCTCGTCGCCGGAGTGCTGCACCCACACCACGGGCACGTCCTCCGCGCGGGCCCGGTCGACCAGCGTGCCGATGTTCGCGATCACGCTGTCGCGGCGGGGCGTGCCCGCCACCACCCCGTTCTGGACGTCGATGATGAGCAACGCCGTGTTCGGCCGGTTGGGCAGGGTCGTCATGGGGACTCCGTCGTCTCGTGCCTGGTCGGTGATCCTGTGCCGATGACCACAGTAGGACGGGGCACTGACAACGGACCCCGGAACGCGCCCCGGTCAGCTCAGCAGCGCGGCCAGGCGGCGCCAGGCGGCCCGGGGGAGGGAGTCGCGGGGCTGGTCGTCGACGATCTGGAGGGCGACGTGGTCCGCCCCCGCCGCTCGGTGGGCCTCGATCCGTTCCCGGATCCGGTCGTCGTCGCCCCAGGCGAACAGCGCGTCGACCAGCCGGTCGCTGCCGCCGTCCGCGAAGTCGTCCTCGGTGAAGCCGAACCGGGCGAGCGCCTTGGTGTAGTTGGGCAGCCCCAGGTAGACGGCGAGGCCGGCGCGGGCCGTCGCGCGGGCGCGGTCCGGGTCCGTCTCCAGGACCACCTTCGTCTCGGGAGCCAGCAGCGGGCCGTCACCGAGGATCGCGCGGGCCTCGGCCGTGTGGTCGGTGGTCACCAGGTACGGGTGCGAACCGGCGGCGCGGTCGCGGGACAGCTCCAGCATCTTCGGCCCGAGCGCGGCCAGCACACGGCGCTCGGCCGGGACCCCGGCGGCGTCGAGCGCGTCCAGATAGCCGACCATGGCCGAGTACGGGCGGCGGTACTGGTCCGCCAGTTTCGCATGGCTCACGCCGAGCCCGAGCAGGAAGCGCCCGGGGTGGGTCCGCTCCAGTTCCGCGACGCTCGCCGCCGTGTCGCCCGCCTCGTACTGCCAGATGCTCTGGATCCCGGTCGCCACGACGAGCCGTGAGGTCGCCTCGATCAGCGGCACCGCGTGGCGCACCGCGCTGCTGCCGCCCAGCCACACCGCGCCGAAGCCGAGTTCCTCCAGTTCGGCGGCGGCGTCGGCCAGTTCGCCGCGCCTGGCCGGGTCCTCCGAACGCAGTCCGGCACTCCAGACGCCGTACCGCCCGACGCTCTCCTTCAGCGAGCCCACGCGGTCCGTGCGGGTGATGTCGCTCATCGGTTCCGATCCCTCCGTACCCGGTGTGGTGAGCTGCCCGCACACCACTTGATCACAGCAGAGCCCAACCGGCGCCGGAGGAGGCGTATTCCACGCCGTGTCCCTCCCGGATCCGCGCCGGACGGTGCGCGTAACCGGCCCGGGCCCCGGACGCCCTCCGCGGCCCGGGGCCGTTGCCCGGGACCGACCGGGCCCCGGAGTCCGACGGCGCCGAGGCCGTGGCCCGCACCCGCGCACGGTCGGGGGCCGAAAGTCCCCGACAAGGGACCGAAGTGCCCCTCTCACCGCTCCGCGGCCGGTGTGACGGTGAAAGGTGAGCCGCTGCGGAGCCGGACGGAAGGCGGTGGGAACCATGGAGCCGCCCCTGGTGGTGGGCGTCGACGGATCGGAGTGCAGCCTGGTGGCGGTGGACTGGGCGACCGACGAGGCGGCCCGGCACGGGCTGACCCTGCGGCTTCTGTACGCCTCCGCCGGTGAGCGTGACGAGGACGACGTGCCCCCGGACGTCATCGCCACCGCCACGGAACGCGCCCGGCGCCGCGATCCGGGGGTGAGGGTCATCGCCGATGTCCTGCCCGAGGACCCGGTGGACGCGTTGCTGCGCGCGGCACTGCACGCCTGGGCCGTGGTGATGGGCAGCCGGGGTCGCGGCCCGCTGACGGGGCTGCTCCTCGGCTCGGTCGGCCTGACCGTCGCCGGTCGCGCCCAAGGGCCGGTGATCGTGGTCCGCGGCGACAAGGCCGGCCTGGAGGGCGCGCACGCGCGGATCCTGCTCGGTGCCGGGGAGCCCGGCACGAGCGGCGCGGCGGTGCGGTTCGCCCTCCGCGAGGCCGAGGCGCGGCACTGCGTGCTGGACGTCGTCCGCGCCTGGCGTCCCCCCGCGCACCGGCCCATCGACCACCCCCTGCTGCGGGGGACCCCGGCGCTCTCCTGCGAGGAGCGGGCGGCCACCCTGATCGACGCCCTGCTCCAGGACGCCCTGGCCGACCACCCGGACGTCCGGGTGCACCGTTCCACGGTCGAAGGCCCCGCCCGCAGGGTCCTCCTGCACCGCTCGGCCGCCGCCGATCTCGTGATCATCGGCGTCCGGCGCGGCCACGACCGCCGGGCGCTCCACCTGGGCCGCGTGGCCCACACCCTGCTGCACCACGCGGAGTGCCCGGTGGCCGTCGTACCGGAGTCGCACTGAACGCCGCGGCAGGGACGTTCGGCCCCGGGTCCGGGCTGTTCGGCCTCAGCGGCCCGGGAGGGCGGCGCGGTGCACTGGAGGTGTCGGCAGGAGGCGACCGCACCCCGAGGAGGAACGGATCACCAGGCCCGGGACATCGAGGTCGAGCACGGCACGTGATCGCCCCCGGCGCCACGTGCCGAGTCTGGACGGTGACATCGTGAACGCAAGGCAACGGCTCGCGGACGGCGTACGCACCCGGCGCGGTCGTACCGTCACCGTCTCCGGATTCACGCCCCAAGGGCTGCCCCCGAACATGGGGCGCGTCGTGCTCGGCATCACCTGCGAACCCGACGAGGGGGAGGGGACGCTGGCCTCGCTGACGCCCGAAGAGGCCCGGCGCGTCGCCGGACTGCTGCTCCACCGGGCCGCCGCCTTCGTCCCGCGGGTCCCGGGGCCGCCGGGCCACGCGGACGCCGTTCCGATCGCGGCGGACGCGTACGAAATACGGCTGCGCGGACACATACTGGCCGTGGACCAGCCGGTGCCGGACGGCGGCACCGACACGGCCCCCACCCCCGTGGAACTCTTCGTGGCGTCGCTGGCCGGGTGCGTCGCGCACTGCGCCGGACGGTTCCTCGACCGCCACGACCTCAGCCGTGAGGGGCTGCGGATCGAGACCGACTTCCGTACGGCGTCGGGCAGGGCGCCCCGCGTGACCTCGGTTTATCTCCGGGTGCGCGTACCCGCGCTCCCCGCCGGACGACGGGACGCGCTGCGGGCGGTGATGTCCCGCTGTGCCGTCAAGAACACGCTTGCCGCACCACCGGAGATCGTCATCGCCCTGCCCGAGGACGGGATCACAGGGGCTTCGCCGGCCGGTCCGGCAGACGGACGCCGATGACCGCCGTCTGCAGCCCTAACCGTGGGCGGGGCCGACCGGGCCGGACGGCGCTGAGGTTGTGGATGCGCCGGCAGCGGTGGGAGCCGGTGCCGGAGGCTCACACGGCGAGTTCCTTGCGGATGCGGTCCAGCATGAACGCGGAGGACTCCCGGGCCCGTTCCTCCCAGGCGAAGACACAGGCCGTGGCGACGCCGTCGAAGTTCAGCTCGCGCAGGGTGCCGAAGAAGGCGTCCCAGTCGACCTCGCCCTGACCGATGTCGAGGTGCTGGTGGATACGAGCCGGGGTGCCGGGAGGGTTGAGGATGTAGCGCAGGCCCGACGATCCCTTGTGGTTGAAGGAGTCGGCGATGTGCACGTGCTGGAGCTTGTCGCCGGCGTAGCGCATCATCGCCGCGATGTCCGCCTGCGGGTCGGCGCCCGAGAGGTGGAAGGAGTGCGGGGCGCAGTACAGGTAGTTCACCCAGGGCTTGTTGATCGCGCGGACGAGGTCGACCGCGGGGGTGTTCTCCTCGCAGAAGTCGTCCGGGTGGGCCTCCAGGTTCAGAGCGATCCCTTCCCGCTCGAACAGCGGCAGCAGCTCCTCCAGCGAGCGCCAGAACGCCGCCTCGCTCTCGGCGGCCCGCTCCGGGCGGCCGTTGAACTCCGAGTTCATCAGCGGGCATTCGAGGTCCGCGGTGATCTCGATCATCCGCTTCCAGTAGCGGACGGCCGCCCGGCGTTCCGTCTCGTCGGGCGACGACCACTTGTACAGGGGCAGCACCGAGGACAGCCGGACGCCGTGCGTGCGCAGCGCGCGCTTCAGCTCCGCTACGCGCTCGTCGTCCGCCCGCGGGTGCAGGAAGAACGGCATGAAGTCGTCCCGTGGGGACAACTCGATGTACTCGTAGCCGAGTTCGGCCACCGTGCGCACCATCTCGTCGATCGGCAGGGCGCGGAACATGTACGGGTCGAGGGCGATTTTCATGCGGTGCCTCCGTAGAGGGTGGGGCGGGGCTTGAGGTCCGTGGCGACGACGCGGCCCGACTCCAGGGCCTCGACGGTCGCGCTGGTGATGACGGTGGCGGCGTAGCCGTCCCAGGCGGACGGCCCGGTGGGCTGTCGGCCGGCGGCGAGGCCGGCGATCCACTCGCGGAACTCGGTGTCGAAGGCGTCCGCGAAGCGGCCCACCCAGTCCGTGAGCACCTGAGTGCTGTGCTGTCCGGCGGTGCGCACGCCGACGGCGGCCGGATCGGGGAGTCGCACGAGGCCCTCCTCGCCGACCGCCTCGCACTGGATGTCGTAGCCGTACTGGCAGTTGACGAAGACCTCGAGGTCGATACGGACGCCCTTCGCGGTCTCGAAGAACATGATCTGGGGGTCCTTGAGGTGCGCGAACCGCTTGCTCGTGGCGCGCGGGGTGACCACCTGGGTGGAGACGATCTCGTCGTCGAGCAGCCAGCGCAGCACGTCCACCTCGTGCACGGCCGTGTCCAGGGCGGCCATGCCGGAGGTGTAGGACTCGGGGACGGTGGGGTTGCGGTGGGCGCAGTGCACGATCAGCGGGGTGCCGATCCGGCCGGAGTCCATGACCTGCTTCATCTGGCGGTAGCCGGCGTCGTAGCGGCGCATGAAGCCGACCTGGACCAGGCGGCGGCCGTGTGCCGTCTCGGCCTCGATGATCCTCAGGCAGTCCTCGGCGGTGGTGGCCAGCGGCTTCTCGCAGAAGACCGGCTTTCCGGCGGCTATCGCGTTCAGCACGTGTTCGGCGTGGGTCGGGCCCCAGGACGTCACGAGGACGGCGTCGACGTCGTCCGCGGCGATCAGGGCCGCACCGTCGGGCAGCACTCGGGCGCCGACCGGCGCCGCCGCCTCCTCGGCGCGGTCGGCGTCGATGTCGGTGACCGCGGTGACGCGGGCGCCGGTGACGGTGTGGGTGAGGCGCCCGATGTGCTCCTTGCCGATCCATCCGGCGCCGATGACGCCTACGCGCACAGTCATGGGTGGTGGTCCTTTCTGCGGCCCCGGGCCGCCGCGGGCCGGGGACAGGAGGGAATCAGGAGAAGCGCGCCCGGAGTTCGGCTTCGAGGGTTTCGAGGGTGCGGCCCTTGGTCTCGGGGACGAAGACCTTGACGAAGGTGAGGGAGAGGATCCCCGCCACGACGAAGAGGAAGAAGGTGTCGGAGATCCCGATCCCGGAGACCAGCGACGGGAAGACCAGGCCGATCACGAAGTTGGTCAGCCACAGAACCACCGCCGCCACGCCCATGCCGAAGCCGCGCATCCGCATCGGGAAGATCTCCGACAGCATCAGCCAGGTGACCGGCGAAATCGCGCCCTGCTGGAAGGCGAGGAACGTGACGGTCATGGCGAGGACGGCGTACGCGCGGCCGTCGCCGGAGGGCAGCACCAGCGAGAAGACGCCGATCAGCAACAGGGCGGCGGTCGTGCCGAGCTGACCGGTCATCAGCATCGGGCGGCGGTCGACGCGGCCGAGCAGCCAGATGCCGACGAAGGTGGCGAGGACCGAGATCACGCCGTTGGCGATGTTCGCCGTCAGGGCGCTGTCGGCGGCGAAGCCGGCGTCCGTGAGGATCTGGGTGCCGTAGTACATGATCGTGTTGACGCCGGTGATCTGCTGCACGATCGCGATGCCGAAGCCGACGAACATGAGCTTGCGGACCCACGGAGTGGACCTCATGTCCTGCCAGCCGCCGAGCCTCTCCCGCTCCTCCCTCACGGCGAGCGCGGACACCTCGCTCAGTTCCGCCTGCGCGCGCGCCTCGGACCGGACCTGCTTGAGGACGTCCAGGGCCTCGCCGAAGCGGGTCCTGGAGGCCAGCCAGCGGGGGCTTTCCGGCATGACGAGCATGCCGAACCAGAGCGCGACGGCCGGGATGGTGGCGATGACCAGCATCCAGCGCCAGATGCCGCCGGACTCGCTGCCCACGTTCGCGATGACCGCGTTGGAGGTGAAGGCCAGCAACTGCCCGGTGACGATCATGAGTTCGTTCCGGGTGACCAGCGCACCGCGCCGTTCGGCGGGGGAGATCTCCGCGAGGTAGACCGGCACGGTCACCGAGGCTCCGCCGACCGCGAGGCCGAGCACGAAGCGGGCCACGACCATGACCGCGGTGGTCGGAGCGAGGGTGGCGCCGAGCGCACCGGCGAAGAACAGCACCGCGAGGGTGAGGATCGTACGGCGCCTGCCGCGGGCGTCCGACAGGCGGCCGCCGGCGACCGCGCCCAGTGCGGCGCCGAGCAGGAGCGAGCTGGTGACCATGCCCTCGGTGAACGGGGTCAGACCGAGGTCCTTGCTCATGTAGGGCAGGGCACCGTTGATGACACCGGTGTCGTAGCCGAAGAGCAGGCCGCCGAAGGTGGCGATGACGGTGATGAGCCGCAGCCGCCGGGAGACGGCGGGCGGGGTGCCCGCCGTGACCGTGGGGGCCTGGGCCGTGTCGTCCCTGACGTCCATGGCCGCCTCCTACCGGGTGGTGTTCGGGCGTCGGGTACCGGACAGGCCGCAGCCGGCCAGGTGCTCACGGGTGCGCAGTGCGATGGGCAGCGGCACCTCGGGAGCGCACGGGTACAGGTCCTGCTCGACGATCACGAACAACTCGGCGTCGAGAGCGGCCAGTTGGGCCACCACGTCGGCCGGGTTCGGCACACCGGCGGGCGGGGACACGCACACGCCGCGCCTGACGGCCTCGCCGAAGGACAGGCTCTCCGCCGCCACCTGGGCGAGGATCTCGGGGTCCATCTGCTTGATGTGGACGTAGCCGACGCGCTCGCCGAAGCGGCGGATCAGGTCCAGGTTGTCACCGCCGCCGTAGGCCACGTGACCGGTGTCCAGACACAGGTTGGTCCAGCGGCTGTCGGACTCGTTCAGCAGCCGCTCGATCTCCGGCTGGGTCTGGATGTGGCTGTCTGCGTGGGGATGGACGACCAGCCGGACGTCGTACTCGTCCAGCAGGAGCCTGCCCAGCCGGTCGGCGGCCCGTCCGAAGCCCGACCACTGCTCGGCGGTCAGCTCGGGGGACTCGGTGAACGCGCCGGTCTTCTCGTCCCGGTACATGGGCGGGATGAGGACGAGGTGGTGGGCGCCCGCGGCGGCGGTCAGACCGGCGACCTGCCGGACGTGGGCGAGCGTGTCGTCCCAGGCCTCGGGGCGGTGCAGGGCACCGAAGGCGGTGCCGCCGGAGACCTTCAGCCCGCGGGCGTCCAGTTCCTCCCTCAGGCGCTGCGGGTCGGTGGGGAGGTAGCCGTACGGTCCGAGCTCCAGCCACTCGTAGTCGGCCCGGACCAGCTCGTCGAGGAAGCGGGTGTACGGGACCTGGTGCTCGTCCTCGGGGAACCAGACGCCCCAGGAGTCGGGGGCGGAGCCGAGGCACAGATTGCCCGCGACGGTGCGGAGCGGGGTTGGCGCCGTTGCCATGACGTGTCCTTCGGGGAAAGGTGGGGATCAGTGGGCGGTCGGGAAGTCGAAGCCGGCGGTTGCCCGCTGGGCGGGCTCGGGCCGCAGGGGTGACGACCTTCGGCCGGGCGGACGCCCTCGGGGCCGTGGATGGGGGAGTCTCCGACGAAGGAGCCCTTCAAACCGCCGGAGGCGTGGGGGGACATCGGCGCGGGCACCGGCACCGGAGCGGATACCCGTCCACTCCGACATGGCCCGTGGTCAGCACTTCGAACGGCATCACGCTGGTGTCCCTTCGTGCCCGGGGGACCCGGGACCGGTCACGGAAGAAAACGAACTGGTGCGCTCTACTAGCGCGCTCTAGTGCGAGTACGATGACTCCTGTCCAAATGTCATGTCAATAGCTTGTTGCCGGGAGATTTCAGCTCGCCCGATAAGGTGGGCGCCGTCGGAGGGTGGGATCACTGGTGGATGCGTCGGGCAGGCAGCGCCCCACGATGGCGGACGTCGCCGAGAAGGCGGGCGTCTCCCGGGCGCTCGTCTCGATCGTGTTCCGCAACCAGCCGGGGGCCGGCGAGGAGACCCGGCAGCGCGTGCTCCGCGTCGCCGACGAGATCGGCTACCGCCCCGACAGCGCGGCCCGCCTGCTCGCCCGCGGGCGCAGCCGCACGCTCGGCGTGATGTTCACCGTCCACCAGACCTTCCACGCCGACCTCGTCGAGGGCATCTACCCCGAGGCCGAGCGACTCGGCTACGAGGTCCTGCTGTCCGCCACCGCCGAGGGCCGCGGCGAGACCAAGGCGGTCGAGGCGCTCCTCGGCCACCGCTGCGAGGCGGTGATCCTGCTCGGCCCCGACGCCGATCCCGCCGACCTCGATGCGCTCGGGCAGCGCACGGTCACCGTTTCGGTCGGCCGGCGCGTGCCGCACGTGCGTGTGGACAGCGTCCACACCGCCGAGGGCAAGGGCATACGGCAGGCGATGGACCACCTCGTCGGGCTCGGGCACCGCCGGATCGTGCACATCGACGGCGGCCGGGGCCCCGGCTCCGCGGAGCGACGGCGCGCCTACCGGGCCGCGATGCGCCGCCATGGGCTCGAGTCCGAGGTGCGGGTGATCCCCGGCGACCACACCGAGCGGTCCGGCATCGACGCCGGGCGGCTCCTGCTGGAGGAGCGGGCGGGCGGGCGACCCCTGCCGACGGCCGTCCTCGCAGGCAACGACCGGTGCGCGATGGGCCTGCTGATGTCGCTGGTGCGGGCCGGTGTCGAGGTGCCCCGGGACCTGTCCGTCGTCGGGTACGACGACAGCCACCTCTCCCACCTGATGCCCATCGGCCTGACGACGGTGCGGCAGGACGCGATGCTGATGGCGGAGCACGCGGTGCGCTTCGCGGTGGAACGGCTGGAGGCGCCGGAGCGTGAGCCGCGTGAGGCGGTGCTCGACCCGAAACTGGTGGTGAGGGGGACCAGCGGGCCGCCGCCCGGAGGACCGGTCTGACGGCCCCCGGTGCGCCCGTGGGGAGGGCCCGGACCGAGGTCCGGACCCTTGTGGTCCCCGTCTCTCCGTGATCCCCGCCCCGTGCGCCCGTGGGACTCCTCGGCCTGCCGGACGGCGACGACCCGTTCGGCAGGCCGTCGGGTGACCGGTCAGCGCGTCCCGTTCTCCGCGAACTTGGCGATGGTGTCGACGTTGTCCTTGGTCACGAAGGCCGGTCCGGTCAGGACGGGCGCGGTTCCGCCGCCGCTGAAGTTGCCGTTGGTCCTGTACAGCCACAGGGAGTCGACGGCGAGGTAGCCCTGCAGATAGGGTTGCTGGTCGACCGCGAACTCCACCTGCCCGCCCTGAACGGCCTTGACCAGGTCCTTGTTGAGGTCGAAGGTCGCGACCTCAGCTTTGCTGCCCGCGTCGGACACCGACTGCACGGCGGTCAGCGCGAACGGGGCGCCGAGCGTGACCACCTGGTCGATGGAGGGGTCCTTCTGCAGCTTGGCGGTGATCGTCGACTTCACGGACGGCATGTCGGTGCCGTTGACGTAGAGGTTCTCCGTCTGTCCCTCGAAGCCCTTCTTCAGGCCCGCGCAACGGGCCTCCAGGGCGACCTGCCCCTGTTCCTGGATGACGCACAGGGCGTGCTTGGCCCCGAGCTGGTTGAGCCGCCGGCCGAAGGCCTGGCCGGCGATGTTCTCGTCCTGGCCGAAGTACTCGAGCATGCCCAGGCTCTTCCAGTCGCCCAGGCCGGAGTTGAAGCCGACGACCGGTATGCCGGCGGCCTTGGCCTTGGCCACCACGGCCTTCATGGCGTCGGGCTTGGCCGCGGTGAGCGCGATGCCGTCGACCTTCTGGTCGATCGCGTTCTGGACCAGGTTGGCCTGGTTGCCCGCGTTGGGGTCGCTGGAGTAGACGAGCTTGATGTTGTCCTTGGCGGCTGCGGCCCGGGCGCCCTTGCTGATCAGGTCCCAGAAGGTGTCGCCGGGCGCGGCGTGGGTGACCATGGCCACGGTCATGCGCGGCGTGGCGGCCTTGCCGGCCGACACGTTCGACCCGGCGTTCTCGGCCTTCTTGCCGCCGGAGCTGCTGGAGCAGCCGGCGGCGAACAGGGCGCCGACGAGAACGGTGGCGGTCAGGGCGGCGGCTCGGTTGTATCTGTGCATGTCCCTTGCACCTCGCTGTGCGGTCGGGGGGGAGGGTGGTCTGTGCGGAGCTGGTCCGGCTGTCACGTCGGGGCGGGGCGTGCGGGCCCCGAGTGTGACGACGGGGCCGCGCCCGGCGGGGTGCCTCGTACGGTGTGGCGAGGCGGGTCCGGGCGCGGGCGGACGCGGGTGCTCGGGTGGCGGCGGAAGTGCTGTGCGCGGCGGCCAGGGGTGCGGACCGCCTCGGTGTCACTGGAGCGCTCCACTAGCGCGCTCTAGTGGCAGGTACTATGAGGCGGTCGGCAGGGGTTGTCAACGGCGTCGCCACGCCACGGCGGTCGTCGAGCCGTCCCCCCGCGTTCGGCCCGCCGCTTATGCTCTGGGTTCCAAGGGCGTGTGGGAGTCACGGAACCGAGGGGTGGGCATGGTCGGCGAACCCGTGCGATGGGGAATTCTGGCGACCGGCGGGATCGCGGCGGCGTTCACGGCGGACCTGGTGGACCTGCCGGACGCGGAGGTCGTGGCGGTGGCCTCGCGGAGCACGGAGTCGGCCGAGAACTTCGCGGCGCGGTTCGGGATATCGCGGGCCTACGGCGATTGGAGCGCCCTCGCGGCGGACGACGACATCGATGTCGTGTACGTCGCCACTCCGCACTCGGCCCACCGGACCGCTGCCGGGCTCTGCCTGGAGGCCGGTCGCGGCGTGCTGTGCGAGAAGCCGTTCACGCTGAACGTGCGCGAGGCCGAGGAACTGGTGGCGTCGGCGAGGCGGCGCGGGGTCTTCCTGATGGAGGCCATGTGGATGTACTGCAACCCGCTGATCCGGCGCGTGGCCGACCTGGTGCGCGACGGAGCGATCGGTGAAGTGCGCGTGGTGCAGGCCGACTTCGGGATCGCGGGGCCCTTCCCGGTCTCGCACCGGCTGCGGGATCCGGAGCAGGGCGGGGGCGCACTGCTCGACCTCGGCGTGTACCCGGTCTCGTTCGCGCAGTTGCTCCTCGGTGAGCCCGCGGACGTGACGGCGCGAGCGGTGCTTTCCAAGGAGGGCGTCGATCTCCAGACGGGTGCTCTGCTCTCATGGGAGAACGGTGCTCAGGCTGTGGTGCACTGCTCCATCATCGGCGGGTCCCCCCGGACCGCGTCGGTCACCGGATCGCACGGCCGCATCGACATCCCGCACACCTTCTTCCATCCCGACCGCTTCGTGCTGCACCGCGACGGCCGTGCCCCGGAGGAGTTCCGGGCCGACCCGGCGAACGGTCCCGTCAACAGCTTCCGCCACGAGGCCGTCGAGGTCATGCGAGCGCTCCGCGCCGGTGAGACGGAGTCTCCGCTCGTCCCGCTGGACGGCACGCTCGCCGTGATGCGGACGCTCGACGCGATACGGGACCACATCGGCGTCCGCTACCCGGGAGAAGCCGACGACCCCGTGGGCGTGCCGGCTTGAGCGAGCCCGACCAGTAGCTCCTGCGCCGGCTTCCGGGGCCGACCCGGCCAGTGCGCCCACCGTCCGGAAGCCGGTGGAACCGTTCGCCGACGGCGCCCGCCGCGTCGGCCACACGGTGGGGAGGCTCTCACGGCCCCTCCAGGCGCCGCCGGTCGTCCTCGTCCCACTTCCGGGTGTCCCGTGGCGGGGCGTACGGCTCCGCGTCGGGCGGGTAGCCGCCGGCGACGGCCCGCTGGCGCGCGATCTCCGCATCGAACTCCAGACCCAGCAAGACCGCCAGATTGGTGATCCACAACCAGACCAGGAAGACGATCACACCCGCCATCGTGCCGTAGGTCTTGTTGTACGAGGCGAAGTCGGCCACGTACACCGCGAACCCCGCGGAGGCGATCATCCAGATCACCAGGGCCAGGAAGCTCCCCGGGGTGAGCCACCGCCACCCCGTCACCCTGGCGTTCGGACTCGCCCAGTACAGGATGGCGATCATCACGGTGACCAGGAAGACCAGGACGGGCCACTTGGCGATGGACCACACCGTCAACGCTGTACCGCCGATGCCGAGCGCGGCCCCGGCCTGACGGGCGAGGCCACCGGTGAACACCACGATCAGCGCGCTGACCACGGCGAGCACCAGCAGCACCAGCGTCACCCCGACGCGCACCGGGAGCACCTTCCACACCGGGCGGCCCTCGGGCACGTCGTAGACGGCGTTCGCCGCACGGATGAAGGCGGCCACGTAACCGGACGCCGACCACACCGCCAGCACCAGGCCGACGACCGCCATCACCGAACCGGTGGCGGCACTGCCCTGCAGTTGTTGCACCGCCCGCGTGAGGATGTCGCGGACCGAGCCGGGGGCGAGCTGTTTGACATCGGCGAGCACCTGCTCGGTGGTCGACCTGCCGGTCAGGCTGAGCATGGACACCAGTACCAGCAGCGCCGGGAACAGCGACAGCACCCCGTAATAGGTCAACGCCGCCGCCCGGTCGGTCAGCTCGTCCTTCTTGAACTCCCGCAGCGAGCCCTTCAGCACCGCGCGCCACGACCGTCGGGGCAGCTCCGTCGGCGCGTCGGGCGCCCGACGCTCCACCTCGGGCCCCGGGCCGAACTCCTGCTCCTCGCCGCCGTCAGCCGCGGCCGCCACGGTCGGCTCCGCCGGCCCCGGGCCGGTGTCCGGCCGGGGGCCATGGCCGGTGTGCTCATCGGTGTGCCGGCTGTGGTCCGGGCGCCGGCCCTCTGTGCGGTCGCTGTGATCCTTGTGTCGGAACTTCGGTAGCCGAGCCATACCCGCCGGGTATCCCTCGGCTCTCCCGGTGATGTGTCGCACGGGTCCCGTTTATTCGGCACGTGCCGCTCCTCGCCGGCCGCGGCCGGGGCGGCCCGCCCGCTCGGCCGACCTGCCGATGGTCAGCGCGTCCGGCGCAGTCCTGCGATGAGGAGCTCGACCAGTCGACGGGCGTCGTAGCGGGGATCGCTGTCCGCGCCGATGCAGAGGTTCCCGACGCCGCGCATGAGCGCGTAGGCCTCCACGTCGGAGCGGATCTCGCCGGCACCGGCTGCGGCCTCGAGCAGCTCGGTGCAGACGGGCACGAGACGGTCGAGGAAGTAGGCGTGCAGCGTTTCGAAGCCGGCGTTGTCGGACTGCAGGACGGCGGCGAGTCCGTGCTTGGTGACCAGGAAGTCGACGAAGAGGTGGATCCATCGCCTCAGCGCGGCGTGCGGAGTCTCGCTGGTCGCCAGGAGGGCTGGACCGGCCTCGGCGCAGGCGTCGACCTGGTGCCGGTAGACGGCGATGATCAGATCCGCTCGCGTCGGGAAGTGGCGGTAGATCGTGCCCACCCCGACGCCGGCCCGGGCCGCGATGTCGCGTACCGGCGCGTCCACGCCCGACGCGACGAAGACCGCGGCGGCCGCGTCGAGCAGCGTCTCCTTGTTGCGCCGGGCGTCCGCCCGCTTCGATCGGGCCGACGTCCCCGCGCCCTCGTCGCTGCCGTTCACCGCGCCACTCCTCCGCTACCGAGCTTGCCAAACCGGAACAGTGTTCCGTATCGTTCCGGAACACGGTTCCGTTTGCTCGATGATGCCAGAGCAGCGGCCCGACGACCAAGCCACGCACTGCCCCACCTCACCCGCAATGGAGAACACGGTCATGCAGTACCGCACCTTGGGCCGCACCGGTGTGCAGGTCAGCTCCCTCGCGCTCGGCGCGATGAACTTCGGCAGGATCGGGCGTACCACCCAGGACGAGGCCACCGCCATCGTCGACGCCGCTCTCGAGGCCGGGATCAACGTCATCGACACCGCCGACATGTACAGCGGCGGCGAGTCGGAGGGGATGGTCGGCAAGGCCATCGCCGGCCGCCGGGACGACATCGTGCTGGCCACGAAGGCGGGCATGCCCATGAGTGACCGGCACAACCACCGGGGCGCCTCGCGCCGCTGGCTGGTCACCGAGCTGGACAACAGCCTGCGCCGCCTCGGCGTCGACCACGTCGATCTCTACCAGATCCACCGGTGGGACCCGAGCGCCAGTGACGAGGAGACGCTGTCGGCCCTGACCGACCTGCAGCGCGCGGGAAAGATCCGTTACTTCGGCTCCTCGACCTTCCCCGCATACCGCATCGTCCAGGCGCAGTGGGCCGCCCGCGAGCATCACCTGAGCCGTTACGTCACCGAACAGCCCAGCTACTCGATCCTGCAGCGCGGGATCGAGGCCCACGTGCTCCCCGTGACGGAGGAGTACGGACTGGGTGTGCTGGCGTGGAGCCCGTTGGCTTCCGGCTGGCTGTCGGGTGCGATCCGCGAGGGTCGGGACATCACCACCAGCCGCTCGACGTTCATGCCGGAACGCTTCGACACCACCCTTCCGGCCAACCGGGCCAGGCTCGACGCCGTCGAGAAGCTGGCCCAGGTCGCCGACGAGGCGGGACTGACGCTGATTCAGCTCGCCCTCGGTTTCGTGACCGCCCATCCCGCCGTGACCAGCGCGCTCATCGGTCCGCGCACGACGGCGCACCTGGAGTCGCAACTCGCCGCCGCCGACACCGTGCTCTCCGCCGATGTGCTCGACGCGATCGACGCCGTCGTCGCTCCCGGCACCGACCTCGCCCCCCACGAAAAGTTCGACACCCCGCCCGCTCTGCTCGACCCGTCGCTGCGGCGCCGCTGATCGCCAGGGCGCAGCTCGCAGCGCCGGCGACGCCGGCTTCCGGCACGTCGTCCTCGGACTGCCGGCGCCCTACCCCGCCGACGTCGCACGGTGGGTCGCCGATGAACTCATCGGCGCGGTGGCCTGAAAACCTCCGGAGCCGGGGCCGGTGTGGCCCTCGGGCAGGTGGAATATCCTGGTTTGTGCAAAGAATGGCGGTGATCAGAAATGACCCGTCCACACCGAGTCCCCCGCCCGCGTCTTCGTGACGCCGCCCGGCTGGTACCGGCCGGCGCTCTGGCGGCCGTCCTGACCCTGGGCGCGGCTCCCGTGCAGGCGGCCTCCGCGGACCACGTTTCGACGATCGACGCGGCGACCCACCGGATGACCGTCACGGAGGGCGGCCGGACGGTGATGACCTTCACCGTGGGCTTCGGAAAGCCCGCATTCCCCACGCCGTCCGGAACGTTCCATGTGCTGGGCAAGGACGAGGTCGTCACGATGACGTCGTGCAGCGCGCACATCACGTGCAATCCGCGCAGTCCCGACTACTACGTCCTCCCGGTCCACTGGGCGGTGCGCCTGACCACCGCCGGCGTGTTCATCCACGCGGCGCCCTGGGACCACGCCATCGGCCGGGCCGACACCTCCCACGGCTGCATCCACCTGAACACGGCGGACGCCCACCGTTTCTACGACTTCAGCCGGGTCGGCGACACGGTGATCGTCAAGAACACCGCGCCGTGAAGGCGGGGCATCGCGGCCGCACTCAGCCGGCCGCGATGACCGTGGCGAGGGTCACGAGGGCCGGCAGCGCCTGGGCGAACAGGATGCGGCGGTTGGCGGTGAGCGCCCCGTAGGCGCCCGCCACGACGATGCAGGACAGGAAGAAGATCTGGGCGCGGTGGCCGGTCGGATCGTCGGCTGTCAGACCCCACACCAGGCCCGCGGCCAGAAAGCCGTTGTAGAGCCCCTGGTTGGCGGCCAGTGTCGCGGTGGCGCGGGCCATGTCGGCGTCGAAGCCGGAGAAGCGGCGGCCAGGGCCGCGCTGCCACAGGAACATCTCCAGAACGAGGATGTACGCGTGCAGCAGCGCCATGAGCGCCACCAGGACCACGGAGATCAGATGCATGAGGTGATTCTGCCGTGGCCGGTGAGGCCTGTGCTGCGCCGGGCGGTCGGACCTTCAGGCCGTGGCCGGCGGCACATGGTGGCGCCTTCAGGCCGTGGCCGGCGGCACATGGTGGCGCCGGAGGCGTCCGCGAGACTCAGCGGTTGAACGCCAGACGCGGTACCGCGTTGCGGGCCAGTGCGTGGGCCTGGTCGGGCCACCACGCGCCGGCGGGCGGGTCGACGATGCCGTACTCGGGGTCGATCGTGCCGCCGGTGTTGCGGGTGCAACTGCCGTCGGACTCACCGGGGACCTTCACCCACAGGTAGGCATCGACGAGCGGGACGCCGGTGTCGGCGGTGGGGCGCGGGCCGAGACCGCGGCTGGGCGCGTTGCACCAGGCCTCCGGGTCCCCGCTGTACTTGCCCGGCGCCGGGGTCCAGGCGCCCTGACCGTTGCGGCTGGTGTCGATCACGAAGTGACGCAGTTCGTCGGCCGGCGGGGTGCCCACGTTCTGGTCGAACCAGGCGTCGGTCCACCGCCAGGTCGTCGGGTCCGAGGGGGAGACGGCGTTGCCGGGGGCGCCGTCGTTGGGGGCGGCGGACGAGTAGTACTGGCTGGCGCACCAGTCGGTGTGGCCGCGTGCCTGCTCGGGCCCCTCAGTGGCGAACCGGATGCACTTGGCGATCCAGGTGCCGTATCTGGCGTTGTGGTCGGTGGGGTGGTTGTTGGACACGTTCAGGGCGAAGCCGTCGCCGTACTGGACCCCGGCATCGAGCAGTCGCTGCGCGATGTCGCCGACGGACCGCCACTGTACGTTGCCGGCGTCCAGGTAGACCGCGGTGCGGGGCCGGGCCTTCAGGGCCTTCACGGCGTAGGCGAGGTCGGCGATGCGGGCGGCCGTGAGTTCGCCGGTCGGATCGGTGGTGGGCCCGCAGTCCTTGGGAAGGTTGGCCAGGCCGTCGGGTTCGACGACGATCACCGCCTTGTCGTCGCCGATGCCGGCGGCGAAGGCGTCGATCCACTGGCGGTAGGCGGCGGAGGATGCCGCTCCGCCGCTGGAGTACTGCGAACAGTCCCGGCCGGGGACGTCGTACGCGACCAGGACGGGGGTCCGGCCGACCGCCCGGGCCCGGCGGACGAGCTGGTTCACCTTGACGCGCGCCTCGTCGGGCGTGCCCTCGGTGAACCACTCGGCCTGCGGCCAGCTCGCGAGCCTTGCCATGTTCGCGGCGTCCTCGAAGTCCCCGTTCCTGAAGTCGACGAGGGCCTGTTTCGCGGCCTTGCCGTGCGGGTCCACGTAGAACTTCGTGGCCGTGGTGATCACGTGCTGCGCGGGTGCGGCCTGCGCCTGCGTCGCGGCGAGGGCGGCGCAGGCGGTGAGCGCCGCGATGACGGCGGCCGCGCGGCGCCGTGAGGTGCGTGGTTTCATGGCTGCTCCGGGAGTGGATGGACGGATGGGGGAGCGTCTGCCACCGGGGCGGGCTGCCGGCCGCCGGTGCGGAGAGCGGTGAGCGGTGGACGGCCGGGCTGCGGCGGCGGTGCCCGTCGCCCGGTTGCGGAGCGGGGCCGTACCGGGCCAGGGCGATCCGCGATCAGTAGCCGTAGATCATCTTGTAGGCGACCTCGGGAAGGAACTGTCCGGCCGTGGAGCCGGCTCCGACGCCGCAGTTGCCGTCGGACTCGCCCGGGGTCTTGATCCACAGAAGCATTTCGGCGCCTCCGCCCTTCTGCGTGGGGGTGCCGATGCGGCGGCCTGAGGGGTTGCACCACTGGCCGTTGGAGCCGTTGCCGTTGCGGCTGGTGTCCACGACGAACGGCTTGGTGTAGCCGTAGCGGGCGCCGAGTTCGCTGTTGACGGCGTTGCCGTAGGCGATGTTCTCGGCCGTGGTGAAGTAGTTGGAGATGTTGAGCGAGAAGCCGTGAGCCTGTCGGAGGCCGGCTTCGTCGAGACGCTGGGCCATGGTCGCCGGGCTCACCCAGTTCGGGTTGCCCGCGTCGAGGTAGACCCAGGTGTTGGGGGCCTGGCGGTTGAACTGGGTGAGCGCACCCTTGATCATGCCCTGGCGTTCATTGATCTGAGCCTGCGTCAGGCAGCCGTAGTCCGCCAGCGAGTCGGGTTCGAGCAGGACGACGGCCGGGCGGTTGGCGATCCCGCCGGCGAACTGGGCGATCCAGGTGGCGTAGGCGGACGGCGAGGAGGCCCCGCCCGAGGACTGCCCGCCGCAGGAGTCGCGGTTGTAGATGTTGTACGCGACCAGGACGGGCAGCTTGTCCTGGTAGTCCGCCGCCCCCACGTATGCACCCGTGGCGGTGCCGATCGTGCCGCTCCAGGAGCCGAACCAGTGGGCCATCGGGGTGTTGGCGATGGAGGCGCTGATCGCGGACGCCCGGCCGTCACCGGGGTTGGCGGCGACCCACCGCTTCACGCTGGAGTCGGGATCCACGTAGAACCCGCTGGTCATGGTGGTCGGATCGGCGGCGTGGGCGGACGGCGCGACGGCGAGTGCCAGCGGCAGAGCGGAGAACGCTGCCACGAGGGCGCGGAGTCTGCGGCGCATGACGGTACCTCGGTTTTCCTGGCAGGGATGCGTGGCACGCCCTCGTCCCGAGCGTGCGACGCGCTGAGGAAGTGCGGTGGTACGAGCCCCCTTGGGTCGGCGGACTCCGGCAGGGACGCGGATCCGCAGGGGCTGGAGGCTGATCTTGGGAGCGCTCCCATTGGAAGCGCTCCCAAAAACTCTGACAACTCTTGGCGTGTGGCCGGTATCGTGTTGCGCCCTGGTGAAGCTGTCAAGGGGCCACGCGGAACCCGCACTTCACACGGCGGAGACAACGCTCTACCACCCGGAAACCGGAAGCGCTTCCAGTCCCGGCCGGTGGGGCCCGCGTCTGCGCTCCGTCGCCCACCGGGCGGATCCCAGGGGAACCAGGCCGGGGGCGAGATGCCTGCCGCGAGGCCGAGAAGGAAAGGCTCAGGGTTCATGGGGGAGAATGTGCCGCGTCGGCAGTCGACGCTCGACGAGGTCGCCGAACGCGCCGGCGTCTCCCGCTCGGTGGCCTCCCGCGTCCTCAACAACGCCCCGCACGTCAGCCGCGCCAAACGCGAGGCGGTCGAACGAGCCGTCCGACAGCTCGGTTACGTCCCCAACCCGACCGCACGCGCTCTGGCCACCCGCCAGACGGGAGCGGCGGCCCTGGTCGTCGCGGGGGAGGATCCGTCCATCTTCGCGGACCCGTTCTTCGCCCAGGTGATCGTGGGGGCGTCGGCCGCCCTGGAGGAGGCCGACCTGCATCTGATGCTGTGTCTGGCCGCCTCCGACCGGGGCCGCGAGCGGGTGGCGGAACTCCTCCGGTCCCGGGGCGCCGACGGCGTCATGCTGATGGCGCTGCGCGAGGGCGATCCCCTGGCCCGTGTGGCCGAGGACGCGGAGATGCCCGTCGTGTTCGGCGGTCGCCCGGTCGGTCCGGCTCCCCGGTGGTACGTGGACGTGGACAACGCCGGCGGAGCGCGCGAGGCCACCGAGTACCTGCTCTCGCGTGGCCGGACCCGGGTGGCCACGATCTGCGGGCGTCTGGACACCGAGGCCGGGCGCGCCCGGTACCGCGGCTACCGGGACGCCATGCTGGCGGCCGGCCTCGACCCGTACCCGCCCCGGGAGGGGGACTTCACCGAACCGGGTGGAGCGGCCGCCATGGCCGCACTGCTGGCTGACCACCCCGAGGTGGACGGGGTGTTCGCCGCGAACGACAACATGGGGGCGGGAGCGCTGCGCACGTTGCGGGAGGCCGGACGACCGGTCCCTGCCGATGTCGCCGTGGTCGGCTTCGACGACCTGACCGTCGCCCAGATCGCCGATCCGCCGCTCACCACCGTCCACCAGCCCATACAGGCCTTCGGACGGGAGATGGCGCGCATGCTCGTCACGCTCGTCAACGGAGGGGACCCCACCCCGCTGATCCTGCCCACCCGCCTGGTCACCCGCTTCAGCGCCTGACGGCCGTGCCTCCTACCCCTGCCGCACTCGGGGACGTCGTGTGAACGCGATGGCCGTACCGCACGGCTCAGCGCGCCGGGCGGCCGGACCGTGCCGGCCCGCCGGCGGGTACGGCGGCCGTGCTGGAACGCAAGGAGATCGGCGGGGTCAACAGGATGTGCCGAGGTGGTGTGTCCGGCGCGGCGATGCGCTCCACGAGCAGGGAAACGGCCTTCTCACCCATTTCCAGAGCCGGTACGTCCGCTGCCGTGAGCGGTGGACGGAAGTCCTCGGCCCACGTCGCGGCCGCGACTCCGGTGATGGAGAAGTCGTACGGCACTTCGAGACCGGCGTCCGCCAGAGCGCGTTGGATGCCGGGCAGGGCGGCCTCGTTGACGGTGGTGACGGCGGTGACGTCCGGATGGCTGCGCAGAAGCGCCTCGACGCATTCCTGACCGGAGCGGGCGTCGTCACCGCACGGCACTTCGAGCCCGTCGAGACCGCGTTCCGCCAGGGCCGCCTCGAAACCCTCCCTGGCCCTGTGCGCCGGGCCGTAGCCGGCCGAGATGAGTTCCTGGGAACGAGTGACCAGAGCCACCCGGCGGTGCCCAAGGTCGGCGAGGTGCCGCACGCAGCGCTGTACCAGACCGGCGTAATCGACATCGATCCAGGACATCTCGTGGTCGCCGGCCGTGTGCCCGATGCCGACGAAGGGGAGCCCGGCATCCTGCAGGCGCCCCACACGAGGGTCCTCCAGGCGGATCTCCATCAGGATGACGCCGTCCACGCGGCTCTCGGAGACCAACCGCTCGAAGGAACGCTCGTGTTCCCTGCCGGAAGGGGACAGCAGGACGTCCAGGTCGACCCGCGCGGCGGCGTCCACCACGCTGGCGACGAAGTCGAGCTGCATGTGTGTGAGCCTGTTGCCGGCGGGCGGGATGACGAGCCCGATGGTCCGGGTCCGGCCCTCCTTCAGGGCCCTCGCGGTCGCGTTGGGACGGTATCCCAATTCGTTGATCACATCTTGGATACGTCTGCGAGTGCTGGTGGCGACGGGTCGTTTGCCGCTGAGCGCGTACGACACCGTGCTGCGCGACACTCCCGCGCGTCGAGCAATCTCCCCGATGTTCATCCAGCTCCTCAAGACCGCACCGAGGCCGCAAGGATACTGACGGGTGGTGGCGGTGGTGCAGGTGCGTCCGCCTCGCCACCACGTGGGGGCTGGTCGCGCACCGCCGACGTGCCGGCGTGCGACGCACGGTGCCCGAGGGCCGTGAGTCCGCGGGGAACGGCGTCGGGCTGTCGGAACCGTCATGCGTTCCGCGTCTCACGCAGCGCCGGGAGGCGTGGAGCGAATCGATTCCACGCAAGCGCTTCGACGGGATGCTACGACCGGCGGTGTGCGGGGTCAATGGCGTGCCGCGAGGCGAATGCGGAGCCGACGCGCGGGTAGAGGCCGCGCCGCTTGTGCCGGGTGCCCTGCGAGCCGGCCCTGAGCCGCCCCGGTTCGTGGGCTGCACCCCTGCTCACCGGCATGAAGGTAGATCATCCGGATGATCCCGGCCAGGCCGTCGCACACCCGCCCGGCACACCGCGCCCGAACGACGGGCGGTCACGTCGCCGGCCGCCTGCCGCCACGCCGCGACTCTTCGAGCGCGCCGAAAGCTTCCGAACCGCAGGAATCAGCCTTCGAATCGATTCCGCGACAACGTTCGCAGCAGTGGGCTCCGCACCCTTGACAGCCCCGCGAAACCGGGAGCACCGTCTCCCCCCGAAACCTCTCTGCAATCTCGCTGCAAAACGGCACCTTCAAGCGCTTCCGGATTGTCAGCGCCCCCCAGCGCCCCCCAACTCAACCCGGCCGGGTTGCGTCGGCACGGTAGGGAGATCGGATGAGAACCATACGTACGGGACGTCGCCTGCTGCCCGGGCGCAGTGGCGTCCAGCGGTTACTCGCGGCGGTACGGCACCGTGGCAGGCCGCACGGCCTGCCGGACCAGGGGCACGTTCCGCCACCGGCGCGCTCGCCCCGCTCTCGGTCGAAGACGTTCGCCCGGGCGGGGGCCGCAGCCGCACTTGTCGTGGGGGCGCTTGCCGGCGCGACGGCCACGGCCGGCACGGCTCGGGCGGCCGCGTCCGGGCCATGTGACATCTATGCGGCAGGCGGCACGCCCTGCGTGGCGGCGCACAGCACGACCCGGGCGCTGTACGCCTCGTACAACGGGCCGCTCTACCAGGTCCGGCGTGCCTCGGACAACACCACCCGGAACATCGGCGTTCTGAGCGCGGGCGGGTACGCCGACGCCGCCGCCCAGGACTCGTTCTGCTCGGGAACGACCTGCCTGATCACGATCATCTACGACCAGTCCGCCCGCGGCAACAACCTCACGCAGGCGCCCGGCGGGGGTGCCGCGGGCGGCCCCGACAACCTCGCGAACGCGACCGCCGCGCCCACCACGGTGGGCGGTCGCAAGGCCTACGGCGTCTTCGTGGCGCCCGGCACCGGTTACCGCAACAACCACACCAACGGCATCGCGACCGGGGACAACCCCGAGGGCATGTACGCGATCTTCGACGGCACGCACTACAACGGCGGCTGCTGCTTCGACTACGGCAACGCCGAGACGGACAGCAACGACGACGGCAACGGCACCATGGAGGCCATCTACTTCGGCAACATCAGGGTCTGGGGTTATGGTTCGGGCAACGGTCCGTGGATCATGGCCGACCTGGAGAACGGCCTGTTCTCCGGGGTCAACCAGCACTACAACGCGAACGATCCGACCATCAACTACCGGTACACGACCGCCATCATCAAGGGCGGGCCCAACCACTGGGCGATCCGTGGCGGCAACGCGCAGTCCGGCGGTCTGTCCACCTTCTACGACGGGGTGCGTCCCAACGTCCCGGGTTACAACCCGATGCGCAAGCAGGGCGCCATCATCCTGGGCACCGGCGGCGACAACAGCAAGGGCGCCCAAGGCACCTTCTACGAAGGCGTGATGACCTCCGGCTACCCGTCGGACGCCACCGAGAACGCGGTCCAGGCCAACATCACCGCGGCCGGATACAGCAATTCCTCCGGCGGCGGGACGAGCACCGGCGCGCTGCACGCGGTGGGTGCGGGCAAGTGCCTGGACGTGCCGAACTCGTCCACCACGGCCGGCACTCAGCTGCAGATCTGGGACTGCAGCGGTGGCGCCAACCAGACCTGGACCCGCACGTCCTCGGGCCAGCTGACGGTCTACAGCGGCAGCAGCCAGATGTGCCTGGACGCGTACGACAACCAGACCTCCGCCGGCACCAAGGTGGAGACCTGGCCGTGCAACGGCGGCGCAAACCAGCAGTGGCAGCTGAACTCGGACGGCACGGTCACCGGCGTCCAGTCCGGGCTCTGCCTCGATGTCACGGGCGCCTCCACGGCCAACGGCGCCCTGGCCGAACTCTGGACGTGCAACGGTGGCTCCAATCAGCAATGGAGCCTGAACTGACCTGAACGGCTCCGCCCGTGGCCGGCTCACCGTCGGCCACGGCCACTGCCCCCGGAGCAGGTCTCCGCATGCCCGGCGCCCGCCGGGCACCTCCGGGATCTTCCGACCGTCCGGCCGCCGCATCGCCCGGTCTCCTCGCCCCGGCCCCGGGCGGACGCGTCACGCGGGCGGCATCGACGGCGAAGCACGCCACACCGCCCCGGGACCACCGGGGCACACGCGCCACCACTGGAGGATGACGATGTCCACAGCCAGACTGCTCCGCGGCCTCAGGGCCGCCCCGGTGGCTGTGCTCGCCTTACTGGCCGCAAGCGTGACCACGGCTGGGGCCGCAGGTGCCGTACCGGTCGGGAGCCGAACAGCCGCCGTCCTGTACGTGGCGCCGGATGCGGCTCCCGGCGGGGACGGCACCGCCGAGCGGCCGTTCGCCACCATCGACCAGGCGCAGCAGCCCGCGCACCGGCTCTCGGCCGATTCGGACGTCGTGGTCCGCCTGGCCGGTGGCACCTACCGGCTGTCCAAGCCGCTGACCTTCGGCTCGGGCGACGGCGGCCAGAACGGCCACACCATCACCTACCAGGCCATGTCCGGGCAGCAGCCGGTCGTGACCGGCGCCCAACAGGTATCTGGTTGGCAGGTGCATGATCAGAGCAACAACATCTGGTCGGTCCACGTCGGCACCGGCGTGACCACGCGCCAGTTGTACGTGAACGGCAGGGAGGCACCGCGGGCGGCGATCCAGGTGCCGCGCTCCGGCTTCGTCTTCACCCAGACCGGCCTGACCATCACCGACCCCTCCCTCGACTACCTGGCCGGCCTTTCGGACCAGAACCACATGGAAGTCGAGAGCGTCAACTCCTTCACCGACCGCTATGCGCCGGTCCAGTCGATCAGCGGCAGGACCATCACCATGCAGCAGCCCGCGTGGAACAACAACTCCTGGGGCTACGACACCGTCAACGCGCCGTTCGCCGGCGGGACGATGTACCTCGAGAACAACTACTCGTTCCTGCGGCAGGCCGGACAGTGGTATCTCGACTCGTCCACCGGCGACCTGTACTACCGGGCCGAGCCGGGGCAGAACCCGGACAGCCTCGACATCGAACTGCCCAGGCTGCAGAGCCTGCTCGGCATCAGCGGCAGCTACGGCTCACCGGCGACCGGCCTGGCGTTCACCGGCATCAAGTTCACGGGAACCTCCTGGCTCGGCCCGAGCGGACCCGACGGCTACGCCGACCAGCAGAGCGGCGCGCACATCACCGGTGCCTACGCGATGCCCGCCAACTGGCTGAGCACCTGCAAGTCCGGGTGCACGCAGTTCGAGGCCACCCGTAACCACTGGGCGCAGATGCCCGCGGCCGTACAGGTCTCCGCCGCCACCGGCATCACGTTCTCCGGTGACACCTTCTCCGAACTCGGGCAGGCCGGACTGGGTGTGGGGAACGACGGTGTCGCCACGGCCTCGGGCACCGGACTCGGCGCGAGCGGCATCACCATCACCGGCAACACGTTCACCGACGACGCCGGCAGCGGCATCCAGGTCGGCGGGATCCAGCCGGACGCGCACCACCCGAGCAACCCGCAGATGACCAACCAGAACATCGTCATCAGCAACAACCGGGTCAGCGGGGTGGGGACCGACTACAAAGAGACCGCGGCCATCCTGTCCACCTACGTCACGAACGCGACGATCACCCACAACCAGTGCGATCACCTGCCCTACGACGGGATCGACATCGGCTGGGGCTGGGGCATCAACGACCCGGGTGGCAGCCAGGACTACGTCAACCGGGGCACGTACACGTACCAGCCCGTCTACAGCACTCCCACGACGCTGAAGAACAACACCGTCTCGCACAACCTGGTCTTCGACACCAAGAACGCCATGTTCGACGGCGGCAGCATCTACAGCCTGTCCGCGAACCCCGGCTCGGTGATCTCCGACAACTACATGTACGACAACAACCACACCACCGCGCTGTACCTCGACGAGGGCTCCCGGTATCTGACGGTGTCCCACAACGTGGTGCAGGACGCCGGTAACTGGGCGCTGACCAATGCCAACGGGAACAACCACACCGACGACAGCACCTTCTCCGGCAACTGGTACAACGGCGGCAACACGTACGTGGCCACCGGCCCTCCGCACAACAACGTCCTCACCGGCAACGTCCAGGTCAGCGGCACCAACTGGCCGCAGGGCGCCAGGCAGGTCATCCAGCAGGCAGGCATCCAGTCCTCGGGCGGCGGTGGCGACGGCTTCCCCAGCGGCTACCACAAGCTGGTGATCGGCAGCGACAGCCTGTGCATGGACGTGTACGGCAACTCCGGCAGCGCGGGCGCCGCGATCGACCAGTGGACCTGCAACGGGCAGAGCAACCAGCAGTTCGAGTTCGTGCCGGTCTCGGGCGGTTACGGGCAGCTGCGGGCGCAGAACTCCGGGCAGGTCGTGGCAGTGTCGGGCGGGTCCACGGCCGCCGGCACGCCCGACATCGTGCAGCAGGCCCCGGACGGAGCGGCCGGCGCTCTGTGGCTGCCGGTGCGGCAGTCCGACGGCTCCTACGCCTTCCAGAACAAGAACAGCGGCCTGTGCCTGGACGTCTACGGCGGCGGCAGCAACCCCGGCCAGCAGCTCGACCAATGGCCCTGCAAGAACACGGCCGGCAGCAACCAGGACTTCACCCCCCGCTGACCGGCTCGCCGGCCCGTTCACCCCACCCACTGTCCCGCACCAGTGAGGAACGCTGATGAAGAAGTACTCGGCACCCTTGGCCGCGGCGCTGACGGCCGCGCTCGGCATGGGCAGTGCCCTGCCC
The DNA here is from genome assembly GCF_055565775.1 of Streptomyces sp. NPDC028331. Lineage (NCBI taxonomy): Bacteria > Bacillati > Actinomycetota > Actinomycetes > Kitasatosporales > Streptomycetaceae > Streptomyces > Streptomyces sp. NPDC028331. The sequence continues at coordinate 322,436 of NZ_JBVHTR010000006.1, read as the reverse complement.
GCGGCGGCCGCCACCGGCACCGAGGCGCCGCCCGCCGCCGTGCGGGCCGCCGCGCCCGCCACCTTGCGGCTGATGCCGTTGGGCGACTCGATCACCTGGGGCGTCGGCAGCCCGTCCGGGAACGGCTATCGAAGCTTCCTGTGGAACCAGCTGTCGGCCGAGGGGCACGCGCTGGACTTCGTCGGCTCGGGCCGGGCCGGCACCATGTCCGACCCGGACAACGAAGGCCACTCCGGCTGGCGGATCGACCAGATAGCCGGCATCGCGGACAGCGTGCTCGCCCGCTACCGGCCGAACGTGGTCACCCTGGAGATCGGTACCAACGACCTGAACGGCAACTACCAGGTCCCGACCGCGACCGACCGGCTCCGTGCGCTCATCGACCAGATCACCCGCGACGCCCCCGACGCGACCGTCCTCGTCGGCACCCTGATCGTCTCCACCAGCGGCACCGAGGAGGCCAGCCGGTCCGCGTTCAACGCCAAGCTCCCCGGAATTGTCCAGGCCGAGCAGGCTGCCGGCAAGCACGTACGCCTGGTGGACATGAGCGCTGTGACCACCGCGGACCTGTCCGACTCCCTGCACCCCAACGACAACGGCTACCGCAAGATGGCGGACGCCTTCAACGCCGGGGTCCAGGCCGCGGACGCGGCAGGCTGGATCAAGCCGCCGGTTTCCGTGGGCAGTCAGGTGCGCTCCGGGGTCGCGGGGAAGTGCCTGGACGTCAACGGCGGCAACAGCGCCAACGGGACCGCCGCGCAGATCTGGTCCTGCAACGGCTCCGACGCGCAGCAGTGGTCCGCGCGCTCCGACGGCACTCTGCGGGCGCTCGGCAAGTGCCTCGACGCCACGGGTGGTGGTACGGCCAACGGCACCAAGATCGAGATCTGGGACTGCAACGGCGGCACCAACCAGCAGTGGCAGGCGTACAACGGCGGTTACCGCAACCCGGTCTCCGGCCGTTGCCTCGACGACCCCGGTGCGTCCACCACCGACGGTACGCAACTGGTCCTGTGGGACTGCAACGGTGGCGCCAACCAGCAGTGGACCGCTCTGCCGGTCTCCTGAGCCCGTGACCCGACTCCACCGCGGCACCGTCTCGCGGTCGGTGTCTCACCCCCACACAAGGAGAGCGATCTTTATGTTCTGGCTCAATAAGGAGCCCCGTCTTCGCAAGGCCCTGGCCTCGGTCACCGGTTTGACAGCCGGCACGGTACTGGCCCTGGCCGGGGCAGCGGCCCCCGCCGCACATGCGGCTTCCGGCACGCTGGGCGCGGCAGCGGCCGGCAGCGGCCGCTACTTCGGCACGGCCGTGGCGGCCGGAAAGCTCGGCGACCCGACGTACTCCACGATTCTCGACCGGGAATTCAACATGATCACCCCGGAGAACGAGATGAAGTGGGACACCACCGAACCGTCCCGCGGCACCTTCAACTTCGGCCCGGCCGACCAGATCGTCGGCCACGCCACCGCGCACGGGCAGCGGATGCGCGGCCACACCCTGGTGTGGCACTCGCAGCTGCCCGGCTGGGTCAGCGGAATCAGGGACGCGAACACGCTGCGCAGCGTGATGAACAACCACATCACCACGGAGATGACCCACTTCAAGGGCAAGATCTACGCCTGGGACGTGGTCAACGAAGCCTTCGCCGACGGCTCCACCCAGCACCGCAGCTCGGTGTTCCAGGACGTGCTCGGCAACGGCTTCATCGAGGAGGCGTTCCGCACGGCCCGGGCCGCCGACCCCTCGGCCAAGCTCTGCTACAACGACTACAACATCGAGAACTGGACCGACGCCAAGACGCAGGGCGTCTACGCGATGGTCAAGGACTTCAAGTCCCGCGGTGTGCCCATCGACTGCGTCGGCTTCCAGAGCCACTTCGGTGCCGGCGGCCCCCCGTCGAGCTTCCGGACCACCCTGGCCAACTTCGCCGCCCTCGGCGTCGACGTCCAGATCACCGAACTCGACATCGCCCAGGCGTCGCCGACCGCCTACGCCGACACCGTCCAGGCGTGCATGAACGTCGCCCGCTGCACCGGCATCACGGTGTGGGGGATCAGGGACAGCGACTCCTGGCGCAGCGGGGACAATCCGCTGCTGTTCGACCGCAACGGCAACAAGAAGCCGGCCTACGACGCGGTCCTGTCCGCGCTGGGCGGCAGCGCGGGGAACCCGGGGGACCCGGGGGGCATCGTCTCGGGCCAGGTGTATGCGCTGAGCGATGTCGCTGCGGGCCGGGTGTTGGACGCGCCGGCGGGCCAGACGGGGAACGGCACGCCTCTGCAGGTCTGGGACGCCAACGGTTCTGCTGCGAACCAGCAGTGGCGGGCGAGCCAGAACAGTGATGGTTCGTACACGCTGACCAATGTCGGCAGTGGCCGGGTTCTGGACGAGCCGGGTGGTCAGACGGGCAACGGCACGCGGGTGGAGATCTGGGACGCCAACGGTGGTGCGAACCAGCACTGGCGGGCGAGCCGCAACGGCGACGGTTCGTACACCTTGACCAACGTCGCTTCCGGCCGGGTGCTGGAGATCCCCGCCGGGCAGAGTGGCAACGGGGCCCCGGTCCAGATCTGGGACTCCAACGGCGGCGCCAACCAGCACTGGAACTTCAGGTGAGGTGATCGGCGCCGAACCCGCGCTTCGGCCCGGATCACTTCGGGGGCCGGAACGAACCCCGCGCCCGGCACGGCAGCCGTCGCCGGACGCGGGTTTCGGCATGCCGTCACGGAGGGCTGACCAGGCCAGAGACATGGGATGGATCAGTTCGGATTGAGGGAGGTTTGGCTATTGACAGTGTCAGGGGTGCATGGAATCACTATGAACATGGGATGTCTGAGGGTTCTCTGTGGGGGCTTTCGTAGACCACGCTTACCGGCGGTCGCCGCCGTCTGCGTGATGGCACTGCTGAGCATGGTGCTGGCGACCGCGCCGACATGGCCGGCATCGGTGCCGACGGTGACGGCACCCCTGGTGAGCTCGGCCTCAGGGCGGTGTCTGGACGTCAAGGGAAACATCGACACGCCGGGAACGGCGCTCGAGATCTGGGACTGCAACAACCAGGCCAATCAGGCGTTCGAGTTCACGGCGGCGGGTGAGCTGAGGACGATGAGCGGCACCCGGTGCCTGGACACCTACGACAACCGGACGACCCCGGGTACCCCGGTGGTCATCTGGTCGTGTGACGGCCGGCCGAGCCAAATGTGGCGGCAGAACTCCGACGGGTCCGTCACCGGTACCGCATCCGGCCTCTGCCTGGACGTCAACGGGGCGGCCACGGCCAACGGCACTGCGGTCATCCTGTGGACCTGCAACGGCCAGAGCAACCAGAAGTGGAGCACGCCGGCACCTCCGCCTCCGCCTCCGCCCAGTGGGTCGGGCCCGTGCGACATCTACGCCGCGGGCGGTACGCCGTGCGTGGCCGCGCACAGCACGGTGCGGGCGCTCTACCGTTCGTACAACGGCTCCCTGTACCAGGTCAGGCGCTCCTCGGACAACGCGACCAGGGACATCGGCGTCCTGGCGCCCGGCGGTGTCGCCGACGCGGCGGCGCAGGACTCGTTCTGCGCGGGTACCTCGTGCGTGATCACGGTCGTCCGCGACCAGTCCGGGCACGGCAACGACCTGTGGTACCAGGGATCGGCCCAGGTCCCCGGATCGAGTCAGAGTAGCCCCGCGAAGGCGACCTCGGAGTCGCTGACCGCCGGGGGATCCAAGGCCTACTCGCTGTACATCAACCCCGGAAACAGCTACTGGCGGGACGGTCACCTGACGGGCGTGCCGACCGGTGCCGCACCCGAAGGGGCGTACATGGTGACCAGCGGCACCCACGTCAACAGCGGCTGCTGCTTCGACTACGGCAACAGCGAGACGACCAGGAAGGCCGACGCCGCCGGGGCCATGGACGCGATCAACTTCGGCACCGAGTGCTGGTTCGGTGGCTGCTCGGGAAGCGGTCCCTGGGTCCAGGCCGATCTCGAATGGGGCCTGTACTCCGGCGGCAGCCAGTCCTGGAACACCAACCAGCGTGCTTTTCCGAACAAGTTCGTCACCGCGATGCTGAAGAACAACGGGACGTCGAGGTTCGCCCTCAAGGGCGGCAACGCGCAGTCCGGCGCCCTGACCACCCTCTGGGACGGCGGACTTCCCGGCGGATACAGCCCCATGAAGAAACAGGGGGCCATCGTCCTGGGAAGCGGCGGTGACTGCTGCAAGCCCGGCGGCGGCGCCAATCTGAGCGCCGGCACCTTCTACGAAGGAGCCATCGTCGCCGGCTACCCCTCCGACGCGACCGACAACGCGGTGCAGGCCAACATCACCGCGGCCGGGTACCGCTGAAGCCCCTTCGGGCGTGCGGGAGGCGTAGATCCTCCCGCACGCCCGAAGGACCATCACGGGACCTGTCCCGCAGCCCTGCACGTGCTCTCCCACCCCTCGGCCCAGGAGTCGATGACCTATGCCCATGACCACTGCGAGAGCCAGGCGCCTTCGGCCGCTGCACCCGCTGCAGTCCCTGCGCAGGACCCTGGCGCTCACGTTCTCGGCCGTGCTGCTCGCCGTGACCCTCCCCCTCCTCTCCCTCGCTGCGGCGCAGCCGGCCGCCGCGCTCGGCAACGGGCTCGCCCTGACCCCGCAGATGGGATTCAACGACTGGAACGCGTACGGCTGCAATGTCTCCGAGTCGCTGATCAAGTCCACCGCCCAGGCGATGCACACCAACGGCATGCAGGCGGCGGGCTACACGTACGTCAACATCGACGACTGCTGGATGACCCACAACCGCGATTCCGGCGGCCGGCTGGTGCCGGACCCGGCCAAGTTCCCCGACGGCATCAAGGGCACCGCGGACTACGTGCACTCGCTGGGGCTGAAGCTGGGGATCTACGAGGACGCGGGCACCGCGACCTGTGCCGGGTATCCGGGCAGCCTGGGGCACGAGACCACGGACGCGCAGTCGTTCGCGTCCTGGGGCGTGGACTACCTGAAGTACGACAACTGCAACAACACCGGGGTGCCGGCGCGCACCCGGTACACCGCGATGCGGGACGCCCTTGCGGCAACCGGCCGGCCGATCCTGTTCAGCCTGTGCAACTGGGGCCAGGAGAACGTGTGGACCTGGGGCGCGGACGTGGGCAACAGCTGGCGCACGACCGGGGACATCACCGCCGACTACTCCAGCATGCTGTCGATCTTCCACAGCAACGTGGGACTGGCCTCCTACGCCGGCCCCGGCCACTGGAACGACCCCGACATGCTGGAGGTCGGCAACGGCTCACTGACGGCCACCGAGAGCCGCAGCGAGTTCAGCCTGTGGGCGGAGATGGCCGCGCCGCTGATCGCGGGCACCAACATCCCGTCGGCCAGTGCGGCCACCTTGTCCGTCCTGACCAACTCCCGGGTGATCGCGGTCGACCAGGACCCCCTGGGCAAGCAGGGCACCATGGTGTCGTCCTCGGGCGGCCTGGACGTGCTGGCCAAGCCGCTCGCCAACGGGGACGTGTCGGTGGCGCTGTTCAACGAGACGGGCTCGACGGCGACCATCACCACCACCGCGGCCGCGATCGGGAAGACCGGGGCGTCCACCTATACCCTGACCGACCTGTGGTCGGGGGCGTCCTCGACCACCTCGGGCACCATCAGCGCCTCCGTGCCGGCGCACGGCACGGTGATGTACCGGGTCGCGGGCGGCACCAGCAGCGGTGGCGGCACCAGCGTGACCGGTGAGCTGCACGCGGTGGGGGCGGGCAAGTGCCTGGACGTACCGAACTCGACCACGACCGCCGGCACCCAGGTGGAGATCTGGAGCTGCAACGGCGGGGCCAACCAGACATGGACGCACACCACCTCCAACCAGCTGACCGTCTACTCCGGCAGCAGCCAGATGTGCCTGGACGCCTACAACAACCAGACCACCCCCGGGACGAAGGTGGAGATCTGGCCGTGCAACGGCCAGACCAACCAGCAGTGGACGCTGAACTCCGACGGCACGATCACCGGCGTCCAGTCCCACCTGTGCCTGGACGTCACCGGAGCGGCCACGGCTGACGGAGCCCTCGCCGAGCTGTGGACCTGCAACGGCAGCAGCAGCCAGCGGTGGACGCTGGGATGAGTCCCCCCTCCCGTCGGCCACCGGCAGCTTCGGTGCCGCCGTGCGGCGGCACCGCCACAGAGGAGGTCTCCTTGCTCGGATCAGCAACCGATCGCCGGCGAAGGCGATTCCCGGCCGTGCTCCTGATCGCCCTGGCGATGGCCCTGGCCGCGTTCGGCGCACCGGCATTCGCCACATCCTCGCAGACCGGCACGGCCGCCGCCGTTCACTCGGCGGCCCTGTCGGCGAACGCCTCCGCGGCCGACGCGTCGCTCCCGTGCGACATCTACGCCGCGGGCGGCACGCCGTGCGTGACGGCGCACTCCACCACCAGAGCGCTCTTCGCGTCGTACAACGGGCCGCTGTACCGGATCCAGCGGGCCTCTGACCACAGCTACCGCGACATCGGAGTGCTCAGCGCGGGCGGCTACGCAGACGGCGCCTCCCAGGTGTCGTTCTGTTCGGGCACGTCGTGCACGATCACGAAGATCTACGACCAGACCGCCAGGCACAACGATCTGCCGATCTCCTGGGGCGGCTACTGGAAGGGCCCCGGACCCAACGGTTCCGACGTCGGGGCGGACGCCATGGCCCTTCCGGTGACGTTGGCCGGCCACCAGGTCTTCGGAGTCAAGGTCACCCCGGGCGTCGGCTACCGGCTCGACCACGCGAGCGGCGTGGCCACCGGCTCCCAGCCCGAAGGCATCTACATGGTGACGTCGTCGAACTACACCAACCAGTGGTGCTGCTTCGACTACGGCAGCGGCGAGAACTCCCACACCGACACGGGTAACGCCACCATGAACGCCATCTACTGGGGCAACGCCTGCTGGTTCAACGGATGTACCGGCAGCGGGCCGTGGGTCGAGGCCGACCTCGAGAACGGCATGTACCACACCAACACGGGCTCCAACCATGATCCCAACAACCCCGGAGTGCACTACCCCTTCGTCAGCGCCTGGGAGAAGAACAACGGCACCAGCAACTTCACTCTCAAATACGGCAACGCCACCAGCGGCGGCCTGACCACCACCTTCTCCGGCCCCCTGCCGAACGGCTACTCACCGATGAAGGTCGACAGCTCAGTCCTGCTCGGCACCGGGGGCGACAACAGCAACTCGGGACAAGGCGAGTTCTTCGAGGGCGCGATGACGGCGGGGTACCCCTCCGACGCCACCGAGAACGCCGTGCAGGCCGGCATCACCGCCGCCGGCTACGGGACGGGAGGCGGTGGTGGCCCGAGCACGACGGGTGCGCTGCACGCGGTGGGTGCGGGCAGGTGTCTGGAGGTGCCGGGCGCGTCCACGACGCCGGGGACGCAGACACAGATCCGGGACTGCTCGGGCGGGGCGAACCAGACCTGGTCCCAGACCGCCTCCGGCCGGCTCACCGTGTACTCCGGCAGCAGCCAGATGTGCCTGGACGCCTCGAACCAGGGCACCAGCCCCGGCACCAAGGCCATCACCTGGCCCTGCAACGGCCAGACCAACCAGCAGTGGAACCTCAACGCCAACGGCACCGTCACCAGCGCCCAGTCCGGCCTGTGCCTGGACGTGACAGGCGCCGCCACCGCCAACGGCAGCCCCGTTGAACTGTGGACCTGCAACGGCGGATCCAACCAGCAATGGTCGCTGAACTGACCCCGTGAGCGACCCGCACCCAACGCCGGGGCGGCACCCGACGGCCGCCCCGGCGTGTCACCGCGCCGTACCGCCCACGCAGCGCAGCGGCGCCGAACCGCAGGAGGACCGGATGAGGACGAGAGGAAGACCCGGCCGTCTGGCACTGATGGCCGGCATCGTCCTGGCGCTCGTGCTGCCGCTGCTGTCGACGACCACGAGCCGGGCCGCCTCGGGCGAGTCGCTCAGCGTGAACCTGGCGTCGACGCGGGGGCCGTCGACCGGCGTGGGGGAGGGGTTCCTCTACGGCATCACCGAAGACGGCAGCCAGCCGGCGGACCAGTTCATCCAGCCACTGGGACTCAACGCGTTCCGCGGCGGCGGATGGTTCTCCGGCGGCTGGATCAGGGACGGCTACAAGGACGGCCCGGCCACCCGTGCCGACGTCGATTCCATCATCGCGCAGGCGAAACGGCTCACCCGGCCGCCTTATCACGCGCAGTACCAGGTACTGGTCAGCGACATCTACGGCGCGAACGGCGGCCAGCCGTCGAACACGACGTACCCGTGCGACAACGGCGACTGCTCCAACTGGATCAGCTTCATCGACTCCACGGTGGGAGCACTGCAGGCCTCGGGGCTGACGTTCGCCTACGACATCTGGAACGAGCCGGACATCTCCGTCTTCTGGACCCGGGGTGTGAACAGCGCCCAGTACTTCCGGATGTGGGACACCGCCTACCGGGAGATCCGGCGCATCGCCCCCGGGGCGCAGATCGTGGGGCCGTCGCTCGCGTTCAACCCGCAGCACAACCCGGGTGAATGGCAGACCTGGCTCGCGCACGTGAAGGCGGCCGGGACAGTGCCGGACATGATCACCAACCACAACGAGGGCGATGTCGACGACCCGGTCACCGTCGCGCAGACCCTCGACAGCGACCTGACCGCTGCGGGTATCGGTCCGCTGCCGCTGTCCTCGAACGAGTACCAGCCGGCCGACCGGCAGACCGCCGGGGTGACAGCGTGGTACCTGGCGCGGTTCGCGCAGTCCGGGTACACCAACGCGATGCGCGGCAACTGGGTGTGCTGCGTCACCCCGAACCTGACCGGAGTCCTGACCCAGAGCGGGGGCAGTTGGCAGCCGACCGGCAACTGGTGGGCGCTTCGGGACTACGCCGACATGACCGGCACCCTCGTGGACACTTCGGGCCAGGTCGGCTCGACGGCGATCTCGGCCTCCGAGGACTCCACCGCCAAGCGCGCGGTGGCGGTCATCGGAGACTCGAACGGGTACACCGGCGCCGCGTCCGTGACCTTCAACGGGCTGTCGTCCGTACCCTGGCTGGCGAACGCCGGCAGCGTGCACGTCACCGTGCATCGCATCCCGGACCAGGCGCCGCTCGCCGCCCCGCAGATCGTGTTCGACCAGAACGTGAGCACCTCGGGCGGCTCGATCACCGTGCCGTTCACGTTCCAGGCCTCGCACGACGCGTTCGCCGTTTATCTGACACCGGCCTCGTCCGGTGGTGGTGGCGGTGGGGGCTTCCCGGACGGCTATCACCAACTCGTCGTCGCCAGCGACAACTTGTGCCTGGACGTGTACGGAAACTCCGGCAGCGCGGGCGCCGCGATCGACCAGTGGACCTGCAACGGGCAGGGCAACCAGCAGTTCCAGTTCGTGCCGGCCTCGGGCGGCTACGGCGAACTGCGCGCCCAGAGCTCAGGGCAGGACGTGGCGGTCGCCGGCAGCTCCACGGCGGCAGGCACCCCGGACATCGTCCAACAGGCCCCCGGCGCAACGGCCAACGGCCTCTGGCTGCCCGTGCGGCAGTCCGACGGCTCCTACGCGTTCCAGAACCGGAACAGCGGTCTGTGCCTGGACGTCTACGGCGCCGGCAGCAACGCAGGTCAGCAACTGGACCAGTGGCCGTGCAAGAACGGGCCCGGCACCAACCAGGACTTCGTCCTGCGCTGACCACAGCCCCACGGACGCAACCCCGTGGTCATGACCACCACGAACAGCACAGCCCTCGGGCCCTGTGGCCGGACCCAGCACACCGGCCATGGGACACCTCCGACCTGCGAAAGGAACCCACCGTGTCAGCATTCGTACGGTTGTTCCGGCGTGTACGCGCCTCGACGGCCGTGCTCGCGGGCCTCGTCCTGGCCGCCGGCGGCGTCGTGGGCACGGCCGCCGCGCCGGCCCATGCCGCCACCTCCATCACGATCAACGGCGCGTCCGGCGGCCGGACCTTCGACGGCGTCGGCGCGATCAGCGGCGGCGGCGGCAACAGCAGACTCCTGGTCGACTATCCCGAGCCCGAACGCGGCCAGATCCTGGACTACCTGTTCCGGCCCGGCTACGGCGCCTCCCTCCAGATCCTCAAGGCCGAGATCGGCGGTGACACCAACTCCACCTCGGGGGCCGAGCCGAGTCACCAGCACACCCGGTCCGACCTCAACTGCAACCGGGGCTACGAATGGTGGCTGATGGAGCAGGCCAAAGCGCGCAACCCGGACATCAAGCTGTACGGGCTCGCCTGGGGCGCCCCCGGCTGGATCGGCGGCGGGAACTTCTGGTCCACCGACATGATCAACTATCTGCTCTCGTGGCTGGGCTGCGCCAAACAGCATGGATTGAGCATCGACTACCTCGGCGGATGGAACGAGAGAGGCTACAACATCTCCTGGTACGAGCAGCTGCGCAGCGCGCTCAACACCAACGGCTACGGCAACATCAAGATCGTCGCAGCCGACTCGGACTGGAACGTGGCGAACGACATCGACTCCAACCCGGCGTTCGCCGCCGCGGTGAACGTCATCGGCACGCACTACCCCTGCGGCTACCGGTCGTCCCAGTCCAACTGCTCGGTGCCGTCGGCCGCGACATCGTCCGGCAAGACGCTGTGGGCGAGCGAGAACGGCTCCGACGACTACAACGCGGGAGCGCCGGCCGTGGCCCGCGGCATCAACCGCGGTTATATCGACGGCCGGATGACCGCGTACCTCAACTGGCCGGTGGTCGCCGCGATCACGCCGAACCTGCCGTACCCCACCATGGGTCTCGCCCTGGCCTCGCAGCCGTGGTCCGGCCACTACGCGATCGGCAAGAACGCCTGGGTGATGGCGCAGACCAGCCAGTTCACCGCCCCGGGGTGGAAGTACCTCGACGCCTCCAGCGGCTACATCGGCGGCAACCGGAACAACGGCAGCTATGTCTCACTGAAGTCGACGAACAACTCCGACTATTCCACGGTCATCGAGACGATGGACGCCGGCAGCCCCCAGACGCTGAACTTCAATGTCACCGGGGGACTGTCCACCGGAACCGTCCACGTCTGGTCGACCGACGTCAACTCAAGCAACCCGGCCGACTACTTCGTGCACTCCACGGACATCACCCCGTCCGGCGGCGGTTTCAGCCTGACCGTGCAGCCCCATCGCGTCTACACCCTGACCACCACGACCGGACAGGGCAAGGGCACCGCCACCGGTCCCGCCCAGGGCACGATGAGCCTGCCGTACAGCGACTCCTTCGACGGCTACGCCACCGGCACCGAGGCGAAGTACCTCATGGACTGGCAGGGTGCCTTCGAGGCGGTGGGCTGCGGCGGAGGCCGCAGCGGCACGTGCGTGCGCCAGATGAGCCCGCAGAAACCGATCACCTGGGACGCGCTGTCCGATCCGCACGCCCTGCTCGGTGACGTGAGCTGGAGCAACTACACCGTTTCGTCCGACGTGATGCTCGAACAGCCGGGATACGCCGAGCTGATCGGCCGTGCCAACGCACAGGACTACAGCAGCACGGGAGGACTGAACGCCTACCACCTGCGGGTGAGCGACACCGGAGCCTGGTCGATCCTGAACTCGAACACCAACGGAAACGTCTCCACCCTGGCCCACGGCACGACCACGGGACTGGGCACCAACCGGTGGCACACTCTGGCCCTCACCTTCTCCGGCACCACCGTCACCGCAGTCATCGACGGCTTCACGGTCGGTTCCGTGAACGACCGCACCTGGGCCGGCGGCCAGGCCGGCTACGCGACCAGCCAGGGTGAGACGGCGCAGTTCGACAACCTCTCCATCACCCCCGGCAGCGGCGGAAGCGGCGGCGGCACGATCGGCGCGATCGTCGGGGTCGGCTCCGGCCGGTGCGTGGACGTGCCGAACCAGTCGCAGACGTCCGGTACCCAGGTGGAGTTGTGGGACTGCAACGGCGGCAGCAACCAGCAGTGGACCAGTACCCCGACCGGTGAGCTGCGGGTGTACGGCGGCGACTGCCTGGACGCCGCAGGCCAGGGCACCAGCCCCGGCACCAAGGTGGACATCTGGACCTGCAACGGCGGCAGCAACCAGAAGTGGACGATCAACGCCGACGGCACGATCACCAGTGCCCAGTCCGGCCTGTGCCTGGACGCCACGGGCGCGGGAACGGCCAACGGCACCTTGCTGGAGCTGTGGACCTGCAACGGCAGCAGCAACCAGAAGTGGACGCGCAGTTGATCAGGTGACCGGCTGTCGATCCTCCTGAGCCACCCCCGTCACTTCCTCCGAGAGGCCCCCATGACTTCCTCTTCCCTCCCGATCAGCCGGCGCCGGCTGCTTGCGGCGGCCGGCGCCGCCACGGCCTTCGGCCTGCTGCGGTTCGCCCCCGAGGCCGCCGCGACCGACGGTCCCGGAAGCTACACCGCGAGCTGGTCCTCCGTGGACCAGCACCCCCCGGCCCCGGCCTGGTTCCAGGACGCCAAGTTCGGCATCTACTACCACTGGGGCGTCTTCAGCGTTCCCGCGTTCGGGAACGAGTGGTATCCGCGCAACATGTACATCGGCGGCTCGGCCGAGAACCAGCACCACATCGCCACCTACGGCGACCCCTCGGTGTGGCCGTACCAGAACTTCATCGACGGTGCCCGCGACAAGGCCGGCAACCACGTGCAGTTCGCCCCCAAACTGGTCTCCCAGGGCGGCAACTGGGACCCGAACGCCTGGGCGCGGCTGTTCAAGGCCGCGGGCGCGAAGTTCGCCGGCCCGGTCGCCGAGCACCACGACGGCTTCTCCATGTGGAACAGCCGCGCCAACCCGTGGAACTCGGTCCAGCACGGCCCCAGACTCGACCTGGTGGGGCTGCACGCGCAGGCCATCCGCGGGCAGGGACTGAAGTTCATGGCCTCGCTTCACCACGCCTACCACTTCAACGGCTACTACGACCACGTGCCGTCCCAGTCGGACCCGACGCTGCGCATCCTCTTCGGTCAGCAGGACTCCGCCGCGGAGAACAAACTCTGGTACGACAAGCTGGTCGAGGTCATCGACGGCTACCAGCCGGACCTGGTCTGGCAGGACTTCGACCTGGGCCTGGTGCAGGAGTCCTACCGGCTCCAGTTCCTCGCGCACTACTACAACCAGGCCGTCTCCTGGAACAAGGACGTGGTCGCCACCTACAAGGACGGCCTCGACAACAAGGGCGAGGTCTTCGACTTCGAGCGCGGCGGCCCGGCAGGGCTGCTCACCCCCTACTGGCTGACCGACGACAGCATCTCCTCCTCCAGCTGGTGCTACACGGCGGGCATCGGCTACTACTCGACGCAGGCACTGCTCCACTCGCTGATCGACCGGGTCAGCAAGGGTGGCAACATGCTGTTGAACATCGCGCCGATGGCCGACGGCACCATCCCCTCCGGGCAGCAGTCCATCCTGCTCGCCATGGGTGACTGGCTCGGCCGCTTCGGAGAGGCGGTCTACGGCACCCGCTCCTGGGCCAGTTACGGCGAGGGCCCCACCAAAATGGGCGGAGGCTCGTTCAGCGGACCGGTGGCCGGCAAACCGCAGGACATCCGGTTCACCCGGAGTCAGGACAACAAGGTCCTCTACGCCACCGCGCTGGGCTGGCAGGGCGGCACCATGACCATCACCACGCTGAACTCGAACCAGATCAACCTCAGCAGCCTGACCAGCGCGCAACTGCTGAACAACACCGCCGGCACCTACATCAACCTCCCCGCACCGACCCAGGACGCTTCCGGCCTGCACCTCACCATGCCCTCGTCCAATCCGCCGTTCAGCGCCCTGGCGTACACGGTCAAGCTCACCTTCTCCGGTGAGATCCCCGTCCTGGGCGCGCCGGGCGGTTCCACCACCTGGGTCAAGATCGCCAACGTGACCAGCGGACTGGTGCTCGACAGCGGGGGCAACGTGGCCTCCGGCTCCAACCTCAAGCAGTGGAACTACGACGGGAGCACCAACCTGCAGTGGCAGCTGATCGACCTCGGCAACGGCTACTACCGCATCATGAACCGCACCAATGGCATGGCCGCCGACAGCTGGGGCAATTCCGCGAACGGCGCTCCCGCCCGGCAGGAGGCGTGGAACGGCGGCAACAACCAGCAGTGGGCGCTCAACAGCCTCGGCGGCAACCGCTACCAGATCATCAATCGGGGCACCGGCACCGCCCTTGACGGCAGCGGCAGCACCACCGTCGGCTCCACCACGGTGATGTGGACGCCGAACTCCAGCACCAACAACGAATGGACCATCACCGGGGTCTGAAACGCCCCGGCGACCGACGCCCCCTGCCCATCCCTCAACCACGGAAGAAGGAGTGTATGAAACGCAAACCGCTCTTAATGGCGATAGCGGCTGCGATACTTCTCGTCCTGTCAGCGGCGGGCACTTCGTTCAGCAGCGGCCTCGGTGCGCGTGCGTCGGCCACCACCACCGGCACCGTCCGGGCGACCGGCGGCTGCGGCAAGGCCCCGACGCTGACGAGTGGTACACACACGATTCAGAGCGGCGGCCAGACCCGCAGTTACATCCTGCGGGTTCCTGCCGGTTACGACAGCAACCACCCCTACCGGCTGATCTTCGGATTCCACTGGCGGGGCGGCACGGCCAATGACGTCGACTCGGGCGGAACGGACGGGTACAACTGGTCCTACTACGGTCTGCGGCGCCTGGCGGACGCGAACAACAGCACGATCTTCGTCGCTCCCCAGGGCAATGGCAACGGCTGGGCCAACCCCGGCGGCCAGGACGTTGCCTTCGTCGACGCCATGGTCAGCCAGATCGAATCAGGCCTGTGCGTCGACACCACCCAGTTGTTCTCCGCGGGCTTCAGCTACGGCGGCGCGATGTCGTACGCCCTCGCCTGCTCCCGGGCGACGGTGTTCCGCGCGGTCGCGGTCTACTCCGGCGCGAACCTCAGCGGGTGCGACGGCGGAAATCAACCCATCGCCTACATGGGTCTGCACGGCATCAGGGACAACGTGCTGCCCATCTCGCTGGGACGGGGACTGCGCGACACCTTCGTCCACGCGAACGGCTGCACCCCGCAGAACCCGCCCGAGCCGGCCAACGGCAGCCTGACGCACATCATCACCGCCTACTCAGGATGCAGGTCCGGATACCCCGTCGTCTGGGCCGCGTTCGACGGAGCGGGCCACGACCCCGGGCCCATAGACGGTTCCACCGGTGACGGCTGGCGCACCTGGACGTCGGCGGCGGTGTGGCAGTTCTTCACACAGTTCGACTCGAACACGCCGCCGCCACCGCCACCGTCCTCCGGGAACCAGAAGATCGTCGGCCAGCAGTCGGGGCGCTGCCTCGACATCAACAACTTCACCACGGCCAACGGCACCCAGGCACAACTCTGGGACTGCAACGGCGGCACCAACCAGCGGTGGACCTACACCGCCGGCAAGCAGCTGGTCGTCTACGGCAACAAGTGCCTGGGCACCTCCGGCCAAGCAACCGGCAACGGCACCCCGGCGGCGATCTGGGACTGCAGCGGGCAGGCGGACCAGCAATGGAACATCAATCCCGACGGCACGATCACAGCAGCGCAGTCGGGGCTCTGCCTGGACGCCAACGGCCAGGGGACCGCCAACGGGACGAAAGTCCAGCTGTGGAACTGCACGGGCGCTGCGAACCAGCACTGGAGCCTGCAGAACTGACACCCCGGGGCCAGGCACGGGCACCGTACGGGCTTGGCCCCGCACACAGGCCCCTACGCACGCCGCAACGGACAAGCAGCAGCCGTTCCACGGCGATCTGTCGAGCACAGCTACGCCGCCGCGGCACGTCACGGCTACGACGCGGTGATCAGTGCGGTGGCTCCGAGCCGTGGGGAGTTCCTTCCCGGGCGGGGCGCGCACCGCCATCGCGTGCCCGACCGTCACGTGACCAGTGGCCGGCGCACGACCGAGACGCCGACCCTGACGGCGTGTGCAGGCGACGGCAGCCGCCCGGCCGGGCCATGGTGGCGACGCGCCGCTCAGAGGTGCGCCGAGAAGGGCGCCTGACGGGCTTCTGCCCTGGTCAGGCGCCCTTGTTCTGCGTCTAGAAGAAGCCCAGCTTCTTCGGCGAGTAGCTCACCAGCAGGTTCTTGGTCTGCTGGTAGTGCTCCAGCATCATCTTGTGGGTCTCACGGCCGATGCCCGAGCCCTTGTAGCCGCCGAACGCCGCGTGCGCCGGGTACGCGTGGTAGCAGTTCGTCCAGACGCGGCCCGCCTGGATGGCGCGGCCCGCCCGGTACGCGGTGTTGATGTCCCGCGTCCACACGCCCGCGCCGAGGCCGTACAGGGTGTCGTTGGCGATCTTGATGGCGTCGTCGAAGTCGTGGAACGACGTCACCGACACCACCGGCCCGAAGATCTCCTCCTGGAAGATCCGCATCCGGTTGTCGCCCTCGAAGATCGTCGGCTGGACGTAGTACCCGCCCTTCAACTCCCCGTCGTGTTCGACGCGTTCTCCGCCCGTGAGGACCTTCGCGCCCTCCTGCCGGCCGATGTCGAGATAGGAGAGGATCTTCTCCAACTGGTCGTTCGACGCCTGGGCGCCGATCATCGTGTCCGTGTCCAGCGGGTGCCCCGTCGTGATCTTCTCCGTGCGCGCGACCGCCGCCTCCATGAACTCCGCGTAGTGGCCCCGCTGCACCAGCGCCCGCGAGGGGCAGGTGCACACCTCGCCCTGGTTGAGCGCGAACATCGTGAAGCCTTCCAGCGCCTTGTCGCGGAAGTCGTCGTTCGCCGACCACACGTCGTCGAAGAAGATGTTCGGAGACTTCCCGCCGAGTTCCAGCGTCACCGGTGTGATGTTCTCCGAGGCGTACTGCATGATCAGCCGCCCCGTCGTGGTCTCGCCGGTGAACGCGACCTTCGCCACGCGCGGACTCGACGCCAGCGGCTTGCCCGCCTCCACGCCGAACCCGTTGACGATGTTCACCACACCCGGCGGCAGCAGGTCGGAGACCAGGCTGAGCCAGTAGTGGATGGACGCCGGGGTCTGCTCTGCGGGCTTCAGCACGACCGCGTTGCCCGCGGCGAGCGCCGGCGCGAGCTTCCAGGTCGCCATCAGGATGGGGAAGTTCCACGGGATGATCTGGCCCACCACGCCGAGCGGCTCGTGGAAGTGGTACGCCACCGTGTCGTCGTCGAGCTCGCCCAGCGAACCTTCCTGCGCGCGGATCGCGCCGGCGAAGTAGCGGAAGTGGTCGATCGCGAGCGGAATGTCCGCGGCCAGCGTCTCCCGGACGGGTTTGCCGTTCTCCCAGCTCTCGGCCACCGCCAACCGCTCCAGGTTGGCCTCCATCCGGTCGGCGATCTTCCGGAGGATGTCGGAGCGCTCGGTCACCGACGTACGGCCCCAGGCGGGCGCGGCGGCGTGCGCCGCGTCCAGTGCGCGCTCGACGTCCTCGGCGGTGCCCCGCGCGATCTCCGTGAACGGCTGCCCGTTGACCGGAGTCGGATTCTCGAAGTACTGGCCACGCGCCGGCGGCACGTACTCGCCGCCGATGAAGTGGTCGTAACGCGCCCGGTAGGAGACGATCGCGCCCTCGGTGCCGGGCGCTGCGTAACGGGTCATTGCGGCTCTGCCTCCTGGGAAAGCGCCGCCCGCCGTTGGGCGGCTCTCGACGCCGAGGCTAGGAACGGGGACGTTGCGACGACGTTGCGTCCCGGGCCGGCGAACGGAAGCCGTCTTGTTTCCCGCGCCAGTGCGGCCGGGGCCCCTACCACCCCGCCGGCGCCGCGAGTTCCGCCTCCAGATCCCGGAGGCGTGCCCTGACCGCCGCGGTCGGCCGCACCGCCGCCAGCGCCCGCCAGACCTCGAGGTCGTCCTCGCCCCACGGCGCGTGGACCCAGTCGGCCAGCAGGTCGGGGTCGCGGCGGGCGATCAGCGCCGTCCGCAACCCGTCGGCGAGCCTGCGCCGCAGCCGGGTCACCGCGGGCGCCTGCGAACCCGGCAGCAACGGTCCCCGGTACGCGGCCGCCGCCTCCGCCACCGCCCCCGACGCCAGCCGGCGCTCCACGACGGTGACATCGGATTCGACCGCCGCCGCGATTCGGTACGGGCGCGACGCCAGCACGCCGGGGCCGAGGATCCGGCGCAGCCGGGCCATTTCGGCGCGCAGCGTCACCGGTGTCACCGACTCGTCCTCGTACAGCGCGCACAGCAGTTCGTCCCCGGTCAGCCCCTCTGGGTGCCGCGCCAGCAGCACCAGGATCTCGCTGTGCCGGCGGCTGAGCCGGATCCTTCGGCCGCCGACGAGGAGCCGCGCCTCGTCGCGGCCGAGCGCGGTCAGCAGCAGCGTGTCCGCCGTGTCCTCGGCCGGCGCCAGGAGCGCCAGCTGGGACTCGGCCGCCCGGGCCACCGCCTGCACGAACCCCAGGCTGTGCGGATGCGCGAGCCGGTCCCCGCCGGTGATGTCCAGCGCGCCGAGCACCCTTCCCGTGCGCGGATCGTGCACCGGCGCCGCCGCGCACGTCCAGGGCTGGACCCGCCGCACGAAGTGCTCGGCGGCGAACACCTGCACCGGCCGGTCCACGGCGACGGCCGTCCCCGGCGCGTTCGTCCCCACCGCGGACTCCGCCCAGCGGGCACCGGGCACGAAGTTCATGCCGTCCGCCCGCCGCCGTGTCGCCGGATGCCCCTCGACCCACAGCAGCCTGCCCTGCGCGTCGCACACCGCCAGCAGATGCTCGCCGTCCGCCGCGAACGGACCCATCAGCTCACGCACCAGCGGCATCACCCGCGCGAGTGGATGCTCGGCCCGGTACGAGCCGAGGTCGCCGTCCGTCAGTTCCACCCGCGCCGTGCCGTCCGGTCCGACGCCCGCCCGCGCCGAACGCCGCCACGACTCGGCCACCACCGGGCGCACCCGCCGGGCAACCGTGCCCACCGCCGTGAACGTCTCATGCGCGCGGCGCAGCTCCCGCACCCGCTCGGCGGGATCGACCCCTGGCTCCAGGGCCACCCACGGCTCGGTCAACTCGGCCTCCCGGGAACGGCGGTGCGGTGGGTGACATCGTCGCTCCGAGCCGGCGCCGCCGACAACCGTTTCGACCGCCATCAACCCCCACGGGATCGGCAGCTCGCCCGGGCGTCAAGAGCTATTGACCAGTCTCATGTACCGCGTCCAGTCCCAGTTCGGTCCGGGATCGGTGTGGTCGGTGCCCGGGACCTCGTAGTGGCCGATGATGTGCGCCCGGTCCTTGGGGATGCCGTGCCGGGCGCAGATCGCCGCCGTGAGTCCGGCCGACTCCTCGTACAGGGCGTTCGTGAAATACCCGGGCCGCTCCACCCACCCTTCGTGCTCGATGCCGATGCTGCGCGTGTTGTAGTCCCAGTTGCCCGCGTGCCAGGCGATGTCGTGCTCGCGGACGCACTGCGCGATGTGCCCGTCCGCCGACCGGACGACGTAGTGCGCGGACACGTTCTTCCGCGGGTTCTGGAAGATCCCCAGGGTGTTCGTGTACGTCGCCTGTGTCACGTGGATGACGACGAGGTCGAGCGGGTAGCTGAACGGCCGGTCGGACGGCGTGTAGTTACCGGGGTCCGCCGACATCCAGTCCGCCGAGGGATGGTCGACGACCCGGGGCCGGGCCTGGGCCGGTGCGGAGGGCAGCAGGACGTATGGAACCGCTGCGAGGGCCGCACCCTGCAATAACCGCCGTCTGCTCGTGAGAGGTCGTGCCCGTTCCTGCTCGGTTCGTTCCATGGACGGAGTGCCTTCCGGCCTGACTTTCGAAGAAATGGCCATCTTGTTCCTGGTCTGCTCAACGCCCCAGCGCGGTCGCCGTTTCGCGCATCCGGGCGTGGATTCCTCGGTGTGTCTCGCGTGCGGGCAGCCACTCCTTGCGCAGCTTGGCCACGCACGTGTAGTTGGTGTCGCAGACGTTCGCCAGCGGAGACTCGACCGTCTGGGTGGCGAACTGGTAGGCGTCCAGCTCGCTGAACCCGTAGTCACGCACCA
Source organism: Streptomyces sp. NPDC028331 (assembly GCF_055565775.1). Classification (NCBI taxonomy): domain Bacteria; kingdom Bacillati; phylum Actinomycetota; class Actinomycetes; order Kitasatosporales; family Streptomycetaceae; genus Streptomyces; species Streptomyces sp. NPDC028331. The sequence continues at coordinate 302,478 of NZ_JBVHTR010000006.1, read as the reverse complement.
GCCACTGCACCAGGTCGAGCTGGGATATCCGGAACGCGTCCTCCAGCGGGCGTGCCGAGCCCGTCGAGATGATGTGCGTGTCCGTCTCGATGCGCGGCCAGGGTGTGGCGACGCCCTTGAGCAGTTCGACGATCACCACGGTGTTCATCGCGCACTCGACGGCCACTCCGCAGGTCTCGCCCTCACCCTGCCGGGCATGGCCGTCACCCAGGCTGAGCAGCCCGCCCGCGACGTTCACCCCCAGATAACAGGTGGCGCCCGCCCGCATCTCCGGGGTGTCCATGTTCCCGCCGTGCGCGTCCGGCACCAGCGCGGAGCGCACCTCCAGGTTGGCCGGTGCCACGCCCACCGTGCCGTGCATGGGATCCATCGGCAGCTCGACGCGGATGTCGCTGTCGCGCGCGGTGAACAGTGCGGTGCGCCGCTCCCGGTCCAGATGCCAGATCCACACGGTTTCCGGCAGCGGCGGCTGCAGTGTCGCGGTGGTGTGTGTCGAGGTCAGCGCGCCGAACAGGGGCACCGTCGTCGAGGCCGCCCAGTCCCGGGCCGGCTCGATGGACACGAAGTGGACCGCGAGGGTGTCGCCCGGCTCGGCGCCCTCCACATGGAACGGACCGGTCTGCGGATTCAGGAACGGGAACTCGCACACCTCCGACACGAGGTCCTTCTCGGACCGGACCCGTCCGGCGAAACAGTCCTCCGTGTACAGGTCGAGGACCGTCCCCGGCGGGATCCGCGCGACGGGCGGTGCGCCGCCGAAGGTCCAGGCGTATTCGTCCGGCGTGGGCCGCACGGTAAGGATTCGGGGATCGTTCATGGCCGCACGGCTCCGTTCGGCAGAGGGTCGGGTGTGGGGGAGTCGTCTAGATGGACGCGGGCGGTCTCGGCTATCCGACCGGGGTGGCGCCGCAGCAGGACGAGGAGCACCACGACCCCCGCGACCATCCAGACCCCGACGACGGGGCCGGCGTACGACACCGGTGCGGTCAGCGTGGACACGAAGTGGAACACCGGCAGGCCCGCCGCGGTCAGCAGGGCGGGCACGAAGGCGGCGACGCCCAGCAGCGGGAACAGCAGGTGCCGCACCGGGCTGAACGATTCCCGCCCGCGGCGCAGGAAGTAGCCCGCGCACGCCAGGTTGACCACGATGTACACACCGATGACGACCGTCACGATGACGGTGGCCAGCAGAAGGAACGCCGTGACCGGGTCGTAGGCCAGGCCGAGCCCCAGCATGACCCCTACGGCCACCGCGCTCTGCACGGCGATGCCGGTGGCGGGGGAGCGGTACCGGGGGTGCAGGTGCGCGAAGAGCGGTGGGAACACCCGGATGCGCGCCAATGCGAAGGCCGTACGCGTCGACACGTTGGCGCACGCGTTGGCGTTGGCGACCGTCGAGTTGACGACGGCGAGGAACACCAGCACCCAGAAGAGCCCGAAGGAGGCCCGCGCCACACCTTCCCAGGACGCCGCTCCCGACGCGCCGAATGCCGCGAAGCGGTCGGGGCCGACGAACACGGTCATCGCGTAGGTCGTGACCACGTAGAAGAGTCCGATCGCGAGCGCCGCTCCGAGGACCGCGCGGTGCATCGTCCGTCGCGGATCCTTCGTCTCCTCCGCCAGCGGTGCAGCCGCTTCGAAGCCGGCGAAGGCGAGCACCGTGTAGACCGACCCGGCGAACACGCCGCTCACGCCCTCGTACCCCTTCGCCGCGTGGGAGGTCCCGAACACCGACAGCGTGTTGTGCCCACCTGCTCTGACGATCAGCCAGAGGGCGAAGACCAGGAACACCAGCACCTCGAAGACGCCGAGGACGGTGCCGAACCGGGCCGAGGCGCGCACGCCGAAGTAACCCGTCACCCCGATGACGACCGCACCGGCGAGTGCCCACGGCCACCACAGACCGGCCGGGTACGTGGACCACTCCTGGTGGAGCGTGCCCGCCGTCGTGAAGCCGAGCTGCAGGAGCAGGAGCGGCGGCACCAGCGCCTCCACGAACACGTACGCCCAGCCGACGAGGAAGCCGACGGCCGGATGCAGCCCCTGCGCCGCATAGGTCGCCACCGAGCCGGCGGCAGGCAGCCGCCGCGCCAGCTCGGCCACGCACGACGCGGTGAACAGGCATGCCACCAGGGCGACGAGCACCGACAACGGCAGGCTGCCGCCCGCGAAGGCCGCGCCGGAGGGAATGGAGGCTGCGACCGCTGCTGCCGGCGCCATCGCTGTGATGCTCTGGAACAGGACCTCACGCAGGCCGATCGCCTCACGCCTCAGGCCGAAAGCCGTGTCCCCCGCCATGTGAACCCCCCGATTCTGCGCCCGCGCAGCCACTGCCCGGCGGCTGCGCCCCGCGTGAATCACGGTACGGCGCTGGGCGGTTGGGCAGGAAGAGGGCGGTGTCGCCGGTGGACAAACAGGAGACTGTGGATATCTCCATCACCCGTTCGGGGGCCCCTACGTGACCGGGTTCCCGGATCCACGGGCCAAGCGGTCACGTCCGCGCCGCCACCGCCGCGGGATCGTCCAGCACCGCCCGCACCACCGAGTGCGCGGCACCCAGCAGCGGCCCCTCGGACCCCAGCCGTGAGACGGTCACGGCGCAGGCCGGGCCGGCCGTTCGGCGCGCCAGTTCCCGTTCCAGGGACGGCAGGAGCCAAGGCGCGAGAGCGGCCAGGGCTCCCCCCAGCACGACCGTCTCCGGGTCGAGCAGGTTGACCGCTCCGGTGAGTGCGACTCCGAGCGCGGTTCCGGCACCGCGCAGGGCTCGCAGTACCTCACGGTCGCCCTGGGCCGCGCGCTCGGCCAGGAGTTCGACGCGATCCTCGCCCGGTGTCAGCCCGGCCGCCCGCAGCACGGCCTCCTCGCCGGCGTACTGCTCCAGACAGCCGCGCCCGCCGCAGGCGCACGCGGGACCCTCCGGGCGCACGGGCACATGACCCAGCTCGCCCGCGAAGCCGCGCGTCCCGCGCAGCAGCCGCCCGTCCACGACCACGGCGCCGCCGATGCCGATCTCCGCCGAGACGTGCAGGAAGTCGCGGGGCGTGTCGTCACCGAGCCACAGTTCCGCCAGGGAGCCGAAGTTGGCCTCGTTGTCCACCGTCAGCGGCAGCTCGTCCGGCAGGAGGGGCCCCAGGTCGACGTCGTGCCAGTCGAGGTTGGGGGCGCGCACCACGGTCCGGGCGTCGCGTGCGACGAGGCCCGGCACGGCGACGGCGAGGCCCACGGGCCGCAGCCCTTCTCCCTCCGCCTGCTCGGCCACCTGCCGTACCAGTGCGGTCAGTTCGCCGAGCACCGGCTGCGGCGGGCGGCCACGGTTCCTGCCGCGCCGCACCGCTCGCACCCGTACCTCGCCGCGCAGATCGACCGCGCACACCGCCAGGTGATCGACGCCTATCTCGGCGCCGATCCCGGCGGGACCGTGCCCGCTGACGGCCAGAGCGGAACCCGGACGCCCGACCCGGCCGGGCCGCTCGGGCCCCAGCTCCTCCAGCAGTCCCGACCGGATCAGCTCGTCGACCAGCGTTGAGACCGCCGCGCGGGTCAGTCCGATCCGTGAGGCGACCGCGGCACGCGACAGCGGCCCCTCGGCGCTCAGCGTGTGCATGACTCGCGCCAGATTGCGGCGGCGCATGCCCTGCTGGGTGTCCGGCAGCCGTCGGCCGGGGCTGGACGGGTGGGCTTCGTGCAGCGGTGCGGTCATGCCTCCCTCGGATCTCGTCAGCGCCGGTCCGGCTCCCGCTCCAGCAGCGGCGCCGCGTCGGAGAGTACCCCGGCGATTCTCGCCAGCGTCGCCTCGTCCCGCTCCACGGCCTGAAGGACCGGCCCGCGGGCGGTGCCCCAGCGCCGGGCGACGGCTGCCGGGTCCTCACCGGTCAGCAGCCCGGCGGCCTGCGCGGCGGCACCCAGCGCGACCAGCTCTTTGGCCTCGGGGACCTGGACCGGACGTCCCGAGAGCCGCCGCACCGTCTCCTGCCAGGCCCGGCCTCGCGCGCCGCCTCCGATGAGCAGCAGCGGAGCGGAGCGGTCCGCGTCCGCGTCGAGCACCAGGTCCAGGGCGCCGAGCAGCGAATGCACCGCGCCGTCGTAGGCCGCCTGCAGCAGCTGCCCGGCCGTCGTGTCGTGCCGCAGGCCGTGCAGCAACCCCGAGGCGTGCGGCAGGGCGGGGGTGCGTTCGCCGTCGAGGTAGGGGAGCAGCGTCACGCCGGTCGCGGGCTCGACGGCCTCCCGGTCCAGGCCGAGCAGGGCGGCGATCCGGTCCACGGCGAGGGTGCAGTTCAGCGTGCACGCCAGCGGCAGCCAGTCACCGTGCGCGTCCGCGAAGCCCGCCACGGTCCCGGTCGGGTCGGCGGGCCGCCGTCTCGAGACCGCGTACACCGTCCCGGAGGTGCCGAGGCTCAGCACCGCGGTCCCCGGGCGCAGCCCCAGTCCCAGCGCGGCGGCCGCGTTGTCCCCGGTGCCCGGCGCGACCAGGGTGCCCTTGGAGAAGGGCAGGTCATGGGCGTCGCGCACGGTGCCGGCCACCTCACCGGGCCGGACCACACGCGGCAGCAGAGCGGGGTCGAGGCCCACGTGCGCGAGGATCTCCTCGTCGTACGACTCCGTCGCCGACGCCCACCAGCCGGTGCCGGAGGCATCGCCGCGGTCGGTCGTGCCCTGCCCGGTGAGGCGCTCGGTCAGGTAGTCGTGGGGCAGCCGTACAGCCTTGGTCGCGCGGACGGCCTCGGGCTCGTTCTCGGCCAGCCAGGCCCACTTCGTGACCGTGAACGACGGGCCGGGCACGCTTCCCGTGCGTTCCGCCCATACCTTGGGGCCGCCCAGTTCCTCCACCAGGCGGCGGGACTGCGGCGCCGACCGGACGTCGTTCCACAGCAGCGCCGGGCGCACCGGTTCACCCCGGGCGTCCAGGGTGACCAGGCCGTGCTGCTGGCCGCCGATCGACACGGCGGCGGCCTCGTGTGCCGCCTCGCCGCACTGGTTCAGGGCCTCGCACAGCGCTTCCCACCACTGGCGCGGGTCGCTCTCGCGACCGGCGCCCGACGTGACGGTGTGCGGTGCCTGGCCGTTCGCCACCACCCGTCCGGTCGACACGTCGACGACCAGGGCCTTGGTGGACTGGGTGGACGAGTCCACCCCGACGACGAGCGGACCCTCGGCTGCTGACATCGGGCTCTCCCTCTTCCGCGGCTCGCGGGATCTGACCTGTGGGCGGGCGTGCCGCCGACCGGTCGGCCGAACGTGCGCCCATCGTCACCGTACGAAGTTCCCCGCACGGAGTGCTCGGTACGGAAACCGGTACGGAGGGCCCGCGCCGGCTCCTCGCACGGACTCCCCGCACGGACTCCCCGCACGGACTCCCCGCACGGAGTCCCCGGACGGAGGACACATCGTCTCTTCCCAGAGATGCCTCCGCATACTAATTTGTTAAGTGCCATGACGAAATAGTCTCAGCGAGCAAGGAGCCGCGCATGAGCTACCAGCCCACCCCCGAGGACAGGTTCACCTTCGGCCTGTGGACCGTCGGCTGGCAGGGACGGGACCCGTTCGGCGACGCCACCCGGCGCGCCCTTGACCCCGTGGAGACGGTGCAGCGCCTCGCCGAGCTCGGGGCCTACGGTGTGACCTTCCACGACGACGACCTGATCCCCTTCGGGTCCTCGGACAGCGAGCGTGAGGCGCACATCAAGCGCTTTCGTCAGGCCCTCGACACGACCGGGATGACCGTGCCGATGGCCACCACCAACCTCTTCACACACCCCGTCTTCAAGGACGGCGCCTTCACCGCGAACGACCGGGACGTCCGTCGCTACGCACTGCGCAAGACCATCCGCAACATCGACCTGGCGGTGGAGCTGGGCGCCAGGACGTACGTCGCCTGGGGCGGCCGGGAGGGAGCCGAGTCCGGAGCGGCCAAGGACGTGCGAGCCGCGCTCGACCGCATGAAGGAGGCCTTCGACCTGCTCGGCGAGTACGTCACCTCCCAGGGCTACAACCTGCGCTTCGCCATCGAGCCGAAGCCGAACGAGCCCCGCGGCGACATCCTGCTGCCCACGGTCGGCCACGCCCTGGCCTTCATCGAGCGCCTGGAGCGCCCGGAGCTGTACGGCGTCAACCCCGAGGTGGGCCACGAGCAGATGGCCGGGCTCAACTTCCCCCACGGCATCGCGCAGGCCCTCTGGGCGGGCAAGCTGTTCCACATCGACCTCAACGGCCAGTCCGGCATCAAGTACGACCAGGACCTGCGCTTCGGCGCGGGCGACCTGCGGGCCGCCTTCTGGCTGGTCGACCTCCTGGAGAGCGCTGGTTACAGCGGACCGCGCCACTTCGACTTCAAGCCGCCGCGGACCGAGGACCTCGACGGCGTGTGGGCGTCGGCGGCGGGTTGCATGCGCAACTACCTCATCCTGAAGGAGCGTTCGGCCGCCTTCCGGGCCGACCCGGAGGTGCAGGAGGCCCTGCGTGCCTCCCGTCTGGACCAGCTTGCCCAGCCGACCGCCGAGGACGGACTGGAGGCGCTGCTCGCCGACCGCGGTGCCTTCGAGGAGTTCGACGTCGAGGCGGCCGCCGCGCGCGGGATGGCCTTCGAACGCCTGGACCAGCTGGCCATGGACCATCTGCTGGGCGCGCGCGGCTGAACGCTGCCTGCGCTCGCACGGTGACGGGCCCTCGCGCGGAATGTCGCGGAACCATGCGGTCCCTGGCATGGGTCCGTATCGACAGCCGCGCGGGGGTCCCGTCACGACCGGTCGGAGGCGACGGTTGAGGGTATGTCCATGCAGCCGGGAGACACGCCGCCTTCGGACCACACCGGGTTCGGCCCGCCCTTCCAGCAGCCGCCCGGACCACCCCCACCCGGACCGCCCGGCCGCCGCGTCGGCCTCTTGCTCGCGCTCGCCGTGATCGTCGCCCTCGGCGTCGTCGCGGCAGTCCTCGTGGTCGACAGCGGCGGTGGCGCGACGCAGCGGAAATCGCCCACCGAGAGCGGCGCGACCACCGGCCGCACGTCTGCCCCGCCCCTGGGCATCCCCACCCGGCTGCCCACCGAACTGCCCTCGAAGCTGCCCTCCATCCTGCCGACGAGGTTGCCGTCGGGGTTGGCCAGCGTGTTGCCCAGCGGCTTTCCGAGCGGCCTGGAGTCACTGTTCCCGGCGCCGGCCGCGGCTCCGCCGACGCACACCGAGGCCGGTGCCGTCCCCTGAGGGGTTTTCTCAGGGATGGCTGAGGGGCGCGGCTCCGGGTTGTCTCAGGGTCGCGGGCCGGAACCGCGCGCGGCGGGCGCCCGTTCTCAGAACACAGAGCGGCAGTGGCCGCGAAGGAGGCGACAGATGTCGAGGAACGCGAAGATCGCCACCGGGGGAGTGCTGGCCGGGCTCATCCTGTGGATATGGCTGCCGTGGTGGGCCGCCCTCCTGATCGTGCTGGGGGTACCGGCCGCCGCGTACTTCACCCTGGACCCGTCACAGCGGCGCAGGCTGCGCCGGGTGGCGCGCAAGGAGCTCGGCCGCTGAGAGCCCGGCGGCCGGCCCGGTCCCCGCGAGTGGGCAAGAGCTGACCACGTCACCGCCCGCGGGCGGCCACTCGCCCCGGCAGTCCCGCCTCAGGCCGGACGTGCCGCCACTTTGTCGAGTCCCTCCAGCAGCCCGGGCAACTGCGCACCGCGTCCCACGGGGATCACCTCCCCGGGCTTCTCGTCGAGGAGGAAGAACGCGATGTCGTCCGTCCTGGCCACCATGGACCAGCCGGGCCCGTCGGCCCGCAGCAGCCGTGCGTCACCCGGTGCGAAGGAGGAACGGACACGGCCCGGTGGCGGAGGGGAGTCCACATAGGCGTGCGCTTCGTCTAGCGCGCGGTCTATGCCGTCGCGGGCTCCGCCTGCAGCCTTGTCGTCGGCGGGGTCGTCACCCTCCACTGCCGACTTCATGCCGTCCTCCGACGCGAAGTCGGCATCATTGACCTGCTCCCGCCACATGGCCCACTGCAACGCGATCTGGTCGGCGCCCAGGCGTCGTTGCGCCGGCCCCCAGGTGTCGGTGTCCGGGGGACGAAGCGGCTCCCGGTCGGTGTCCTCGGGGGCCGGGTCGTGCGGAGCGGGCACACCGGGCGCCGCGACGGCCACGGCCAGCGGCCACCCCGGCAGCGCGGTGACGATCGTGCGCTCGTCCGGCGACAGGTCGTACTCCATGCCGCAGTCCCAGGACGCGATCGCGACGGCCACCAGTGACACGTCGTCGACGACCACCGTCCAGCGCGCACCGTCACCGTCCTGGCCGAGCACGAGGCCGTACCCGTCCGTGGCGGGCGGCAGACCGAGCGCCGCACAGGCCTCCGGATAGTCGTCTCCCAGCACACTCGGGAACTGCGCGGGCGTGAGCAGAATCGCCGTCAGCACATACAGCGCGTCGTCCGTGGCGGCGACGGGGTCCTCGTCCGTCCCGGTCATGCCGTCCTCCCGATCCGTAGTTCGTCGGCGACCCTAGTGCTCCCACCAGCCGGTTGTCACGACTGCGAATCACAGAAGGAACCGCACGTCTCCGGCCGGACGGGGCGAAAGCGCCCGGCGAGTTCCGGCGTCAGGCGGTGGGCAGGCCGAGAAGTGTCTGCGCCACTTCCCGCGGAGACTCCTCGCGCTCCCGCGCCAGAGCGATCACAGCGCGGCAGGCGAGCTCCGTCACACCGAACGACAGGGCCTCCGGCGAGACCCACGCGGCGGCTTCGTCCATCCGGTCCCGGTCGTCCTCGGCGCACGCCGACACGTAAGCGGCGGCCGCCTCGAACAGGTTGTGTGTGCGCTTGCCCTCGGCCGCCCCGGCGCGCGGAGAGTTCATGACTCTTCCGACCGATGCGCGGATCCTGTCGAACATGCCGAGCCACCTTCCCCCAGCGTGGTTGCCGCCGCCGACGTGCGTGTGCTGCTCTTCAACGTAAGGTTGGAGTCGCCGTGACAGAAGGGGGACGGAACGGTGAAGCGGTTCGAGCGGCTCGAGGAGATCCGGCGTCTGCACCCCGAGAAGGACGCTCTGCAGATCTACCGGCTCAGCGCCGCCTACGAGTTCCCCTGGGACTACACCCGCGCCCTGGAACTGGCGCTCTACCGCACGTACGCCGTCCCGAGCATCGGCCGCCTGCTCGCCGAGACCCGGGAGCTGACCGACCGCACGCAGAAGCGCTATGACGACACCTCGCTGCTCCTCGACACCGTGGTCGAGTACGGCTTCGACAGCGACGAGGGGCGCACCGCCGTCCGCCGCATCAACCAGATGCACCGCAGCTACGACATCGGCAACGACGACATGCGGTACGTGCTGTGCACCTTCGTGGTGATGCCCAAGAGGTGGATCGACGCCTACGGATGGCGCCGGCTGTCCCGGCACGAGACCGTCGCCTCCGCCGTCCACTACCGCACCCTGGGGCGGCACATGGGCATCAAGGACATCCCCGGGACCTACGAGGAGTTCGAGACCTGCCTCGACGCCTACGAGGCCGCCCACTTCGGCTGGGACCCGCAGGCCCGGAGCGTGTCCGACGCGACCCTGGACCTGATGGCCTCCTGGTACCCGCGCCCCCTGGCCCCCGTCCTGCGGCGGGCCACCCTCTGCCTGCTCGACGACTCGCTCCTACGGGCCTTCCGGTACGAGCCGCCGAGCGCCGCCACGCGCGCGTGGGTGCGCCGTGCGGTGCGGACCCGCGGCCGCATGGTCCGCCTCATGCCCCCGCGCCGGAACCCCCACTACGCACGGCAGAACTGGGAGATCAAGGGCTACCCGAACGGCTACCGCATCGCCGATCTCGGCACGCGTCCGGTCCCCGGGGTCAGGGGCTGTCCCGTCCGGCAGGCAGGGGCCTCCCCGGCGACCCCAGGCACCGAGTGAGGCCCTCGAGCCGCGCGCGGTGCGCAGCCGGGGCGACGCACCTCGTGCACGGTACGCCCCCACCATCGCGTGGTCGGCGCCGGGTGCGGGGCGCGATGTCATGTTCGCAACCCGGACGCCCCGGTGGCCGAGGTCGCGGAGCGCGGCTGGGAGTCAGCCCTCGCGGACGGCCAGGGCCAGGAAGCGGGCGTCCTCGTCGACGTACGACGTCATGTGCCAGCCGGAGCCGGCCAGCAGCGGACGGAGGTTGGACTCGGCGCGCAGATCATCGGGGGTGATCTGCCGGCCCTGGCGGGCCGCGAGGGCCGCCCGGCCGATCGGATGGAAGAGCGCGAGCAGTCCGCCGGGCCGCACCACGCGCGCCAACTCCCGGAGATTCCGGGCCGGGTGAGGGAGATGGGCGATCAGCCCCGCCGCGAACACCGCGTCCAGTGACTCCGTGCGCAGCGGAAGCGAGGCCACGTCGGCGAGCACCAACATGGCGTCGCGGTCCCGTCCGGCCCGCACGGCTGCCTGGAGCATCGCCGGGGTGAGATCGGCCCCCAGCACCACGCCCGAGGGTCCCACGGCCGCGCGCAGCGGCGTCAGAGCCCGGCCCGTGCCGCAGCCCGCGTCGAGCACCCGGCCGCCCTCGCGCAGGCCGAGAGCGGCGACAGCGGCGGCGTACGCCGGGCCGTCGTCGGGGAACCTCGCGTCCCAGTCGGCGGCTCGCGCGGCGAAGAACTCCTGGACGCGTGTGTGGTCCTCGCTCATGCTCCGTATGATCCCTCACCTTCACGAGGGATGTCGCTGTGCACACGTTCGAACATGACGCGGTCGTTCCGTGCCTCGTCTGCGTCAGATTCCGACAGCTTTCGAAATGCGCCCCCTTTGCGCCTCTGTGCCGGGGCTAGCGTCCCGTGGCCATGGGACACCTGGACCACGCCGCATTCGGCTGGCTGACCCCCGTGCTGTCGTACGTGATGGCGTGCATAGGCGCCGCCCTCGGGCTGCGCTGCACGGTCCGCGCGCTGGGCGCCACCGGCAGGTCGCGTCGCAACTGGCTCGTCACCGCCGCCTCGGCGATCGGCACCGGCATCTGGACCATGCACTTCGTGGCCATGCTCGGTTTCGGCGTCACCGGGACCGAGATCCGCTACGACGTGCCGCTGACCATTCTCAGTCTGCTCATCGCCATGATCGTCGTGGGCGTCGGCGTGTTCGCCGTCGGCTACGGCGGTGGCCGCCCCCGGGCGCTCTTCCTCGGCGGGCTCACCACCGGCCTCGGCGTCGCGAGCATGCACTACCTCGGCATGGCGGCGCTGCGGCTGCACGGGGCGGTGCACTACGACCCGGTGCTCGTCGCCCTCTCCGTGCTGATCGCCGTGGTCGCGGCGACGGCGGCGCTGTGGGCGGGCCTCAACATCAAGTCGCCCATCGCGGTCACCGTGGCCTCGCTCGTCATGGGCGCCGCGGTCAGCAGCATGCACTACACCGCGATGTTCGCGGTGAGCGTCGATGTGACCCCGTCCGGCGAGGTCCTGCCCGGGGCCACGGCGATGCAGTTCATCTTCCCCCTCGCCGTCGGTCTCGGGTCCTACCTCTTCCTCACGTCGGCGTTCGTCGCACTCTCGCCGACCGCCGGAGAGCGGGAGGCCTCCGCGTCGGCGCAGCGGCCGGCCGAGAGCGCCGCCCGCTGAGCACAGGCCAGGGACCACACGTCGCGACACACTCCGAGTGAGAAGGCCATGCGAACACCCCGTAGGACACCCACGACAGGCGCCGAGCCGCCGCCCCGGCCGCCTGCGCGCGGCCGCCGGGCGCACGCCGGCCCGCCGGCCGACGAACGCGCCGGGACCGACGAGAGCGGCGCCAACGAGCCGCCCGGCACCGCCGAGCGGGCGGGACGGTGGCGCACACGCCCCCGCACCGTCCGGGCGAAGATCGTCTGCCTGCTCATGGTGCCCGTGATCTCGCTGATCGCCCTGTGGGCCTACGCCACCGTCAGCACCGCCCAGGACGTCGCCCGGCTGCGCCAGCTGCAACGGGTGGACTCCACCGTGCGCGTGCCGGTCGCGGACGCCGTTGCCGCGCTCCAGGAGGAGCGTGCAGCCGCCGTGCGCTATGCGACCGACCCCGCCGCCGAACAGCAGAGCGATCTGCAAGCGCTCGCAGGACGCACCGACCGGGCCGTGGCCGCACTGAGGCTCGACGGGCACCACACCGTCGCCGACGGCACGGACCTGCCCTCCGGTGTCGCCGGCCGTCTCCAGTCCTTCGTCACCGGGGCCGGAAAACTTCGGTCCCTGCGCGGCGGCCTACTCGCCCACCACGTCGGCTGGGAGGAGGCGTACCGGCAGTACACCGGCACCATCGCCGCCGCCTTCCAGGTGGGCGGTGCGCTCACCGGCGTGCAGGACGCCGACCTGGGCTCCGACGCGCGCGTGCTGCTCGAGTTCTCCCGCGCGGGTGAGTCGCTCGCCCAGGAGGACGCGGTTCTCGCGGGCGCCCGCCTGGCGCACACCCTCGACGGCGACCGGCTGAGGCTCTTCACCGGCGCCGTCGACACGCGGCGCGCCCTGACCGCGTCCGCCGTCGCGGACCTGCGCGGCGCGGAACGCACCTCCTGGAACCGGCTGGCGTCGAGCAGCGTGTACGTCGACATCGGTGCCATGGAGGACAGAACGCTGTCCCGGCGGTCCGGCGCCTCGGCCCTCGCCGCCGCCCCCGAAGCCGCCTGGAACCAGGCCCACGCGCGCGTGCAGGACGGCATGCGGAGCATCGAGGCGGAGGCGGGCCGCAGCGTCGCACGCCAGGCCGACCCGTTCACCCGCGGCGTGCTCACACCCGCCGGCGCAGCCGTTCTGCTCGGACTCGTCGCCGTCGCCGCGTCGCTCGTCATCTCCGTGCGCATCGGACGTGGACTCGTCGTCGAACTGGTCAGCCTGCGCAACAGCGCCCTGGAGATCGCGCGCCACAAACTCCCGCAGGCCATGCGCAAGCTGCGTGCCGGGGAGGAGATCGACGTCGACGCCGAGGCGCCCGGCGGTCCGCCCGCCGGGGACGAGACCGGACAGGTCGCCGAGGCCCTGGGCATCGTGCACCGCGCCGCCCTGCGCGCGGCCGTCGAACGCGCGGAACTCGCCAGTGGCATCTCCGGGGTGTTCGTCAACCTCGCACGGCGCAGCCAGGTCCTCGTGCACCGTCAGCTCAACCTGCTCGACAGCATGGAACGCCGCTCGGAGGACCCGGGCGAACTGAGCGACCTCTTCCGTCTCGACCACCTGACCACACGCATGCGCCGCCACGCCGAGAGCCTCATCATCCTCTCCGGCGCCGCGCCCGGCCGCGCCTGGCGCATGCCCGTCTCGCTGACCAACGTGGTACGCGCCGCGGTCTCCGAGATCGAGGACTACGCGCGCGTAGAGGTACGGCAACTCCCCGAGGCCTCCGTGATCGGCACCGCGGTCGCCGACCTCACGCACCTCCTGGCCGAACTCATCGAGAACGCCGCCCAGTTCTCGCCGCCCCACACGCGCGTGCGCGTCAACGGAGAACCCGTCGGCAACGGCTACGCCGTCGAGATCGAGGACCGGGGGCTCGGCATGGGCAAGGAGACCCTCACCGACGCCAACCGGCGCATCGAACAGTCGGAGGCGCTCGACCTCTTCGACAGCGACCGGCTCGGTCTCTTCGTGGTCAGCAGGCTCGCCTCGCGGCACGGCATCAAGGTGCACCTGCGCACCTCGCCCTACGGCGGCACCACCGCCGTCGTCCTCCTGCCGACCGCGCTGCTGCACAACGGCACGGCGGAACCCCCTCGTCCTGCGGCGGCCGCCGAACGGGAAGAGGACCACGAGTACGCGCGCGTGGCCGCGGTCCCGCCGCAAAGGGAACCGGTGGCGCAAGCCGCGGAACGGCCCGCCCTGGCGCGTACCGCGCGGACCGGAACTGAGCGCTCCACCGACCCGCCACCGGAGGACAACCCCCCGGGTGTCGCCCCCCTGAGGCTGCACCGCCCCGGCGACGGCCCCGAGGCGTCCGAGGACCTGCCGCGACGGGTACGGCAGGCGAGCCTCGCCCCCCAACTGCGCGACCGCCGCCCGGAGGAACCGGCGGCAGGCGCTCACCCCTCCCGGCGCGACGACGAGCGCACCCCCGAACTGGTACGGGACCGCATGGCGGCCTACCGCGACGGCTGGGCACGCGGCGGCGGCCGCGCACCCGGACAGGCGGCCCGACCCGACGGCGACAGCAGCGAAGGAGACCCCGCATGATCCAGGACCCGAGCATGAGGGCCGCCCAACGGTCGGGCGAACTCGACTGGCTGCTGGACGACCTGGTGGTACGAGTGAACGAAGTCCGGCACGCAGTGGTGCTGTCGAACGACGGCCTGGCGGTCGGCGCCTCCACCGGTCTCAGCCGCGAGGACGCCGAGCACCTCGCGGCCGTGGCCAGCGGCTTCCACAGCCTCGCCAAGGGCGCGGGCCGGCACTTCGGCGCGGGCGGCGTACGCCAGACCATGGTCGAGATGGACGACGGGTTCCTCTTCGTGGCGGCCGCGGGCGACGGCTCCTGCCTCGCCGTCCTCACCGCCGTCACCGCCGACATCGGCCTGGTGGGATATGAGATGGCACGACTGGTGAAGCGCGTCGGCGAGCACCTCTACACCCCGCCCAGGGTGGGTGCGCGACCGCCCGCCGCCGGATGAGGACCGGAGGCGGTCGCAGATGACCGAGGACAGCACCGACGTTCCGTACCAGCCGGGCAGCCAGTGGTACGACCACGAGGCGGGCCCCCTCGTGCGGCCCTACGCGATGACGGGCGGCCGCACCAAACCGGGCCCCACCGGGGTGCGCTTCGACCTCATCGCCCTCGTCACGCTCGACCTGGCGGCACCGAACCTCGACGACGACGCCGCGCTGGGCCCGGAACACCGGGCCCTGGTCGACCTGTGCCGCATCGAGACGCAGTCCGTCGCCGAACTCGCGGCGGGGGCCGACCTGCCCGTGGGCGTGGTCCGTGTGCTCCTCGGGGACCTCCTGGAACTCGGGTGCGTGACGGTCAGCCGCCCCGTGCCGCCGGCCCAACTCCCTGACGAACGGATTCTGCGCGAGGTCATCGAGGGGCTGAGGGCGCTGTAGTCGATGGGCCGGAACCACAGCGGGCCGGACCCGTACCGAGTTGTACGTCCACTCGTCACCGAATGGACGGCAGATGGTCACATCGGTCAATATGCGGTCGAACTCCCCGGAGACGGACCGCCGTTGCCATGATGCTGACTTCGCACGGATGTACTGACGTCGACCGTGGTCGGCACTCCCGAGAGAAGAGATCGATGGTCTCCGAGCACTCCGACGCCACCGAGGACGAGATGGCCGCCCTGGCGTTGAAGATACTTGTCGCCGGCGGGTTCGGCGTGGGCAAGACCACCCTGGTCGGCGCGGTCAGCGAGATCAGGCCGCTGCGCACCGAGGAACTGCTGAGCGAGGCCGGCCAGTCCGTGGACGACACCGACGGGGTGGACCAGAAGGTCACCACGACCGTGGCCATGGACTTCGGGCGCATCACCATCCGGTCCGGACTCTCGCTGTACCTCTTCGGCACACCGGGTCAGGACCGGTTCTGGTTCCTGTGGGACGAGCTCTCCCAGGGCGCTCTCGGTGCCGTCGTGCTCGCGGACACCCGACGGCTCGAGGACTGCTTCCCGGCGGTCGACTACTTCGAGCACCGGCGCATCCCGTTCGTGGTCGCCGTCAACTGCTTCGCCGGAGCCCGCGCCCACGCAGCCCACGACGTGTCCCGCGCCCTCGACCTCGACCAGGGCACACCGGTGGTGCTGTGCGACGCGCGGGACCGCGACTCGGGCAAGGAGGTGCTGATCCGCCTCGTCGAGTACGCCGGGCGGATGCACACCGCCCGGCTCCTCGACTCCGTGGGCTGACGCGCCGGTCGGCCCGGGTCAGCCGTCGCGACGGAGCCGGTGCTATTCGGCGACGGAGGAATAGGCCAGGACCTTCTCCACCCGCACCCGGACGAGGAGTTCTCCCGGAACGCCGTTGCGGGCACCGAACTCCTCGGCCCGGTCCTCACCCATGTACCGGGCCCCGAGCCGTGTCGCCCAGTACCGCACCTCCTCCAGGTCCTCGGACAACTCGGCGCGCCCCCGCAGCACGACGAAGTCGTACGGAGGGCGGTCGTCGTCCACGCAGAGGGCGACCCGGCCGTCCCTGGCCAGATTCCGCCCCTTCACCGTCTCCTTCCCCGTGTTGAACACCACGTCGTCGCCGTCCAGCGCGAACCAGATCGGTGCCACATGCGGGCTGCCGTCGGCGCGGACCGTGGAAAGCTTCCCGGTGCGGGTGCCGTGTGAGACGAAAGCTCGCCATTCCTCGTCGGTCATCTTCTGTGCCATACCTCCATCCTGCTTGCCGGGACGGCGGCTGTGGTGAAGGCTGGCTGACCGGATCCTCCAGCCAGGGGGAGCGACACCACGGGGAGAGAGGACCATGGCGCAGAACACGGAGCTCGGCTGGCTCCTGGACGACCTGACCGAGCGGGTGGAGCCCATACGGCACGCGCTGGTGCTGTCCAACGACGGACTGGTGACCGGCACCAGCACCGGACTGCGGCGCGAGGACGCGGAGCACCTCGCCGCGGTCTCGTCCGGTCTGCACAGCCTGGCCAAGGGATCGGGCCGCCATTTCGGCGCGGGCCAGGTGCGACAGACCATGATCGAATTCGAGGACGCGATCCTGTTCGTGACGGCGGCCGGGCCGGGTAGCTGCCTGTGCGTGCTCAGCGCCGCCGAAGCCGACATCGGCCACATCGCCTACGAGATGACGCTGATGGTGAACAGGGTGGGGGAGCACCTCGCCGTGGCCGAGCGACAGCGGGATCACACGCCGACAGTGGACTTCTGACCTGCGTGGACGGTCGGGTGAACGGAGTTTTCCACAGGTCGATTCCGGGATCCGGCGATGAGGCTACGGTTTTTTCCGACGCGGACGCACACGGCGCCCGCAGCGGACTCCACGGGGGAGAACGGCCATGTCCGGACACACGATCACGCCCGTCATCGCGGAAACCACCGGCGCCGCCGACAACGCGTCACGGACGCCGTCGCTGGCGTTGAGCCGCGCCGCACATGAACTCGACCTCAAGCGTGGCGAGTTAGACCTCGCGATCCAGCTCGGCTCGGTGCGGACGGTACCGGACGCCAGGGGAGGAGGCCGCCGCGTCCCGCGCGCCGAGATCGACCGCGTGCGATGCGAGGACGGGTTCCCCGAAACGCTCCGGGCGCGGGTCGCGACGGTGGGCACGAGGGACGGCGCGGCCCTGATGGGCGTGACGCCCGCCCGGTTCACACGGTTGGCACGCCTGGGCCTGATCGTGCCGGTGAAGTGGTACCTGAACCGCTACCGAGCCGTGGTGTGGCTGTATCTGGCCGAGGAAGTCGAGCAGTTCGCGGCCGGGCAGGCGAACGCACCGGTGCTCACCGGCCGGACCCCGGAGGGGCTGCGCGACCAGTTGGACGCGGGGCTGGACCTGCGACCCCGCAACTGGCGCGGCCGCCACCTCGGATTCCGGCTGCGACTGGCGGAGGACCCGTGGGCGAAGGCCGCTGTGATGGCATCGCTGCTGGACCCGGTCCATGTGGCGGACGTCGTCCGCGATCCCCGCGAGCGCGCCGAGTTGTACCGCCTGCGGCCCGCCCAGTCCGTGCAGTGGCCGCCCGACTCGCCCGCGGCCCTGATCGCCGCACGGATCATGATCGCGGACGACCCCGACGAGGTCGGCTGGCTCCGGGCCGATCTGGGCCAGGCGCTGATCGAGGCGCGGCGCCGGCGGCCCGCGCCGCGGCTGTCACCGGGAGTCCCCGGCGAAGAACGCGAGTCCGGGACCGTGCACCGCACTGCGCCGGACCGGGGGGCCGTGACCGTCTGCGGGAACACGACCGTGCACAGGGCCACGGACGTGGGCCGGACCCCCGGCCTCACCGAGACACCGATCCCGGGTGAACCCGTGATCCATACCGGGACCGCGCCCGACCGGCACGCGACGGCCGGACGCCACGAACCGGCGCCGTCGCGAGGCCTGCTCGGCCGGCTGCGCCGCAGAGATAGCTCACCGCCGCCGCGCGGACCGGCCGGCGGGGCGTGAGACACGCGTGCCGTCACCGCTCGAGTCGGCGGAAGAGTCCCTCCTGGACGACCGAGACGAGTAGGCGCCCCTCGACGTCGTAGATGCGGCCCCGGGCAAGACCACGGCCACCCACCGCGATCGGGGACTCCTGGTCGTACAGGAACCACTCGTCCGCGCGGAACGGCCGGTGGAACCACATGGCGTGGTCCAGCGACGCCATGTCGAAGCCCCGTGGCCCCCAGAGGGGTTCGACGGGGATGCGGACGGCGTCCAGGAGCGTCATGTCGCTCGCGTACGTCAGCGCGCAGGTGTGCACGAGCGGGTCGTCCCCGAGCGGGCCCACGGCACGCATCCACACCGCGCTGCGCGGCTCGGAACCCTCGACCTCGTCGGTGCTCCACCGCAGCCGGTCCACATAGCGGATGTCGAAGGGCTGACGCCGGGCCATCCGCTCCAGCGTCTCCGGCAGTGCGCCCAGATGCTCCTTGACCTCCTGCGCCACCGTCGGCAGCGACTCCGGATCCGGCACCTTCCGGGCCGGCGGCAACTGGTGCTCGAAGCTCCCCTCTTCCGGCTTGTGAAAGGAGGCGGTCAGATTGAAGATCGTGCGGCCCTGCTGCACGGCCGTGACCCGCCGGGTCGTGAAGGACCTTCCGTCACGGACCCGTTCGACCTGGTACACGATGGGTACGCCCGGCAGGCCCGGGCGCAGGAAGTACGCGTGCAGGGAGTGCACGGGCCGTTCGCCGTCCGTGGTGCGGCCGGCGGCGACCAGCGCCTGGCCTGCCACCTGGCCGCCGAAGACCCGCTGCAAGGACTCCTGCGGGCTGCGGCCACGGAAGATGTTGACCTCGATCCGCTCCAGGTCGAGCAGGTCGACGAGCCTCTCGGCTGGATTCGTCATGGGTGAAGTGCTCCTGTGCTCACATCTGGCCGACGTCGGTGACCCGGACGACGGCGCGGCCCTCCGCGTCGGAGGCCGCGAGGTCGATCTCGGCGCTGATGCCCCAGTCGTGGTCGCCGTTCGGGTCGGCGAAGATCTGGCGGACCCGCCACAGCCCGTTCTCCGGCTCCTCCTCGATGATGAGCAGCTTGGGGCCGCGGGCATCGGGACCGGTGCCGAGATCGTCGTACTCGTCCCAGTACTTGTCCATGGCCGCGCCCCACGCCTCGGCGTCCCAGCCGGACTCGGCGTCCATCTCGCCCAGCTCCTCGATCTGGTCCAGGGCGGCGAGTTCCACGCGCCGGAACATGGCGTTGCGGACCAGCACCCGGAAAGCACGCGCGTTCGCGGTGACCGGTTTTACCTGGTCGGCCTTCTCCTGGGCCTCCTCGGCCGTCATCTCCTCGGGGTTGGCCAGCTGCTCCCACTCGTCCAGCAGGCTGGAGTCCACCTGGCGCACCATCTCGCCCAGCCAGGCGATCAGGTCCTCCAGGTCGTCCGACTTCAGGTCGTCCGGGACGGTGTGCTCCAGGGCCTTGTAGGCACTGGCCAGGTAGCGCAGCACGATGCCCTCGGTGCGGGCCAGCTCGTAGAACGAGACGAACTCCGTGAACGACAACGCTCGTTCGTACATGTCACGGATGACGGACTTCGGCGACAGCGGATGGTCCCCGACCCACGGGTGGCTCTTGCGGTACGTGTTGTACGCCTGGAAGAGCAGCTCCTCCAGAGGCTTGGGGTAGGTGACGTCCTGGAGCCGTTCCATGCGCTCCTCGTACTCGACACCGTCCGCCTTCATCGCGGCCACGGCCTCGCCGCGCGCCTTGTTCTGCTGGGCGATGAGGATCTGACGCGGGTCGTCCAGCGTCGACTCGACGACGGAGACCATGTCCAGGGCGTAGGACGGGGACTCGGGGTCGAGGAGTTCGAAGGCGGCCAGTGCGAAGGTGGACAGCGGCTGGTTGAGCGCGAAGTCCTGCTGGAGATCGACCGTGAGGCGCACGATACGGCCGGTGGCGTCCGGCTCGTCGAGCTTCTCGACGATGCCGCCGTCCAGCAGGGAGCGGTAGATCGCGATCGCCCGCCGGATGTGCCGCAGCTGCTGCCTGCGCGGCTCGTGGTTGTCCTCCAGCAGATGGCGCATCGCCTCGAAGGCGTTGCCCGGTCGCGCGATCACCGACAGCAGCATCGTGTGGGTGACCCGGAAACGGGAGGTGAGCGGCTCCGGCTCGGAGGCGATCAGCTTCTCGAAGGTGTCCTCCGTCCAGCCGACGAAGCCTTCCGGCGCCTTCTTGCGCACCACCTTGCGCCGCTTCTTCGGGTCGTCGCCGGCCTTGGCGAGCGCCTTCTCGTTCTCGATGACATGCTCCGGCGCCTGCGCCACGACGAGGCCCGCGGTGTCGAAACCGGCCCGTCCGGCCCGGCCCGCGATCTGGTGGAACTCCCGGGCGCGCAGGGTGCGCACGCGGTTGCCGTCGTACTTGGTCAGGGCCGTGAAGAGCACGGTGCGGATGGGCACGTTGACACCGACGCCCAGGGTGTCGGTGCCGCAGATCACCTTCAGCAGTCCGGCCTGCGCCAGCTTCTCCACCAGGCGGCGGTACTTGGGCAGCATGCCGGCGTGGTGGACGCCGATGCCGTGCCGCACGTAACGGGAGAGGTTGCGGCCGAACTTGGTGGTGAAGCGGAAGTTGCCGATCAGTTCGGCGATCTGGTCCTTCTCCTCCCGCGAGCACATGTTGATGCTCATCAGCGCCTGGGCCCGTTCCACGGCCTGCGCCTGGGTGAAGTGGACGATGTAGACCGGGGCCTGCCGGGTCTCCAGCAGTTCGGTGAGCGTCTCGGTGAGCGGGGTGCGCCGGTACTCGTAGGAGAGCGGCACCGGACGGGTCGCCGAGCGCACCACCGCCGTGGGGCGACCGGTGCGGCGGGTCAGGTCCTTCTCGAACATCGAGACGTCGCCGAGCGTCGCCGACATCAGGATGAACTGCGCCTGTGGCAGTTCCAGGATCGGGATCTGCCACGCCCAGCCGCGGTCACCCTCGGCGTAGAAGTGGAACTCGTCCATCACGACCTGGCCGACGTCGGCCTGCCTGCCGTCGCGCAGCGCGATCGACGCCAGAACCTCGGCCGTGCAGCAGATCACAGGCGCGTCGGCGTTGACGGAGGCGTCACCGGTGAGCATGCCGACGTTCTCGGTGCCGAACAGCTTGCACAGCTCGAAGAACTTCTCCGAGACGAGTGCCTTGATCGGCGCGGTGTAGAAGGTGACCTCGTCCCGGGCCAGCGCCGCGAAGTGCGCACCCGCGGCGATCATGCTCTTGCCGGAGCCGGTGGGCGTCGACACGATCACGTTCGCTCCCGAGACAACCTCGATCAGCGCCTCTTCCTGGTGCGGATAGAGGGTGAGGCCGCGTTCCCCGGCCCACGACTCGAAGGCTTCGTAGAGGGCGTCGGGGTCTGCGGTCTGCGGGAGCTGATCGATAAGGGTCACGCACCCATCTTGCCTGCCCTCGCACCTGATGGGGGAATCGGCTGCCGACCCGAAGATCACGAACGCTACGCTGTGGCGCCGACACGACGTCAGCGCACACGGACAACTGGACAGCGCAACAAGAGGAATGGGGCGGGATGCGGCCATGATGGGACCAGCACACTCACTGTCGGGGGCCGCGGCCTGGCTCGGGGTGGGGGCGGCCGCCGCAGCGTCGGGTCACCCGATGCCCTGGCCGGTCCTGCTCGTCGGTGCGCTGATCTGCGCGGGGGCCGCGCTGGCCCCGGACCTGGACCACAAGGCGGCCACCATCTCGCGGGCCTTCGGTCCCCTCTCCCGCTGGCTGTGCGAGATCGTCGACAAGCTGTCGTACGCCGTCTACAAGGCGACCAGGAAGCCGGGCGACCCTCGCCGGTCGGGCGGACACCGCACGCTCACACACACCTGGCTGTGGGCGGCGCTGATCGGTGCGGGCACGTCCGTGGCGGCCGTCACGGGCGGCCGCTGGGCGGTGCTGGCCATCCTCTTCGTGCACATGGTGCTGGCCATCGAGGGGCTGCTGTGGCGGGCGGCGCGCGGTTCGAGCAGCGATGTGCTGGTCTGGCTGCTGGCTGCGACGAGCGCGTGGATTCTGGCCGGCATACTCGACAAACCGGGCAACGGAGCCGACTGGCTGTTCACGGCGCCCGGCCAGCAGTACCTGTGGCTCGGCCTGCCGATCGTCCTGGGTGCGCTGGTGCACGACATCGGGGACGCGCTGACGGTCTCGGGCTGCCCGATCCTGTGGCCGATACCGGTGGGCCGCAAGCGCTGGTACCCGTTGGGCACGCCCAAGCCGCTGCGGTTCCGGGCGGGCAGCTGGGTCGAGCTGAGGGTACTGATGCCGGCGTTCATGCTGCTCGGCGGCGTGGGCTGCGCGGCGGCGCTCAACGTCATCTGAGGGCGTGGGGGACGACCGTCCCCCCCGCGGAGCACTACAGCCTAGTGGCCGGAGTCGCCGTCGGCTCCCTGTCCCGTGCCGTAGCGCCGCTCGAAGCGGGCGATGCGGCCCTCCGTGTCCACCGTGCGGGCCTTGCCCGTGTAGAAGGGGTGGCTCTCGGAGGAGATCTCGACATCCACCACCGGATACGTCGTGCCGTCGTCCCACTCGATGGTCTGGTCGCTGGTCGCGGTGGACCGGGTGAGGAAGGCGTAGCCGGCGGCGCGGTCGCGGAAGACGACGGGGTGGTAGTCGGGGTGCTTGTCCTGCTGCATCGGGCCTCCTTCGGCGCGGGCGACGGGTGGCGTCAGCCGGACAGGGTGTCCTCGTCGACGATGTGCACGGCCGCCTCCTCGGCCGAGGCCGCCGCACCGTCGATGCCGACGTCGGTGGCGACCAGTCCGCTCTCCTCGTCCTCGTGCACCCCTTCGTCCGGGGCGACGAGGCGGCCGGAGCGGGCGTCGCCGACCTCGTTGTCCAGGGGTTCCCCCTCACCGTCGGACCAGTCCCCGATGCCGTCGTCGTCCGGGACGGTTACGTCCGGGATCTCCTCCGCGAGTCGCTGGTCCAGGGTTTCGCCGCGATGCCCCTCGGCCGCGGTCACGCCCACGTGCTCCACCGCCCACGGCCGCTCGGGCGGCGACCATCCCCGGTCCAGCGGGTTGGTGACCCCGTCGCTCTCCAGAGTGTCCTCGGCGTCGAGCAGCCCCGCGTCGTCCTGCACCTCGGATCCGTCGGGCTGGTAGACGTCGTCACCCCATCCCTCGGTGCTGTCCACGGATACCTCCAGCTGGTGGGACGGAACCGATTGCCGCCACGCACGTGTGGCGGACGCGGAGGACCGCCCGGAGCGGACCGCGCCCTCCCGGGCCGGATGGTTGCGGAACACCCCCGGCCCGGTCCACCTCCAGCCTTCCACCGCCCGTCGGCCCGGCGCAACGGCAGCCGGGCAGCGGCCGGGCAGAGCCAGGGCAGGCGCCGTGGGCCGGGCGCACGGGGCGGCGCCTGCGACGGCAGCGGTCCGGGCCGGCCTACCGCCGGCCCG
>NZ_JBVHTR010000006.1:222471-279017 GCF_055565775.1 Streptomyces sp. NPDC028331 | reverse complement strand
AGCAACAACGACCCCCCCCACCCCCTCCACCCCCCCCCCCCCCCCCCCCCCCCCCCCCCCCCCTCCCCCCCCCCCCCCCCCCCCCCCCCCCCCGCCACCTCGTCGGCTGCCCGGCGTCACCCGTGCCAGGAGCGCCACAGCGCCGCGTACGCCCCGTCGGCGGCGACCAGCGCGTCGTGGCTGCCCAGCTCGCTGATCCGCCCGTTCTCGACGACGGCGATGACATCGGCGTCGTGGGCGGTGTGCAGCCGGTGCGCGATGGCGACGACCGTGCGGCCGTCCAGCACACGGGCCAGGGAGCGCTCCAGATGGCGAGCCGCGCGCGGATCGAGCAGGGAGGTCGCCTCGTCCAGGACCAGCGTGTGCGGGTCGGCGAGCACAAGCCTGGCCAGCGCGATCTGCTGTGCCTGGGCCGGGGTGAGCGCCAGGCCGCCGGAGCCGACCTCCGTGTCCAGGCCGTCGCCCAGGGCACGCGCCCAGCCGTCCGCGTCCACCGCGCCGAGTGCGGCCCACAGGTCGGCGTCGACGGCGTCCGTGCGGGCCAGCAGCAGGTTGTCGCGCAGGGAGCCGACGAAGACGTGGTGTTCCTGGTTGACCAGCGCCACGTGCGAGCGCACCCGCTCGGCGGACATCTTGGACAGTTCGGTGCCGCCGAGGGTGATGCGGCCGTCCCGGGGTGCGTAGATCCCCGCGAGCAGCCGGCCCAGCGTCGACTTGCCCGCGCCGGACGGGCCGACCAGGGCGAGCCGGGTGCCGGGCGCGACCTCCAGGGAGACCTTGTGCAGCACGTCGACCCCCGCGCGGTAGCCGAAACGCACCTCCTCGGCCGCCACGTCATGGCCGTCGGGTGCCAGGGAGGCGTCGCCCGCGTCGGGCTCGATCTCACGGACCCCGACGAGCCGGGCCAGCGACACCTGGGCCACCTGCAGCTCGTCGTACCAGCGCAGGATCAGCCCCACCGGGTCGACGAGCATCTGTGCGATGAGCGCGCCGGTCGTGAGCTGCCCGATGTCGATCCAGCCCTGCAGCACGAACACTCCGCCGATCAGCAGGACCGAAGACAGGACGGTGACATGGGTGGCGTTGATGACCGGGAAGAGGACCGACCGCAGCCACAGGGTGTAGCGCTCCCACGCCGTCCACTCCTTGACCCGCCGGTCCGACAGCTCGATGCGCCGGTCGCCGAGGCGGTGGGCCTCGATGGTGCGCCCCGCATCCACGGTCTCGGCGAGGACGGCCGCCACGGCGGCGTACCCGGCGGCTTCCGAACGGTACGCGGACGGAGCGCGCCTGAAGTACCAGCGGCAGCCGACCACCAGCAGCGGTACCGCGATGAGCACGGCCGGTGCCAGCGGCGGGGCCGTGACGGTGAGGCCGCCGAGCAGCAGCACGACCCAGACCACGCCGATCGCGAGCTGTGGCACGGCCTCGCGCATCGCGTTGGCGAGCCGGTCGATGTCGGTGGTGATCCGGGACAGCAGGTCGCCCGTACCGGCCCGCTCCAGGACGCCCGGCGGCAGCCCCACCGACCGCACGAGGAAGTCCTCGCGCAGGTCGGCCAGCATGCGCTCGCCGAGCACGGCACCGTGCAGCCGCACCAGCCGTACGAAAACGGCCTGAACGACGAGCGCGACGACGAACAGCGCGACGGTGCGTTCCAGGTGGAGTTCCCGGGCGCCGTCCGAGACGCGTTCGACGAGCCCGCCCAGCAGGTAGGGGCCGGCCATCGAGGCGACCACGGAGACCGTGTTCACGGCGATGAGCAGCAGGAAGGCGCGGCGGTGCCGGCGGAACAGTTCGGCCACGTAGGCGCGTACGGTCGCGGGGGCGCCGACGGGCAGCGTGGTCGCCGTCGTCGGGGCCGCCGGGTCGTACGCCGGTGGCGCCACGCCGATCATGCGGTCTCCTCGATCTCTTCCAGGTCTTCCAGCTCGTGCAGTCCGGCCAGGACGTCGCCGCGATCGGCGGCCTCGTCGGCGGTCTCGCGGGTGACGACCGCGCGGTACCGGGGTTCGGCGTGCACCAGGTCGCGGTGCAGGCCGACCGCCGCGACCTCGCCCTCGTGCACCAGCACCACCCGGTCCGCTCGGTCCAGGAGCAGGGGCGAGGAGGTGAACACGACCGTCGTGCGGCCCTCCCGCAGCCGGCGGATCCCGTCGGCGATGCGTGCCTCGGTGTGCGAGTCGACGGCGGACGTCGGCTCGTCCAGGACCAGCACCTGGGGGTCCGTGATCAGGGACCGGGCCAGGGCGAGTCGCTGGCGCTGGCCGCCGGACAGGGACCGGCCGCGCTCGGTGATGCGCGCGTCCATCGGGTCGTCGGTGTCCGGCGCCCCCTCCACGAGGGCGTTCAGGACGTCACCGCACTGCGCGGCGGCGAGCGCCTCCTCGACGGCGACCGCACCGGAGGCGGGCACATCGAGCAGGTCGCGCAGGGATCCCGACAACAGCACCGGGTCCTTGTCCTGGACGAGGACGGCGGTACGGGCCGTCTCGAGCGGCAGCTCGTCCAGCGGAACGCCGCCCAGCAGGACCGAGGTGCCCTCCTCGGCGGGGTGCCCGCCCAGCCGTTCGGCCAGCGCGCCCGCCGCGTCCGGGTCGCCGCACACGACGGCGGTGAGCTGTCCCGCGGGGGCGAGCAGGCCGGTCCGCGGGTCGTACAGGTCCCCGGCCGGCAGGGTCGCCTCGCGTGAGCCCGCGGCGTCCGTGGCCCGCGCCAGCGACAGCACCCGGGCCGCACGCCGGGCGGACGGCCGGGAGAAGGAGTAGGCCATGGCGATCTCCTGGAAGTGCTGCAGCGGGTAGGTGAGCAGCATGACGGCGCTGTACACGGTCACCAGCTCACCGACCGCGATCCGCCCCTCATGGGCCAGCTGCACACCGCGCCAGACGACCGCGATCATCAGCAGGCCCGGCATCAGCACCTGGATCGCCGAGATCAGCGACCACATGCGGGCGCTGCGCACGGCCGCGGTGCGGACCTCCTGGGAGGCCCGGCGGTAGCGCTTCAGGAACAGTTCCTCGCCGCCGATGCCGCGCAGCACCCTCAGGCCCGCCACGGTGTCCGAGGCAAGCTCGGTGGCGCGACCCGCCTTCTCGCGCTGGACATCGGCGCGCCGGGTCGCCCGGGGCAGCAGTGGCAGCACGGTGAGTGCCAGCATCGGCACGCCCACCGCCACGATGACGCCGAGCGCGGGCTGGTAGACGACGAGCGCGACGCAGACGGCGATCACGGTGAGCGCGGCCGCACTGAACCGCGAGACGGCCTCCACGAACCAGCCGATCTTCTCGACGTCACCGGTGGAGACCGCGACGACCTCTCCGGCCGCCACCCGCCGGGTCAGGGCGGAGCCGAGCAGGGCCGTTCTGCGTGCCAGGAGCTGCTGGACCCGCGCGGCGGCTGTGATCCAGTTGGTGACCGCGGCGCGGTGCAGCATGGTGTCGCCGAGCGCGATGCCGGCCCCGCACAGCAGGAGCAGTCCGCCCGTCAGCGCCAGCCGCGCACCCGACCGGTCGACGACGGCCTGGACGGCGAGACCGACGCAGAACGGCAGCCCGCAGACGGACAGGAAGTGCAGCAGCCCCCACGCCAGGGACTTCAGTTGCCCGCCCAGTTGGTTCCGGCCGAGCCACCACAGGAATCGGGGACCCGAGCGTGCGTCGGGCACACCCGGGTCGGGGTACGGAAGGTCGTGAATCTGCATGACGTCCCAGTGGCTGGTGTCAGGGGAACGGGTGGCGGGGCAGGCCGGGGCGGTGTCTGCGGATCCGCGCCTGCCCGTGACAAGCCGTGACAGCCTCGCGTCGGAACAGCCTCAAAAGCAAACGGTTTTCCGGCTCGGCGGCGAGAACTGGCCCTGCCGTCGCGCGCGGCCGAATGGCAGACATCCGGAGGGAATGCCCTGCAAAGTGATGTGACGATATGACATATGCGAACAGATGGTGTGCGGGGTGTGGCAGTGGACGGGCGGGCGGTGGCGGTGGCCTGCGGTCTGCTGCTGATGTCCGTGTCGGGGTGCGGCGGTTCGACCGGGAAGAGCCATCCGGCGAGAGGTCCCGATCCGACACGGGACGGGCGGACTCTGCGCGGCGCTCCGGGGAACGGGGCCGGGAGGACGCCTGCCTCCGCGCCGAGGCCCATTCCGGGGGTCGGTGACGGGCTGTACCGGCGGATCCCTGATGGATCGCGCCAGGTGGTGGTGGTCTACGGCGACGACGCGGACTCGCCGGACTCCACGATCGTGCTCTACCTGAAGGAGGGCGCGGCCTGGAGGGAGTCGGGGCGCTGGCGTGGGCACAACGGGAAGGCGGGCTGGACGACCGACCACTACCTGGGTGATCTGCGCAGCCCGGTCGGCGTGTTCACGCTCAGTGACGCCGGGGGGCTCCTCGACGATCCGGGGACCAGGCTCTCCTACAGCCAGGGGAAGTCCTACGAGGTGCCGCAGGACTGGGGCGAGTCACACCGGAACGACTTCGACTACGTCATCGCCATCGACTACAACCGGCTCAGGGGCACCCCGCCCCACGATCCGACCCGCCCCCAGGGCGAGGCGAAAGGCGGCGGCATCTGGCTGCACGTGGACCACGCGGACGGCACGTTGGCCTGTGTCACCCTGCCCGAATCCGGTATGAGGCACCTGCTGCGCGCACTCGACCCGGACCAGGAGCCCGTGGTGGTGATGGGCGACAGAGCGCACCTGGAGACCTGGGAGCAACCGCAGGAACCGCCTGACGCCCAGTGAGCCGCATGCACCTGCCGGGCGGTTCCGCCGCGCACGAGCCTGTCGTGGCGAGGGGGCGGCTGCCGCGGAACGGGACGTCGCGCCCTGTGGCGGGCGGTTCAGGCACGCGGTATCAGCACCGGCGCTCCCCTTCGGCTGCGAGGTCCCGCGCGGCCGGCAGTGCGACGTCCTCGCCATCGATCAGTGTGGTGAGCAGATCGCCGAGGACCTCCCGCTGCCGGTCCGTCAACGGAGCGAGGATCTCCTCGGCCGCGGAACGGCGCGCGCCGCGCAACGCGCGCAACGCCTTGCGTCCCTCGTCCGTGACCTCTATCCGGATCACCCGCCGGTTGGTCGGATCCGGTACCCGGCGCACGTTGCCGCTCGCCTCCAGGCCGTCGACCAGTGTCGTCACCGCCCGAGGCACCACCTCCAGGCGCTCGGCCAGATCTGCCATGCGCGGCGGCGAGCCGAAGTGGGCGAGGGTGCGCAACAGCCGGGACTGGGCCGGCGTGATGCCCAGGTCGCACCGCTCCAGATGACGCTTCTGGATGCGGTGGACCCGACGGGTGAGCCGCAGCAGCTGCTCGGCGAGCAGGCTGTCCGGATCCGGGGTCGTCATGCGGGAACAATATCAGGACGCCGTTCATTGTGAACATAGGTAACAATGAGCTAGGATCCCGATGTCCGTTGCGACGCGTAACGACGCGTGCCGACGCCTCACCTCCGTAGGAGCCCATGCACCCCGACCAACCCACCTGGACACCGTCACCCGGCGGCTCACCCGAGCAGCCGCGGCAGGTCCGCCGCATCCTGAGACTCTTCAAGCCGTACGGCGGCCGGCTCGCGATCGTCGGCCTGCTGGTCGGCGCCTCCTCGCTGGTCTCCGTGGCCACACCCTTCCTGCTGAAGGAGACCCTGGACGTAGCGATCCCGCAGGGCCGCACCGGCCTGCTGACCCTGCTCGCCCTCGGCATGATCCTCAGCGCCGTCGTCACCAGCGTCTTCGGCGTGCTGCAGACCCTGATCTCCACCACGGTCGGCCAGCGCGTCATGCACGACCTGCGTACCGCGGTCTACGGCCGGCTGCAGCGCATGTCGCTCGCCTTCTTCACCCGCACCCGCACGGGCGAGGTGCAGTCCCGCATCGCCAACGACATCGGCGGCATGCAGGCGACGGTCACCTCCACCGCGACCTCCCTGGTCTCCAACCTGACCAGCGTGGTCGCCACCATCGTCGCCATGGTCGCCCTCGACTGGCGCCTCACCGTCGTGTCGCTGCTCCTGCTGCCACTGTTCGTGTGGATCAGCCGACGCGTCGGCAACGAACGCAAGAAGATAGCCACCCAGCGCCAGAAGCAGATGGCCGCGATGGCCGCCACGGTCACCGAGTCGCTCTCCGTCAGCGGCATCCTGCTGGGCCGCACGATGGGCCGCGCCGACTCGCTCACCCGGTCCTTCGAGCGCGAGTCGGAGAGCCTCGTCGACCTCGAGGTGAAGTCCAACATGGCGGGCCGCTGGCGCATGGCCGTGATCACCATCGTCATGGCCGCCATGCCCGCCGTCATCTACTGGACCGCGGGGCTGGCACTCCAACTCGGCGGCCCGTCCATCTCCATAGGCACCCTCGTCGCGTTCGTCTCGCTCCAGCAGGGGCTGTTCCGGCCGACGGTCAGCCTGTTGTCCACGGGTGTCCAGATCCAGACCTCGCTGGCGCTCTTCCAGCGCATCTTCGAATACCTGGACCTGCCCATCGACATCACCGAGCCCGACGAGCCGGTCCACCTCGACCAGGTCAAGGGCGAGCTCCGTTTCGAACACGTCGAGTTCCACTACGACGACAAGAGCGGTCCGGTCCTCCAGGACATCGACATCACCGTCCCGGCGGGCGCCAGCCTCGCCGTGGTGGGCCCCACCGGCTCCGGGAAGTCCACCCTCGGCTACCTGGTGCCCCGGCTCTACGACGTGACGAACGGGCGGGTCACGCTCGACGGCGTCGACGTACGCGACCTGGACTTCGACACGCTCGCCCGCGCCGTCGGCGTCGTGTCCCAGGAGACGTACCTCTTCCACGCCTCGGTCGCCGACAACCTGCGCTTCGCCAAGCCGGACGCCACCGACGAGGAACTGCACGCGGCAGCCAGGGCGGCCCAGATCCACGAGCACATCATGTCGCTGCCCGACGGGTACGACACGGTCGTCGGCGAGCGCGGTCACCGCTTCTCGGGCGGCGAGAAACAGCGGCTCGCCATCGCCCGCACCATCCTGCGCGACCCGCCGGTCCTCATCCTCGACGAGGCGACCAGCGCGCTCGACACGCGGACCGAGCACGCGGTCCAGGAGGCCATCGACGCCCTGTCGGCGAACCGGACGACGCTCACCATCGCGCACCGGCTGTCCACCATCCGCAGCGCCGACCAGATCGTCGTCCTGGACTCCGGACGAGCGGTCGAGCGCGGCACACACGAGGACCTGTTGGAACTGGACGGGCGCTACGCGGCCCTGGTCCGGCGGGACGCACAACTGGAGACCTCGAGCTGAGGGCCGACGGCCACCGGCCTCACGCCGCGGCGACCGGTTCCCCCGCGAGCAGACGCCTGATGTCCCGCACGGCCGTGCGTCCCGCCCGGTTGGCGCCGATCGTGCTGGCCGACGGGCCGTAGCCGACCAGGTGGATGCGCGGGTCCGAGACCACCCGCGTGCCCTCCACCCGGATCCCGCCGCCCGCCTCGCGCAGCCGCAGTGGCGCGAGGTGGTCGATCGCGGCGCGGAATCCGGTCGCCCACAGGATCACGTCCGCCTCCACATGCCGCCCGTCCTCCCACTCCACGCCGTCCGGCACGATCCGGTCGAACATCGGCTGCCGGTCCAGCACACCGTCGGCGATCCCCTGCCGGACCGCGTCGTTGAGCGGCAGCCCGGTCACCGACACCACGCTCCTCGGCGGCAGCCCCTGCCGCACCCGCTCCTCCACGAGCGACACGGCGGCCCGTCCCACCTCCTCGGTGAACGGCCCTTCGCGGAACACCGGCGGACGCCGGGTCACCCATGTGGTCGCGGCGGCGTAGGGGGCGATCTCCATCAGATGCTGGGTACCGGACGCGCCGCCTCCGACGACGACCACCCGCTGCCCGGCGAACTCCTCGGGCCCGGGGTACTGGGCCGTGTGCATCTGCCGCCCGCGGAAGGTCTCCTGGCCGGGATAGCGTGGCCAGAAGGGCCGGTCCCAGGTTCCCGTGGCATTGATCAGCGCCCGCGTCGACCAAGTCCCGGCCGACGTCTCGACGAGCAGCCGGCCCTCCACGCCCTCGCGTACGGCGCGTACATGCACCGGCCGCCGTACGCGCAGGTCGAAGGTGCGCTCATAGGTGTCGAAGTACGCGCTGACGACCTCCGACGACGGCCGCGCCGGATCCGCGCCCGTCAGCTCCATCCCCGGTAGCGCGTGCATCCCGTGCACCTTGCCGTAGGTCAGCGAGGGCCAGCGGAACTGCCAGGCACCACCCGGAGCGGGGGAGTGGTCGAGGACCACGAAGTCGCGCTCCGGCTCGAACCCGGTGCGCCGCAGGTGATAGGCGCTGGACAGACCGGCCTGCCCAGCGCCTGTGACGACCACCTCGACCTCATGTGTGTTGTTCACGCTTCCACCAACTGTGGGGCAGGCGTGGATCTTCCCGGCGAGGCGGCGTCCGCTCCCGGCAGACGACCTGCCGAGTGTGGGCAGAGTCGTGTGGGTGAGGATGAAGGTATGTCCGATGTCTTCAGCACCCGCGTCCTGCACATCGCCACCGGATCCTCGGAGACGGTCTACGACCTCACCCGAGAATGCGAGACCTTCCTCCGCGACGTGTCAGCGGGGCGGGACGGCCTCCTGAACATCTTCGTGCCGCACGCCACGGCCGGTGTGGCGATCATCGAGACGGGCGCCGGAAGCGACGACGACCTCCTGGCCGCCCTGCACACCCTGCTCCCCGCCGACGACCGCTGGCAGCACCGTCACGGCAGCCCCGGCCACGGTCGCGACCACGTCCTCCCGGCCCTCGTACCACCCCACGCGACCCTGCCGGTGATCGGCGGCCGGCTGGAACTGGGGACGTGGCAGTCGGTGTGCTTGGTGGACACCAACAAAGACAATGCCAACCGTCAGGTCCGACTGAGCTTCTTGGGCTGAGCAAGATCGTCACTGGGTCACGCCAGGTTCCTGCTGAAGAACTCCGTCCGTACCCTCGCCGCGCTCCCACATGCCGGCCGCTCCCGCCCCGCAGTCGCGTCACCTCGCGACCTCGGCCCAGACCACTTTGCCGGTGTCCGCCCACCGCACCCCCCACCGGGTGGTGAGCCTGTGCACGATGTGCAGGCCGCGACCGCCGTCGTCGAGGAGGGCGCCCCGGGCCAGACGTGGCCTGCCGTTGCCGGTGTCGCCCACTTCGCACAGCAGGCCCTGACCGCCCCTGATCAGCCGTACCGTGATGGGACCGGTGGCGAAGCGCACCGCGTTCGTGACCAGTTCGCTGACCAGCAGCAGCACGTTGTCCCGGGTGTCGTCCCTGGTGCGCCATCGCCGCAGCAGCGCGGAGACCTGCGCGCGGGCACGAGCTGGGGCGTCGTCGCGGGCGGGCAGCAGCCAGGTCGCGGTGTCCCCCTTGCGGTAGCCGATCATCCGCGCGAGCAGCAGAGCCACGTCGTCGCGCTGGCGCACGGGTGCCAGCGCCGAGACGACGTGCCGTGCGGCCTGCTGCAGGGCGTCCCAGGGGTGCACCCTGGACACGGCCTCGGCCAGCCTGTCGATGCCCTCGTCGATCGACACCGCCGGATCCTCCACCAGGCCGTCGGTGTAGAGGGCGAGCAGCGAGCCCGGGGGTGCTCCGAACGTGTGCACGTCGAACGGCTCCCGCAGCGCGAACTCGGCGCCCAGTCCGGGGTGAGGGTGGACCGCGAGCGGGCCCGCGTGCCCGTCCGGGGAGACCAGGACCGGGGGGAGGTGGCCGGCGCTGGACAGCGCCACATGGTGGCTGACCGGGTCGTAGAGGGCGATGCAGCAGGTCGACCCGAGGGCGCTGTATCCGGCCGTCAGCCCGGGGTCCGCGTCGTCCAGCAGCATCACGGTTTCGTCCAGATGCTCCAGTACCTCGTCGGGCCCGAGCCCCGCGGACAGCAGCGCGCGGGCCTCCATGCTCAGCTGGCCCATGGTTGCCGAGGCCCCCAGGCCGTGCCCGACGACGTCGCCGACCACCAGCGCGGTACGGCCGTCCGGCAGCGGAAAGCTGTTCACCCAGTCGCCGCCGACGCCCGCACTGTCGGGCGTGGCGGGCTGGTAGACGCTGGCGATCTCGATGGTGTCGCCGCCGGTCCGGGGCTGCAGCCGGCGCTGCAACGCCAGTACCTGGGTGTGCTCGCGCTGGTGCTGACGAGCCAGGTCGACGTGATGGGCGGTCCTGGCGACCAGCTCCTGCAGGTCGAACAGCTCGCTGTCGCGGAAGGGACAGTCCGCCCGCCGCCAGACCTCCGCCGCGCCCAGCACGACGGGCGGCGCGCCGTGCGGGACCAGCGGTATGCACGCCACACCCGCTGACCGGTCACCGGGCACCAGGGCACGCATCAACCGCGGACTGCCCAGGACCCGCTCGATCGCCTCCCGGTCGGGTATGACTATGGCCTGCGGGGCGTCGTCCGGCCGCACCGCCTGCGCCAGCAGGCGACTCGCGTCGCTGGGAAGATCGTCGCCCGGAGTCACGTAGCCGTCGGGCCACGCCCGGTCCGGCACCAGGGCCGCCCGCCGGAGTCGGATGCGCCCCTGCGCCTGCCCGGTCACTCCCTCGCCCGTCCACACGGCGCAGTCGAGGTCGACGGCGGCCACATCCCCCCAAGCCAGCAGGGACTGCGCCAGCGACTGCGCGGTCTCGTCGATGTCCAGCGAGGTGCCGATCGCAGTCTCGGCGGCGTACAGGTGCAGCCTCTTGGCCATGGCGATCAGCGAGACGGTCAGACCCTCCTGAGGCACCGCGGCGGGCAGGATGCTCAGCGAGACCACCAGCTCCGACCCGTCGGCGCGCCGCAGGCGCTGGATCCGGGCGACGTGCGCCTCACCGGTCTCCAGGACCTGCCGCAACCGCCGGGTGACCGTCGGTACGTCGC
The DNA here is from genome assembly GCF_055565775.1 of Streptomyces sp. NPDC028331. Classification (NCBI taxonomy): domain Bacteria; kingdom Bacillati; phylum Actinomycetota; class Actinomycetes; order Kitasatosporales; family Streptomycetaceae; genus Streptomyces; species Streptomyces sp. NPDC028331. The sequence continues at coordinate 268,159 of NZ_JBVHTR010000006.1, read as the reverse complement.
CGGGGGGCAGGAGATCGACGAAGGGGCTCCCGGCCACGGCGTCCAGACCCGCGAACACGGGGGCGTCCAGATTGCAGCGGGTGATTCTCAGGTCCCTGTCCAGGTTGACCGCGCCGAGAATCTGATCCTGATGGCCGGCTGCCGGGTTGTCGGGTCCGCGTTGGCGGGTGGTGCGGTCGTCCTGCGCGTCGGCGGCACCGGCGGCCGCTGCCGCTCCGCCGCGTGGGATGTAGCGCGCGAGAGCGCTGCTGACCAGGTCGAACGGCGAAGAGGACGAGGGCGACGGGGTGGAGTCCATGCGGCTCTCTCAGCAATCCCCGGCGCAGCGCCGGGGCCGTACTCGGACCCGTGCGACGGGGCCCCGAGATCCCCGACCGCACACCTCATTGAATAACACCGGGGGGTGCTTCGCCCACACCGGCGAAGCTCGCGATGAACGCGCACGGTGTCGTCGATCGACGCTGCGCGGTGAGATCTGCCGCGGCGGGCCGGATCCCCGGCGGGCCCTCCATGGTCAGCAGTCCCCAGACCCGGCGCGGATCGGTCATGGCGGCGCGGCCGCCGGTCCCGCGCCCGGCTGATCGCGGTATGCGCCCGGGGCGAGAAGGACACGTGTCGAGAACGTGCAGTGGGGGACTCGGGGTGCGCAGGCAGAAGATCCGCACCGGCCACGGTGGGCCGAGGCGGGCGCCTGTCTGTCGCCGCACGGAGGAGCCGATGACCGTCGAAACCCCCAGTCCGCCCCTTCCCGCCCCCGCGTGGACACCACCGGGTGTGTACCAGCCGCAGGAGGACACCTGGCTGCTGACCCGCGCCCTGCGCCGGGAGGAGATCACCTCCGGGACGGACGTCCTCGACCTGGGCACCGGCACGGGAGCACTCGCCCTGGAGGCCGCACGGCTCGGCGCGCGCGTCACCGCCATCGACATCTCCTGGCGGGCGGTGCTCGCCGCCCGGGTCAACGCGCTGCTGAGCGGGCAGCGCATCAGCGTGCGCCGCGGCGACCTCGTGGCGGGTGTGCCGGGGCGCCGTTTCGACCTGGTGGTCAGCAACCCGCCGTACGTGCCCTCACCCGATGCCGGGACTCCCCGGGGCGCCGCCCGCGCCTGGGACGCGGGCTGGGACGGGCGGCTGCTGCTGGACCGCATCTGTGACGCCGCGCCCGGGTACCTGCGCCCTCACGGCGTGCTTCTGATGGTGCACTCCGCGCTGTCCGGAGCGGAGGAGACCCTGGACCGTCTCTGCGCCGCGGGACTCAGCGCCCGGGTCACGGACCGCGTGCCCATCCCCTTCGGCCGGGTGCTGCGTTCCCGGCTGGCCTGGCTGCGGCAGCGGGGTCTGCCCGCCGACGACATGGTGGAAGAGCTGGTGGTCGTCCGTGCCGTACGAGAGTGAACGCGTTGTCCGCATCCGCGCCGACCGCGACGGCCCGCTGCTGGTAGAGGGCCCGGTGGAGGTCACAGGACCCGACGGGGACACCGTCGTCAGCCGGCGGTTCGTGGTGGCGATCTGCACCTGCCGGCGCAGTCGCACCTACCCCTGGTGCGACACCAGCCACCGCCGCCGTGGGAAACCGCCGGACGACCAAGAAACCGGGGGAAAGGAGCCGCCGGACGAGCGGCGAGCGGGGTGTGGAAGGACCCCGGTCGATCAGACCCCTGAACCCCCGGACGGTCAGGCCCCTGAACCCCCGGACGATCAGACACAGGACCGGGGGCGGGCCCCGGAACCAGATCATGCCCATGCCCCGAAAGGAAAGGAGCCGCGCGCGTGACGACCGGCCGACGTGAACCACGCCAGTTCAGCCCGCCGCTGCCGGTGCCCAGGGGCCCTCTCTCACACGCCGCGGTCAGCGCGCTGCGCGAGCGGGGCAGCCCGCTGTCGCTCGCCTCCCTGGCGGACAGCGACCCGTACGGCGAGGATCTGCAGTTGGCGTTGTACGTGCTGTACGAACTGCACTACCAGGGGTTCGACGGCGTCGACGACGACCACGAGTGGGATCCCGCCCTCCTGACCTTCCGCCGCGCCCTGGAGGACCGTTTCCTGGACGCCCTGCGCACCGACGTCCCCGTCGACGTCGGCGCGCAGGAGGCACTGGACGAACTCCAGGTCGAGCCCGTCGGCGACGACGGCAGGAGCGTCACCCACTTCCTGCGGAACGAGGGCGAACTGCGGCACCTCAGGGAGTACGCGGCGCTGCGCTCGCTGTACCACCTCAAGGAGGCGGACCCGCACGCCTGGGTGATCCCCCGGCTGCACGGCAGGGCCAAGGCGGCCATGGTGGCCGTCGAGTTCGACGAGTTCGGTGCGGGACGGGCCGACGAGATCCACGCGGGCCTCTTCGCGGACCTCATGGAGGACCTGGAGCTCAACACGACCTACGGCTACTACGTGGAGGCCGCGCCCGCGGACATGCTCGCCACGGTCAACCTGATGTCCCTCTTCGGGCTGCACCGCAGCCTGCGCGGCGCACTGACCGGCCATTTCGCGGCCGTCGAGGTCACCTCGTCCCCCGGGTCCCGCCGCCTGGCCGAGGCCATGCGCCGGGTGGGCGCCGGGGAGGCCGCCGCCCGCTTCTACGACGAGCACGTGGTGGCGGACGCCGTGCACGAACAGGTCGTGCGCCATGAGGTGGTCGGCGGGCTGCTGGAGAGCGAGCCCGGTCTGGAGGCGGACGTCGTGTTCGGCATCCGGGCCACCGGCTTCCTCGAGGACCGGCTCGGCGCCCACCTCCTCGAGGCATGGCGCGGTGGGGACACGGCGCTGCGCACGGGGGTCCTGGTCGCATGACGCGCCCGGATTCCCGGCGCCCGGACGGGGAACCCGCTCCGCGACAAGGGCAGGGACACAACAAGCACAGGGACACATCGGGAAGGAGTCGTCATGACCGATCACCGAGATGACGAAGAGTTCTACCAGCGTGACCGCCCGGCCCACCCGACCCTGGAGGAGGACCGGCCCCGCGGAGGCAAGGCCAAGGCGCCGGCGAAGTACCGCGCGTCGTGGACCACGGTGGCGATCGTCGTCGTGATCGTCCTGCTGGTCGTCCTCGGTATCGCCCTCTTCCCCTGAGAAGGGCCGGATGAACGCCGGTGCGGCCCTCGGCGGCCCGAGGGCCCGGCGGGCGGGTCGTGCGACGGATGGATCGGACAGCGAGAGGCGGAAGAAGGAGGCGTTCCGTGGACCAGGAGCGGTGTGAGAGGCCCGCCGACCACGCGGAGGAGGCACGGTGACGGCGGGGCACCGGCCACCGGCCCCGTCCGCCGAATCCGGGGCCCGCCGCCCGGGGGAGCGGTTCGTCGACGCCGCGGACGGCCGGCTGCCCGTGCTGGACGGCGGCGGACGACTGCTGCGCAAGGCCTTCCCCGAGCACTGGTCCTTCCTCCTCGGCGAGCTCGCGCTGTACAGCCTGATCGTGCTGATCGTGACCGGTGTGTGGCTGACGCTCTTCTTCAAGCCGACGATGCACGAGGTCGTCTACCACGGGCCGTACGTGCCGCTGGAGGGCACGCTCGTCTCGGAGGCGTTCGACTCGACCCTGCACATCAGCTTCGAGGTGCGCGGTGGCCTTCTCATCCGGCAGATGCACCACTGGGCCGCCCTGGTGTTCCTCTTCGCGATCGGGCTGCACCTGTTGCGGATCTTCTTCACCGGTGCCTTCCGCAGGCCCCGGGAGATCAACTGGGTCATCGGGGTCACGCTGTTCCTGATCGCCCTCGCCGAGGGCTTCGCGGGCTACTCGCTCCCCGACGACCTGCTCTCCGGCACGGGCCTGCGCATCGCCCAGGGCATCATGCTGTCCCTGCCGGTCGTGGGCACCTACGTCAGCATGTTCGTGTTCGGGTCCCAGTACCCCGGCGAGGACATCGTCTCCCGCCTGTACCCCGTGCACGTCCTGCTGCTGCCGGGAGCGCTGCTCGCCCTGGTCACCCTGCATCTGATCCTGGTCTTCCACCTCAAGCACACCCAGTGGCGCGGCCCGCGCGCGACCAACCGGAACGTCATCGGCAAGCCGCTGTTCCCGCAGTTCGCCGCGTCCTCCACCGGGCTGTCCCTCATGGTCTTCGGCGTGATCGCGCTGCTTGGCGGAGTCGCCCAGATCAACCCGGTGTGGACGTACGGCCCCTATCGGCCGGACCAGGCGTCGACCGGCTCCCAGCCCGACTGGTACGTCGGCTTCCTGGAGGGATCACTGCGACTCATGCCGCGCTGGGAGACGACCGTGGCCGGTCACACGATCATGTGGAACGTGCTGCTGCCGGGGGTCGTCCTGCCGCTGCTGCTGTTCGCCGTCCTGTACGCCTACCCGTTCGTCGAGCAACGGCTGACGGGGGAAAGGCACCGGGAACAGCACCTGTGCGACCGGCCGCGGGAACGCCCGGTGCGCACCGGGCTCGGCGTCGCCGGGATCACCTTCTACGGCGTCCTGCTGCTGGCCGGCGGCAACGACGTCGTGGCCGACACCTTCCAGATCTCGCTGAACACCCTCACCTGGACCCTGCGCATCGCCCTGGTGGTGGCCCCGGTCCTCGCCTTCACGCTCACCCGCCGGCTGTGCCACGCCCTGCTGGAGGCGGAGCAGAAGCGCCTGGCCGAGGGCGAGGAGACCGGGGAGGTGCGGCAGACCGTGGAAGGCGGGTACGAGAGCGGCCACGAACCGGTGACCGACTTCCGGCCGGGAGCGCCGAGGAAGCCGCTCAGCTCCCTCGAGTCGCGTACTGCAGCACCATCCCGAGAACACCCCGAGCCAGCACCCCGAGCCCGATGAGGAACAGCCACAGCCCGAAGACCACACCGGTCGCGGCGAGCGCGAAGCCGAGCGCCGTGACCACGGGCCACGGGCTGTGGGCCGGGAAGAACTCCAACGGACCGGCCGCGTCCATCACCTCGGCGTCCTTGCGGTCCTGGGGCCGCCGCCCCTTGCGCCGGTACTGGACGGCGCAGAAGAAGGCGACCAGGGCGGCCATCCCGAAGGCGATGACCAGGCAGGCCGTACCGGCCGGATCCCTCGACCAGACGCCGTAGAGGACGGCGGAGCCCGCGAAGAACACGGCGACGCCGCCGAAGAGCACTGCCTCGATCTTCACCGCGTTTCCTCCGGGAGAGACTGTCGCAGGGCCTGTGGATGGTGCAGCTCGAAGGCGGGCGAGTCGGACCGCACCCGGGGCAGCGCCACGAAGTTGTGGCGCGGCGGCGGGCACGACGTCGCCCACTCCAGCGAGCGGGCGTAACCCCAGGGGTCGTCTTCGGTGACCCGTTCGCCGTAGCGCCAGGTGTGCCAGACGTTGTACAGGAACGGCAGCGTGGAGATGCCCAGCAGGAACGCGCCCACGGACGAGAGCGTGTTCAGCAGGGTGAAGCCGTCGGCCGGCAGATAGTCGGCGTAGCGGCGGGGCATGCCCTCCGTGCCGAGCCAGTGCTGCACCAGGAAGGTGAGCTGGAAGGAGGGGAACAGCAGCCAGAAGTGCAGTTTGCCGAGCCGCTCGTCCAGCATCTTCCCGGTGAACTTCGGCCACCAGAAGTAGAAGCCCGCGAACATCGCGAACACCACGGTGCCGAAGAGCACGTAGTGCAGGTGCGCCACGACGAAGTACGAGTCGGTGACGTGGAAGTCGATCGGCGGCGACGCCAGGAGCACCCCGCTCAGGCCGCCCAGCAGGAACGTCACCAGGAAGCCGAGCGACCACAGCATCGGTGACTCGAACGACAGCGACCCGCGGTGCATCGTGCCGATCCACGCGAAGAACTTGATCCCCGTCGGCACCGCGATCAGGAAGGACATCAGGGAGAAGAACGGCAGCAGCACGGCACCCGTGGTGAACATGTGGTGCGCCCACACCACCGCCGACAACATGGTGATGGCGGTCGTGGCGCCGATCATCGGCACATAGCCGAACAACGGTTTGCGTGAGAACACCGGGAGGATCTCCGAGATCACCCCGAAGAACGGCAGCGCGACGATGTACACCTCCGGGTGCCCGAAGAACCAGAACAGGTGCTGCCACAGAATGGCGCCGCCGTTGGCCGCGTCGAAGATGTGGGCCCCGAACTTCCGGTCGGCTTCCAGCGCCAGCAGCGCGGCCGTGAGCACGGGGAACGCGGGCAGCACCAAGATCGAGGTGAACAGCACGTTCCAGGTGAAGATCGGCATTCGGAACATCGTCATGCCGGGAGCCCGCAGACACATGATCGTGGCGATGAAGTTGACCGCGCCCAGCGTCGTCGACACACCCGTCACCACCAGGCCCATCGTCCACAGATCGCCGCCGGCCCCGGGTGTGCGATAGGCGCTGTTCAGCGGGGCGTAGGCGAACCAGCCGAACGAGGCGGCCCCGGAGGGCGTCAGGAACCCGGACACCACCATCAGGCCGCCGAACAGGTACATCCAGTACGACAGGGCGTTCAGGCGGGGGAACGCCACGTCCGGGGCACCGATCTGCAGCGGCATCACCGCGTTCGCGAACCCGGCGAACATGGGCGTCGCGAAGAGCAGCATCATCACCGTGCCGTGCACCGTGAACAGCTGGTTGTAGAAGTCCTCGGACATGAACTGCAGGCCCGGACGGGCCAGCTCGGCCCGCATCGCCATCGCCAGCAGACCGGCGAAGAGGAAGAAGCAGAACGCCGTGACCATGTAGAGACGACCGATCACCTTGTGGTCGGTCGTCGTGATCCAGTTCAGCGCCGCCCGGCCGAAAGGGGACGGGGCGGTGGCCTTCCGCCGGAGATCCGCGGTGTATTCCGACAGCTCTGTCATCGTCCTCCTCCACGCGCCGTCTCCCGCGGCGTCACCCGTCGCACGGGCCGGACGGCACGCGGGCGCATCGCGGGTGCCCCCGTTCGGGTGGTGAAAACCGGTCGGGAGGGAGAAGGGACCACCGCGCCGCCCGGCCTTCCAGCAGGTCCGTCGGCTCCGGCGCCGTCACCGACGCCCGTGACCGGAGGGTTTATTTCCGGGAAGCGGGTACCCGGAGGCAATGCTGACGATCTCTCTTCAAATGGCCGCTTCTGATGCCGCCTGGGGCGTGCTCGGCGCCTTCGTCGGCGGTCTCCTCATCGCGGGAGCCCTGGTGTGGGCCGTCCGGCTCGGCATCAGGGTGCGGCGCCGGGAACCCACGCCGCCACACCCCTCCGAGCAGCCGACCCGGCCGGCCTCAGGACCCGTCATGGAGTCCCGGGAGGTCAGGGAGCCGAACGAGGTTCCGCGTGCCCAGGACGAGAGCGAGCGGCTCACCCCGCACCAGGTCCACGCCTCCGGCACCCGGCGCAGCGGGGACCAGAAACGGCCGCGCTGGAGCCCCGGCTCCAGCGGCTCCTTCGGCAGTGGAGGATCCGGCGCCACCTGACCGGAGACGACCGGTCCGGGCGGACCACCGCGGCGCGGGTCTCCCGCGCCGCGGCCGTGCAGGACCGCGCCCGTCGGGTACTCGGCGCCTGAGCGGCGGGGAGCGGAACCGCCGCCCTGCGGAGATCTGTGGAGAAGGGACAAGTGATGGCCCAGCACGTACGCGACATCATGACCGCCGAACCCGTCAAGGTGGAACCGCAGACGTCGCTGGCGACGGTGGCGCGGATGATGCGCGATCAGGACATCGGGGCCGTCCTCGTGACCGAGGGCGACCAGTTGCGCGGACTCGTCACCGACCGCGACCTCGTGGTGCGCGCACTCGCGGAGGGATCGGACCCGCAGGAGACCACGGTGGCTCGCGCCTGCAGCGAGGACCTGGTCACCCTGACTCCCGACGAGGACATCGACCGTGCGGTGCAGGTGATGCGTGAGCACCACATCCGCCGTGTCCCCGTCGTCGAGGGCGGAGAGCCGGTGGGGATCATCTCCCTCGGCGACCTGGCCGTGGAGCGCCAGCCGGAGTCGGCGCTCGGCGACATCAGCGCGGCCGAGCCGAACGTCTAGGACCGCGCATTCGAAAGAATCCGGGGCCGGGCATCAGCCCGGCCCCGGCGCCGCGCCCGGGCCCGCGGTGGGACGGGCCGACTTCAGGGCCGCGGACGACCGGCCTGTTCGGCGCGCTCGGCGTTCCGCTGCTTGATGCGCTCGGTCTCCTTGCGGACCTCGGCCTGAGTGGCGCGCTCCTTCTCCAGCCACTCGGGACGGTCCCTCTTCAGCGCCTCGATCTGCTCCGTGGTGAGCGCTTCGATGACACCGGCGCGCGCGAGGCCCGCGATGGAGACGCCGAGCTTCGCCGCGACCACCGGGCGCGGGTGCGGGCCATTGCGTCGCAGCTCCCGCAGCCACTCGGGCGGGTTGGCCTGGAGCTCGTTGAGCTCCGCCCGGGAGACGACCCCCTCCTGGAACTCGGCGGGGGTGGCGGGGAGGTACACACCCAGCTTCTTCGCCGCGGTGGCGGGCTTCATCGTCTGGGTGGTCTGCTGCGACTTCATGCTGTCCAGACTATCGGCCGGATTCAGGGCCCCGAGACCACGCCCGGTAACCTGGCGGGGTGACAGGCTCGGAAGCATCCCCCTCGTTCCGGCTCGCGTACGTCCCCGGGGTGACGCCCGCCAAGTGGGTGCGGATCTGGAACGAGCGCCTGCCCGACGTCCCCCTCACCCTCCTCCAGGTGCCGGCGGCCGAAGCGCCCGAGGTACTGCGCGGCGGCGAGGCGGACGCGGGGATCCTACGGCTGCCGGTCGACCGCACGGCGTTCAGCGCGATCCCGCTGTACACCGAGACCACCGTGGTCGTCGTTCCCAAGGACCACGTGGTGACGGCCGTCGACGAGGTGTCCTGCGACGACCTCGCCGACGAGGTCGTCTTCCACCCGCTCGACGACGTCCTGGGCTGGGAGCGGCCGCCGGGAGAGCCCGCCTTCGAACGCCCCGCCACCACCGAGGACGCCATCGAGCTGGTGGCGGCGGGCGTGGGCCTGCTCGTCGTCCCCCAGTCGCTGGCGCGGCTGTACCACCGCCGCGACCTCACCTACCGCCCGGTCGTGGACGCGCCCCAGTCGAGCGTCGCCCTGTCCTGGCCCGAGGACGCGACCACCGAGCTGGTGGAGGACTTCATCGGGATCGTGCGCGGACGGACGGTCAACAGCACCCGGGGCCGCACCCCCGCCCAGACCCCCGCCGACCCCAAGCGCCGAAGCACCGACGCGGCAGGGGCCCGGCGCAAGCCCGCGCCGGGTAAGTCGGCCGGCCGCACTCCCCGCAGCGGTTCCGGCGGCTCCAAGGCCGCCCGTCGCGGCAAGCCCCGTCGGCGGTCGTAGCCGACGTCCCCGCCGCGGGTAGGCCGGTGGCGGTACCGCACCGCCGCGCCCGCCACGGAGCCGCGGTCAGCGCAGCAGCGGCCCCGCCGCGACGGACGCCGGGTCGTCGGCCCGGGCGGCGGCGTACGGGACCGCGATGCATCGCATCCCGGCGGCGTGCGTTCTCGAGGAGGACGCCCGGGGCCGGCCGCCGGGTCAGTTCGCCGCCGCGCGGCCGATCGACTCCACCAGCGGCAGCAGCCGGTGCGGGACGCGTTCGCGCAGTGCCACCTCCGTGCGGGTGCGGACCACCCCCGGCAGGCTGATCAGCTTCTGGATGACGTCCTCCAGGTGCGCGTTGTCGCGCGCGACCACCCGGGTCAGCAGGTCACCGCCACCGGTGATGGAGAACGCCTCCACGATCTCCGGCACCGCCGCGAGCGCGTCGCCCACGTCGTCCAGATGTCCCTGCGTGACCTCGATGTGCACGAACGCCAGCACCGGATGTCCGAGCGCGGCGGGGGACAGGGACGGAGCCGTGCCGGTGATCACCCCGTCGCGCTCCAGGCGGTCGAGGCGGGCCTGCACGGTGCCCCGGGCGATGCCCAGGATGCGCGCGTACTCGCGCACGCTGGTGCGCGGCTGTTCGAGCAGCAGCCGCAGGATGCGGGTGTCGAGTCCGTCCACGGCCATGGTCCGTTGGCCTTCCGGTGGTAGGAGTGGATCTTCTTCGACTGTACCAATGGCCCAGTGAACAAGGCGCCGGTTGAGCCATTGCGGTCCTGATGCTTTCCTTATGGGTATCAATGGCGCCGCGCAGCGCAGGACCGGTGACGAAGCCGGGATCCGTGCCCGCGGCGCCATTCCCATGTCCCGGCGGAGACGACATGAGAAGTGGGGGCGGACGGACGACGGTGGTCAACCCGACTCTGAAGAAGTTCAAGCAGATGTTCACGGCTCCGGACCCGGGGCTCTTCCGGCTGCGTGTCTCGCTGCGCGCGGTGCTCGGGATCGGCCTCGCCGTGACCGTGTGCGAGGCGGCCGGGCTGCCGCTGCCCGCCTCGGTCACCGGTGGGCTCGCGGCCCTGCTGGCGTTGTTCACCGTCGCCGACCCGACCGTGCGCGGCCAGGCGGTCAGCACCGCGCTGCTGCCCGTCGTCGGTCTTCCGGTCCTCACGGTCGCGACCGTCCTGCACGGTGTGCCGGCGGTGCGGGACGGGGTCTGGCTCGCGGTGGTCTTCGCGGGTGTGTACGCCCGCCGCTGGGGACCGCGCGGGCATGCGCTCGGCATCTTCGCCTTCATGACCTTCTTCGTCGCGCAGTTCCTGCACGCCGTCCCCGGCGAACTGCCCGACCTGTACGCGGCCGTGGCGCTCTCGCTCGCCGCCGCCTCGGCGGTGCGGTTCGGGGCCTGGTGCGTCGAACGCCGCACGCCGCTGCCCGCCACGCCCGCGCCGCTCGGCGGCCGCGGCCTCGCCCGGCCCGCCACGCGCCAGGCCTTCCAGGCGACCGCGGCCTGCGCCTTCGCCATCGCCGCCGGTCAGGTGCTGTCCCACGAGCGCTGGTACTGGGCGGTCGGCACCGCCTGGTGGATCTTCGTGAACACCGCCTCGCGCGGCGAGACGCTGGTACGCGGCTTCCGGCGGGTCGTCGGCACGGTCACCGGCATCGTCGCCGGGCTCCTGGTCGCGGTGCCGCTGCACGGCGCCCCGGTGCCCACCGCCGTGCTCGTCGCCGTCTGCGTGTTCGGCGTCTTCTACACGGCGGCGCCGTCCTACAGCTGGATGATGTTCTTCGTCACCGTGATGGCGGGTCTGCTCTACGGCCTGCTGGGGGTGCTGCACCCGGGGCTGCTCGCTCTGCGACTCGCCGAGACCGGCGTCGGGGCCCTGGGGGCGGCGCTCGCCGTCGCGTTCGTCCTGCCGGTCACCACCCACGCGGTCACCGACCAGTGGGTGCGCCGCGCCGTGCACGCGGTGCACGGCTGTACCGCGGCGGCGGCACGGCGACTCGCGGGCGACCCGGAGGCGGACCCCGCGTCGCGCGCGGCGGAGCTCGAGGCGCTGCTGGGGCGCGTACGGCAGGCGCTCGCGCCGCTGGTGCATCCGCTGAACCCGCTGAGGGCGCGCAAGGCTCGGGCCCGCCAGGTGCTGGCACTGCTCGACGAGTGCGCCCGCCGGACCCGCGGCCTCGTCGCCGTCGCCGCCGACCCGGACGCCTCGCACGACGCCCGCCTCACGGATGCGTGCCGACGTGTCGAGACCGCGGTGGAGGCGCTGCTGGGAGCGGTCCCCGAACGCGCCCTGACGCCTCCCGCCGACGTCCCGGGCCACCACCCCGGGGCCGAACAGGCCCTCAGCCACCTCCACGGCCTGGAACGCGCCCTGATCGCCCTGGCCGGACCGCTGCACGGCTCCTCCCCGGTGCGGGCCTGACGTCCGTACGCCGGTCTCCCTGCAACGGGGCTCGGCTGCCGGCTCCCATGACACGGCCAAGGGCCCGCCCCCGGAGGGGAGCGGGCCCTTGGCCGTACGGGTGTCCGGCGGGGTCAGCGGACCGGCGTGCCCTGCGGCTGCTGCGGGGCGATGCCCAGCGCCGTCGTGTACTTGGCGAGCGCCAGCTTGCCGATCGCCGGGTATGCGCCGAGGGCCTCGGCGGCGGGGCAGCCCGCTTCCTCGGCGGCTGCCTCCAGCAGCCCCGGCTCGAGCTCCGGGCCGATCAGGTACGGCGCGAGTGCAAGCTGCTGCGAGCCGGAGGAGCGCAACTGCTCGGCGACGGAAGCGATCGAACCCTCCTGGTCCAGCGCCGCCGCCATCACCGGGACGGCGAGCCTCGCGGCCAGCAGCATGCCCGTGATCCCGGCCGCCTGCACGGCCTCGTCGCCGCCGACGGAGGCGAGGATGATGCCGTCCGCGGCCGTCGCGACCGTGAACAGGCGGGCACGGTCGGCGCGGGCCAGGCCGGCCTCGGACAGCCGCACGTGCAGCGCCTCGGCGAGCAGCGGGTGCGGGCCGAGGGCGTCGGTCAGATCGGCCGCGACCCGGCTGTCCATGACGGCCTGGCGGACCCGGCGCAGCAGCGCGCTGTCCGGACCGGCCAGCAGCGGCACCACCACGGCTACCGGGCCGTCGGGCTCCTTGGCCTCCAGGCCTGCGGCGACCGCCTGCTCGTAGCGCGCGGTGCGCTCCTCGGCGGTACGCGTGAGCACGGACTTCAGCGCGGGGAACTCCGCGTCGTCCCCGTCCAGGTAACCGATGCGCGCGTCCAGGCCGGGCAGCTCGGACCGCGCGATGCTCACGACCTCCTCGGCGAGGCTGCGCGTGGCGGCACTGGGCGTACCCGGCACCGCGAGGACGAGCGCGGGCGCGCCCTCGGGAGCCACCAGGGGTTCCGGGCGGCGGTGCCGCCCGGGCTGGCGGGGGCGCGGCATTCGTACAGGCAGCCCGGATACGGGCCCAGTCGGGGAGCTCATGGCGCCGCATGCTACTGGCTTTGTGGGCTCCCCTGTTCGGGGAGGGTGCAGGTGAGCGGTATCCGTCCGGTTTTGTCTGATGAGTTACGTACAGATGAGAAGTGATCGTTACGGTGTGACTTTTCCGTCGCGCATGAGGACGTAACTCCCCTCTTCCGGCAAGGGGAATCACTCGCTCTTTTCGGTCACCACATGCAACAGATGTTCGTCGTACGGGAGCGTGAGCGAATCGTTTGCGAGTGCGAGCGCGATGCGTACGGCACCGTGCAGGGGGTCGCCCTCCGCAGGGACCAGGCGTGCCTGTGGAACCTGGCGTGCCAACTCCCGCCGCAGCGGTTGGAGAAGGGGCTCACCCACCCCGAACAGGCCCCCTGTGAGGGCTACCCGGGGCTCCCCGGAGGCAGGGCACACGGCGGCCGCGGACTCGGCCGTGTGCCGGGCGGCCGCCTCCAGGATGCCGACGGCGACCGGGTCGTCCGCGGCGCACGCGGCCACTTGGGGAGCGAACGACGCCAGCACCGCGGCCCGGTCGGTACGCGGGTAGACCTTGCCCGGCAGCCCGGTGACCGGGCCGAACACCGCCTCGGCCCGGGCCAGCAGACGCTCGGAACCGCCGGGCCGCCCGTCATGCGCGCGCAGCGCTGCCTCCAGCCCGGCCCGCCCGATCCATGCGCCGCCGCCGCAGTCGCCCAGCAGGTGACCCCAGCCGTCCGCCCGGCGCCAGCTCGTCAGATCCGTCCCGAGTGCTATCAGCCCGGTGCCGGCCGCCACCACGGCGCCGGGGCCAGCGCCGAGCGCACCCGCGTACGCGGTGACGGCGTCCGCGACCAGCGCCACCCTGCGGACACCGAGCTCACGGGTCAGCGCACCGGGAAGCTCGGCGCGCAGGCCGTCGCCCAGGGTGGCCAGACCGGCCGCCCCGATCGCGACCGCCCGCACTTCGGCACCACCGGCAGCCGCGAGCAACCTCCGTGCCATCGGCAGGAGTTGCTCCAGCAGGTGCCCGGCATCGATCCCCCGGGCAGCGGTGCGCACCGGCTCCTGGGACGTCAGCGGGGCCGTCGCCGCCGAGGCCGGGCCGCCCCGGGGAGCGAGGGCGACCCGCAGGCCGGAACCCCCGGAGTCCACGGCGAGCACAACCTCCGGCACCGCGCCGGGTACGGCCGCCGACGGAACACGACCCGGCGCGGGAGGTGTCACGGCAGGCGCCAGTCCACCGGCTGCCCGCCCTGACGGATCAACAGGTCGTTGGCCCGGCTGAAGGGCCGTGAGCCGAAGAAGCCACGGTCCGCCGACATCGGGGACGGGTGTGCGGACTCGATCGCCGGGAGATCGTCCAGCAGCGGCCGCAGGTTGCGCGCGTCGCGGCCCCACAGGATGGACACCAGCGGCTTGCCGCGCGCGGCAAGCGCCCTTATCGCCTGCTCGGTGACCTCCTCCCACCCCTTGCCGCGGTGGGCCGCAGGACGGCGCGGGGCCGTGGTGAGCGCCCTGTTGAGCAACAGCACGCCTTGCCTGGTCCACGGGGTGAGGTCGCCGTTCGACGGCTGGGGCAGGCCCAGATCGGCGTTCAGCTCCCGAAAGATGTTGATCAGGCTGCCGGGCAGCGGCCGTACATCCGCAGCGACCGAGAACGACAACCCCACCGCATGTCCGGGGGTGGGGTACGGGTCCTGGCCGACGATCAGGACGCGGACCTCGTCGAAGGGCTGCTGGAAGGCCCGCAGGACGTTCGGCCCCGCCGGGAGGTAGGTGCGCCCCGCGGCGATCTCCGCGCGCAGGAAGTCACCCATCGCGGCGATCCGTTCGGCCACCGGTTCCAGGGCCTTCGCCCAGCCTGCTTCGACGATTTCATGCAACGGTCGTGGTGCCACGGCGTCACCCTACTGCCGCGCGCACACCGACGATCAACCGGTGCCCCAGGGGTGACCGGGAATGCTCGCGCGGTGGGCGAACCAGGCGCCACGCCGACCGATTGATGCCCGATCAGGCGATCACCGCCGCCCGTACGCACAGCACGTCCGGCAGGTGGGAGGCGAGCTGCTGCCAGCTCTCACCGTCGTCCGCCGACGCGTACACCTCGCCGTTGCGGTTGCCGAAGTACACGCCCGCGGGGTCCGCGTCGTCCGTGCACAGGGCGTCCCGCAGGACCGTGCCGTAGTGGTCCTCGGACGGCAGGCCCGCCGTGAGCGGCTCCCAGCTACGGCCCGCGTCCGCCGTGCGGTACACACGACACCGGCGACCGGCCGGAACCCGGTCGGCGTCCGCGTTGATCGGGAAGACGTACGCCGTGTCCCCGCGGTGCGGGTGGGCGGCCACGGAGAACCCGAACGTCGACGGCAGGCCCTCGCCGATGTCCGTCCAGTGGGCGCCCGCGTCATCGGTTCTGTAGACCCCCCAGTGGTTCTGCAGATACAGCCGGTCCGCGTCCGCCGCGTCCTGTGCGATCTTGTGCACGCACTGGCCGAACTCCGGGTTGGGGTCGGGCAGGAACACCGCGGAGACGCCGGAGTTGGACGGCTCCCAGCTCGCACCGCCGTCCCGGGTGCGGAAGACACCGGCCGTCGACACGGCGACCGTCACCGCCTTCGGGTCCCGCCTGTCGGTGACCACGGTGTGCAGGCCCTCGCCACCGCCGCCCGGCACCCACTTGGCGCGGGTCGGGTGCTCCCACAGAGGGCGCACCAGCTCGAAGCTCTCGCCCCGGTCCTCCGAGCGGTACAGCGCGGCCGGTTCCGTCCCGGCGTACACCACGTCCGGCTCCGCGGCGGCCGGGTGGAGCTGCCACACGCGCTCCAGCGAGGCGCCGGTGTCCTTGGGGAACTTCACGGCGGGTCGCGCGGGCTCGGTCCAGGTGCGGCCCAGGTCGTCGGAGTGGAAGACGGAGGGCCCCCAGTGTGAGCTGTCGCCTCCGGCCAGCAGGCGCGGGGTGCCGCCGCGGGTGTCGATGGCCACCGAGTAGACGGCCTGCGCGTTGAAGTACGGGCTTTCGTCGAACTCCCACGCGCCGCCCCGTCGCCGCGCGATGAACAGGCCCTTGCGTGTGCCCACGGTGAGCAGTACGTCGGCCATGCCGACCACCTCCGAAACGCCGTTGTCCCAGACAGGGGCCAGTCTGCACCCCGGCACTGACACTCACCCCCGTGGATGGAATCAGCACAGGTCAGAGCCGTGTTTCCGGACGGAGAGGAGGGCAGGGCGCCGGGCCGGCAGCGGGCCTGGGGGCTGCGCGCGGACGCCGTGAACCCGCGAGCCGGCCGACATCGGGTGAGCAGCGGCGGGTCCGTTCGCGTATGGGAGGGAGGTCGGGGGGTGTCCGTGCACGGGTGAGGAGGATGCCGGCGATGAGGTGGCTGTCGTCGTTGACGTTCCGCGGTGGCAGGGTGTGGCTGTGGCGGTGGCGGCGCAATCCGCTGCGGCGCCGCAGCGATGCGCTGGAGGCCTGGGTGGTGCTGGCGGTCTGGGCTGTGACCGTGGTCGGTGGAGTGCTGACGGGGGTGGCGGCGACGCACTCGGTGGAGCGAGGACTGGCCGAGGAGCGGGCGCAGTGGCATCCGGTGGTGGCCCTGCTCACCCAGGACGCCCCGAAGGGGGGCGCCGGCGCGGGGGATCAGCGAGTGTGGGCGAAGGTGCGCTGGACGGACAGGGACGGTTCGTCGCACGCCGGACAGGCCCGGGTGGCCGCCGGCAGCCCCACGGGCACGGCCGTCACCGTGTGGACGGATCCCGAGGGCTCCCTCGTGACCCAGCCGGCCACCGAGTCCCAGGCGCAGGTCCGTGCGGCGATGGTCGGGGTGCTGGTGGGGGCCGGAGCGGCGGCGGTCCCGTTCGTGGGGGGACGCGTCTGGCGCGAACGCCTCGAACGCCGGCGCATGGCGCAGTGGGACGAGGCCTGGGCGCGATTCGGGCCGCTGTGGGGCCGGACGGCGGGCTGACCGGCCGCATGTCCGTGAGGGGGCCGAGGCGTTCGGATCTCCGAGTGCCGCACGGCCCCCCTGGCGGCGGGTGAACGGCATGCGAGGACGGCGGTGTCCCCTCGCCGTACCGGAGCCGGTGACCGGCTCCGATGAGCGTCCCCGGGGGCGACAAGCGCTTCGCGCTGCTGACGCGGCCGAGCCTCGGGGGCGCCCGCCGGGCAGGCCGGCCCTTCTGCCTCCGCTCACCCCGACGACAGGGGCCGGACGAGCGGAGGCGGAGGGATCAGACGGACCGGTGGTACGGGTCCGGGATCCGCACCTCGCCGCCCAGTTCCCGGGCCGCGAGGCGGGCGAAGGACGGGTTGCGGAGCAGTTCGCGACCCAGCAGGACGGCGTCCGCCTCCCCGTTGACCAGGATCTTCTCGGCCTGCTCGGGCTCGGTGATGAGGCCGACCGCGGCCACCGGCAGGGAGGTCTCCGCCTTCACCCGGGCGGCGAAGGGCACCTGGTAGCCGGGGCTCGTCGGGATGCGGACGCCCGCCGCGTTGCCGCCGGTCGAGACGTCCAGCAGGTCCACGCCGTGCGCCCTGAGGTCGGCCGCGAAGCGGACCGTGTCGTCGGCCGTCCAGCCGCCCTCGTCCAGCCAGTCGGTGGCCGAGACGCGGAAGAACAGCGGCTTGTCCTGCGGCCACACCTGCCGCACCGCGTCGACGACCTCGAGCGCGAAGCGGGTGCGGTTCTCGTAGGAGCCGCCGTAGGCGTCCGTGCGGTGGTTGGAGTGCGGGGAGAGGAACTCGTTGATCAGGTAGCCGTGCGCGCCGTGGATCTCCACGACCTCGAAACCTGCGACCAGGGCGCGGCGGGCCGCGTCCGCGAACCGTCCCACGATCTCCCGGATCCCGGCCACGGTCAGTTCGGTCGGCACGGGGTGACGTGCGTCGAACGGCACCGCGCTCGGCGCGAGCGGCTGCCAGCCGTACGCTTCGGGGCCGAGCGGCGCGCCGCCCTTCCAGGTGCGGTCGGTCGACGCCTTGCGGCCCGCGTGCGCGAGCTGGACCGCGGGGACCGTGCCCTGCTCCTTGAGGAAGCGCGTGATCCGCTGGAACGCCTCGACCTGCGTGTCGTTCCACAGGCCCAGGTCGTAGGGGGTGATGCGGCCCTCGGGCAAGACGGCGGTCGCCTCGACGACGATCAGCCCCGTGCCGCCGGCCGCGCGCGCCGCGTAGTGCGCGAAGTGCCAGTCGGCGGGGGCGCCCGTGGCGGGCCCCTCGGGTGCCGCCGAGTACTGGCACATCGGAGGCATCCAGAGGCGGTTCGGGACCGTCACATCGCGCAGGGTGAAGGGTTCGAAGAGCGCGCTCACGGCGGACTCCATTCGGTGCGGTGCCGACAACGACACTCGTACGATAGACGTCGTAGTACGTCAGATGTCAAACTACGATGGTTCTCGTACGATGGAAGGGATCAACCGGACGCCGCGCCGGATGGCCCCCGGACGAACTGGAGCCGTTGTGACCCCCGCCGCCCCCGCTCTCGGCAGCCGTGACCTTCCGCACCCGGCGCGTGAGGAGATCCGTCTGGAGGCGGTGCTGCACGCGTTGTCCGACCCCATGCGGCTGCGGATCGTGCGGGAGCTCGCCGCCGGCAGCGACGAGCTCTCCTGTTCGCACTTCGACCTGCCCGTCACCAAGTCCACCACCACGCACCACTTCCGGGTGCTGCGCGAGAGCGGGGTGATCCGGCAGGTCTACCGGGGCACGGCCAAGATGAACGGCCTGCGCAGGGACGAACTGGAGGATCTCTTCCCAGGGCTCCTAGACGCCCTGCTCGCCGCCGCCGCGCGTCAGGCCGCCCGCCTCGGGGACGGCTGAACCGGCCTTCGAGGGCAGGTGGTTGAAGAGCAGGTTCAACACGATCGCGGTCAGGCATCCGGCGCTGATCCCGCTGTTCATCACCGTCTGGAACCAGGCGGGGAACCTCTCGTAGACCGCCGGCACCCCGACCGGCAGCATGCCGACCGCCACCGAGACGGCCACCACCGTCAGGTTGTGGTTGCCCCGGAAGTCCACACCGGCCAGCGTCCGCAGCCCGCTCGCGGCGACCGTCCCGAACATCACCAGGCCCGCCCCGCCGAGCACCGGCGCCGGAATCGCCGCGACCACCGCGCCCAGCTTGGGCAGCAGACCCAGCAGTACGAGCATGCCGCCGGACGCGGCCACGACCCAGCGGCTGCGCACCCGGGTCATGCCGACCAGGCCGACGTTCTGGGCGTACGCCGTGTACGGGAAGGTGTTGAACACGCCGCCGAGGATGGTGGAGAGTCCGTCGGCCCGCAGGCCGTCGGCGAGGGAGCGCGGTTCCGCCCTGCGACCGGTCATCTCACCGACCGCGATCAGGTCACCGGTGGTCTCGGTCATCGTCACCACCGCGACCACCAGCATGGACGCGATCGCCGAGGCGTGGAAGACGGGCGTACCGAAGTGGAACGGCGTGCTGATCCCGACCCAGTCGGCGCCGCCCACCCCGCCGAAGTCCGTGAAGCCGAACGGCACCGCGACCGCCAGCCCCACCACGATGCCGATCAGCACCGCGATCCGGCTCAGGAACGCCGGCGCGAAGCGCTGCACCGCGAGCACCACCAGCAGGACGAAGGCCGCGAGGGCCAGGTTCCCCGGCTTCCCGAAGTCCTTCGAACCCTGGCCACCGGCGGCCCAGGTGCCGGCCACCGGCAGCAGCGACAGGCCGATGATCAGGATGACGGTGCCCGTGACGAGGGGTGGGAGGAAGCGCAGGAGTCTGCCGAACACGGGCGCCAGCAGCACGATCGCGAGGCCTGCGACGATCACCGAGCCGTAGACGGCGGAGAGTCCGCCGCCCGTCGTCCCGATGAGCACCATCGGGGACACGGCGGCGAAGGTGCAGCCCTGCATGATCGGCAGCCGTGCGCCGAAGCGCCAGAAGCCGACGCACTGGATGAGGGTCGCGACGCCGCACACCAGCAGGTCGGCGGTGATGAGGTAGGCCAGGTCGGCGGCCGACAGTTTCATGGCGCCGCCGACGATCAGCGGTACCGCCACGGTGCCGGCGTACATGGCGAGGACGTGCTGGAGGGCGTAGGCGCAGAGTCGGCGTATCGGGGGGACTTCGTCCACGGGGTGCACGGTGGGCATGGGGGAGAAGGTAGGCCGCTTGAACAGTTTGTTGATTTCAGAGGTGTTGCGGGATCGTGTCGTGCGCGGCGGCCATCAGCGACTGCCAGTCCGGGAGCTTCACCACTCTCCGGCCCAGCGACGCCCCGAGCTCCGCCTCCGCCCGTTCGATCGCCAGCCATCCCGGCCACTCGACCGGCCGCACTCCGTCCGCCCGCAGGGCCGCGAGCGCGTCCTCCACGACCTCGCGGGCGGCGAGGCCGGCCGCGTCCTGGAGCAATGAGGTCACCGTCTCCTTGGCGCAGGGGCGGTTGGTGCCGATGACGCCCGTCGGGCCCCTCTTGATCCACCCCGCCACGTACTCACCGGGGCAGATCTCGCCCTCGCGCAGCACCCGTCCCGCCCGGTGCGGCACGGTGCCGGTCTCGGAGTCGAACGGCAGCCCCTCCAGCGGCACTCCGCGGTAGCCCACCGAACGCAGCACGAGCTGCGCCTCGATGTCCTCGTACCGCCCGCTGCCCGTGACCCCGCCCCGCCCGTCGGGCAGGGTCCGCTCGAACCGCACCGCGCCCACCCGGCCCCCTTCGGCCAGCAGTTCGACCGGGCGCAGGAAGAACCGCAGCCGGATCCGCCGCACCGCACCGCTCGGTGGTGCCGCGGCCCAGCCGCGCAGCACCTCCACGTTGCGCCGCTGGGTGGCAGGCAGCCCGGACGGATCGGCGTACGCCGGGTCCAGCGCCAGTTCGGACTCGTCCACGACCACGTCGGTGTCCGGCAGGGCGCCCAGCTCGCGCAGCTCCTTGGTGGTGAACCGGGCCTGGGAGGGGCCGCGCCGGCCCACCATGTGGATCTCCGCGACCTTTCCCGCGCCCAGCGCGGTGAGCGCCGCCTGCGGCATGTCGGTGGGGCTCAGGTCCGCCACCTCGCGGGCCAGCATCCGGGTCACGTCGACAGCGACGTTCCCGACGCCGATCACCACGGCCGCCCGCGCGTCGTGCAGGAAGCCCTCCTCGACGGAGTCCGGGTGTGCGCTGTACCAGGACACGAACTCGGTGGCCGACCAACTGCCGGGCAGGTCCTCGCCCGGGATGCCGAGATGCCGGTCGGTCGCGGCGCCCACGCAGTAGACCACCGCGTGGTACAGCTCCCGCAGCCGGGCGGGCGGCACCCCGCCCGCGCCCACCTGGACGCCGCCCAGGAAACGGATCCGCTCGTGCTCCAGGACCGTGCGCAGACTGTTCTGCAGGGACTTGATCTTCTCGTGGTCGGGTGCCACCCCGTACCGCACCAGCCCGTACGGGCACGGCAGGCGGTCGAGTACGTCGACGCGTACCCGTGGATCCTGCTGGACCAGGCTCTGCGCGGTGTAGACCCCGCTCGGACCCGAGCCGACGACGGCGACATGCAGCACGGCGGAACTCCCTCGTGGAGGAGATCGCTGGTGGCTCCAGCATTGCACCGCGCACGGCGGGAGGGGAGGGGGCGTGCCGCTGGGCCGACGGGGTGCGGTGCGCGCTCCTTCTGTGCGTGGCTCTCCGCATGGTATGTGATCATTCACTTACGTTCCGTATGTGCTGGAGGTGTCCTTTCAGGATTTTTCCGACCGACCCAGGTCGGATGTGCCGGTGGCCGTGTGTCCCGCGTGGGAAGTGCGGGAGCACGGAAGTGTCACGTCGTGGTACGCGGTCCGGCTCGACCTGCCGGACGGGGGGCGGGTCGACGTTCTCGCCGTGGTGGCGGCCGACGGCGTGTCGATCGAGGAGGTGCGGGCCCAGCCGCCCCTGTCGCTCGGCGATCTGACGGCCCTCGTCGACTGGATCGAGGAACCGTTGCTGCAGGCGTGCGGTGTGGACGACGGGTCGCCCTGCGAGCCCCTGGGGGCACCGGCGGACCGGCCCCGTCCCGCCTGGCCGCACGGCCTGGAGGGCTGGCGGCGGGTCGCCGAGGAGTACCGCACGGCCCAGGGGAAGGGTGTCGACCCGGTGTACGCGGTCATGTGTGCGACAGGGCGCAGTCGGCGTCGCTCGCTGAAGCTGATCGCCGGTGCGCGCGACGCCGGGTTTCTGACCCCACGACATGCCCGGAGCTGACCGCGGCGGGCCGCGCGCGACCGCCCGGCCCCCGGCCGAGAGGCCGTCCTGGGACGGGGTGAAGGTCGGGTGCGTCCACGCCGACGGCCTCGCCGAGGGCTTCGACGTCCATAGGCCGACCGACCGCCGCACCGATCCCGCACAGCGGATCCGGCTCGGCGAGCTCGACGCCCGGGCGCAGCCGGACTGCTTCGGCCGGTCACTCGTGTGAGTCGGCCGGTCACTCGTGTGAGGGGGGACGGCTCTCCGTCGCGAAGAACCGCGACAGATCCGGGTCGTACGCCTCGCCGGTCCCCTCGGGGGCCGGCGGGGCGCCCATCTCCCACGCGAGGCCGTACCGCTCGAACAACTCGGCCCGCAGGACCGGCAGCGGCATCGGAACGCCCGGCACCAGCGCCGCGTAGACCGCGCCCATCAGCAGGGCCCGCAGCATCGGGTAGCCGGTGTCGGGGTCCGCCCCGCCGTGCCGGGCGACCGTGTCCCGCAGCAGCTCCGCGAGGCGCTGCTGCTCCGGGCACTGCACGAATCCCTCGGCCTGCAGGATGCCCGCCATGTGATGGCGCATCAGCACGGGGTGATGCACGGTCAGGCCGAGGATCGCGTCGATGGCCCGCGCCATCCGCTCCCGGCCGTCCTCCGTGCGCGGCTCGCGCTCCAGCGCCTCCTCGAGGGTGCGGTGCATCAGCCGGTGCACGGCCGACTGCAGGAGTTGCCGCTTGCCGGGAAAGTAGTACGACACGAGGCCCCGCGCGGAGCCGGCGCGATCCGCGATGTCGCCGAGCGTCGTCGCGTCGTATCCGCGCTCGCTGACCAGTTCGACGGCCGCGTACAACAGCCGCTCGCGGGAACGCCGCCGCAATTCTTCGTTGACCGAGGCGCTGCGCGGCGACATCCTGGACTCCTGCGTTGACTGGCTGCCAGCCAACTATACTCAGCACGTTCCTGAACCGCGCCGCAGGCCGGTTCAGGACGGCGCCTGCCCCGGGCCACGCGGGGGATGGTCCAGGGCAGGCGCGCACTCCACGTCTCCCGCCACCGGTGTCGCACCGCAAGTGAACCGTCTCTAGAGTGGGCACCAGTCACCGAGGAGGCGGACAGACATGGATCAGGACCAGATCCTGGGCAGGATTTCGGCGATGGTGGAGGAGGAGCGCGCCCTGCGGGAGGCGGTGTCGTCCGGCCGCATCGACAGCGCGACGGAGCAGGAGCGCCTCGGCGAGCTGGAACGCGCCCTGGACCAGTGCTGGGACCTGCTGCGCCAGCGCCGCGCCAAAGCGGAGTTCGGTGAGAACCCGGACGAGGCACAGGTCCGCCCGGCGTCGCAGGTCGAGGGCTACGAGAGCTGAGGGCCGGGGAGGGCGCGCCCGGCTCAGCCGATCAGTTCCAGCACCGGACGGAGACCGTCCGGGCGTTCGGTCACCGTGCGGTGCTCGACGAAGTGCACCGCGCAGCCCAGGTCGGCCGCGCCGCCGTCGGCGCGGCGGTCGTCGCCGACCATCAGCGTGTCCTGCGGGGCGACGCCGAGCGCGTCGCAGGCGAGCGCGAACAGCCGCGTGTCCGGCTTCTGGACGCCGTGTTCGTACGACAGCACGTACGCGTCCACATACCGGTCGGCGCCGTGCTCGCGGAAGACCGGCCGCAGGTCCCAGCCGATGTTGCTGACCACGCCGACGGCCACCCCGCGCTCGCGCAGTGCCGCCAGCACCTCCACCGTGTCGGGGTAGGGCCGCCAGGCGGCGGGCGTCATATGGCGGTCGTACAGCGCGTCGTGCAGCCGCGCATCCGGCAACTCCACCCGGCGGGACAGCCCGGTGTAGGCGGCCCGGTGCGCCTCGGCGCTGCGGTCCCGGACCGCCCACAGCGCGGCCAGGTCGTCCGGCAGCGGCCCCGTGGGGAGGGAACCGCCCGCCAGCGCGCCCGCGGCCTCCAGTTGCCCCGCCATCCGCAGCAACTCGGCCTCGGGCAGCGCCACGTCGGCCTCCGCGAGTACCGCGCGCAGCCATGACTCGGCCGACTCGATGCGGAAGAGGGTCCCGGAGAAGTCGAAGAGCACGCCTTTGATCGTCATGGCGCCGATCCTTCGCGTCAGGCTCCTCACGGTCAAGGACGCCGTTCGCGCCGGAGCGGCTCTTTGTCCCCGGGGCACCAGCGCTCGTACGACGCCACCGCGAGCGCGACCAGCAGAGCCCCCAGCAGCCAGCCGCCCAGCACGTCCGACGGCCAGTGCACGCCCAGCCAGACGCGGGTCAGCCCGACGCCCACCACCGAGAGCACGGCCACCGTGAGCGCGGTGCGCCACAGCAGGCGCCCGGCGCCGTAGCGGTGCAGGAGCCACAACAGCAGCCCGCACACCACGGTGGCCGTCATGGCGTGACCGGAGGGGAAGGCCGCGTAGTGGGCGGAGTCGACGGGATTCGGCCACACCGGGCGGGGGCGTCCGACGGCCGCCTTGAGGACGTTCTGCGCCAGCGCCGCGAGCACGCACGTGGCCGCCACCCACAGGGCGAGCCACCGCGCTGCGCGTCGCCACAGCAGCCAGAACACGGCGGCCGCGCACAGGACGCGCATGGTCTGGGGGTCCCACACCCAGTCCGTGAGGACACGGGACACGTGCGTGATCCCCCGGTGTTCGACCGCCCAGCGGTGCGTGGTGGTCGCGATGTCGCCGTCCAGCGTCATCAGGGGACGCCAGGAGACGGCGACCAGCACCAGGAGCAGCATCGACGGGGCGGCGAGGCCGGCGGCGAGCGCCGCGGCCCGCGACGCCGGAGGGCGGGGCGGTGAGTCGACGGACGCGGGGCGCATACCGAGATCCTCGCCCACACGTGCGGCCATGGGTCAAGCCGGGAAGGCCGGGCGCCCGCCGTGTCTACCCGAGTGCGCGCAGTCCCGGTACGAACGCAACCAGCACGGGAACCACCGGAACCAGCGCCGCGGTCGCCGTCAGCCGCAGCCGCTGCGCCGCCGGAAGCCGGTCCGGGGGAGTCAGGAGGCGGTGCACACGCTGCGGGACATGGGCGTGCGGGGTGGGGCAGGGCCCGAACACGCCCCGGTCCTGGTTGAGTTCCACCAGCGCCAGCGCGGTGGTGAGGCGGCCGTGGCGGCGCGAGGCCATGTCGTCGGCGGCGAGTTCGACCAGCCGGTGCATCTCGTCGCGGAACGCGGCGAAGACGGGCACCTGGGGAAACCCGTTGGCCAGGGCGGCCGAGGAGTGCAGCAGCCAGTGGTGCCGGGCCCGGGCGTGCCCCTGCTCGTGGGCGAGCACGGCGTCCAACCGGCTGCCCTTGAGCCGGCGCAACGCGGCGGTGGTGACGACCAGTTGGGGCACAGGCCCGGGCAGCCACCAGGCGTCCGGACGTTCCGCCTCCAGCACCACCAGCCGGTCGCCGCGCAGTTCCTCGCCGGGCAACAGCGGGGCCCGCACCAGCAGTTCGGCGCGGCTGTGCCGAAGGCGTGCCCGCGCCCGGGCGACCTCCCGGACCAGCATCGCGGCGCTCCACACGCCGCCGCACGCCAGCGCCACGGCGGTCGTCGCGGCCCACGGGCTTCCCGTGCTCAACGCGTACGCGGCCACGACCGAGCGCGGGGCGGGAGCGAACACATGTCCCCGCACGGCCGCCCACGCGGCGGCCGCGCTCAGCGTCATCGACAACACACAGCACACCAGGACCGCCGCCACCACGCACTGCCACACCCACAGGGCGACCACCGGTTCGCGGTCCGGCCAGTCCGCCCGGGCGAGCAGCCGCGGAGCCAGGACGGCGGTCAGGGCGCCGAGCAGCAGCAGTGCCGCGGGGACCATCATGGGCCGAAGCCTATGAGCCGGGCGGCGCCACGGGATACGTACGGTGGCGGCAAAGTGACGCACGCCACGGTTTCGTATGTCCTTGTGCCGAGGCGGCCCTGATGGCGGCTCGGACCGGCGCCGGTGTCACAGGGTCAGGAGCATCGCCAGCATCCCGATCGCCATGGACAGGCGGCACGCACGCGCGAGTTCGGGCCGGTCGCCCCAGCCCGTGCCGCGCGCGCCCCCGGCCGTGACCACCGCCACCGTCGGCACCAGGCGTACTCCGGACCACAGCACGTAGACCGTGAAGTACAGCAGGAGGGCCCCGGTGAGCAGCGATACGCCGCCGTGCGCGTGGTGTCCGGGCGATGCGGCCATCGCCGCCGCCATGTAGACCATCGCGCACGCGCCTATCAGATGGTGCAGATGGTGGGCGCCGCGCCGGGCCTCCCACAGGGCCCGCACGGCCGCCCCGCCGAAGACGACGGCGTAGGCGATCCACACCGCGCGCGGCGGCACGGCGACCGCCGGGGGCACGGCCATCACCGCCATGCCGAACCCCATCAGCGCCTCGCCGCCCGCGGCCAGGCGCTGCTCCTCGACGGCGCTGCGCATCCGCAGCAGGCAGTAGGCCCCGGTCGCCGCGCACAGCGCGACGAGCAGCCAGCCGGGCGAAGCCGGTCCGTGCACCGCGCACCTCCCCGCTCGACGGTCTCGCACGGTCACCGGGGGCATGCCCGTCACGCAGGGTGCGCACGCAAGCGCACAGGGGTACAGGGGGGCGCGGGGACGGCACCGCAGGTCGGGACGCGGACCGCCAAATCATTTACTAATAAAACATCTGCTAAACTTATGGGTCATGAACCGTGCCACACCCCGCGCCCCCCGAACCTCCCGCGTGCGCCCGCTGCCCCTCTCGGGGCATCTGCGCCTCGGCAGGCCCTCGGAGATCTGGTTCAAGCCGGCGCTGAGCGTGGTCACGGCCGTCGCCCCGCCGAACCTGACGCTGCTCGCCCTCGGCCGCCTCGACCTGGCCGTCTACACCATGGCGGGCTCGCTGTGCGCGCTCTACGCGCACCACCGCCCGTACGCGGCCCGCGCACTGACCCTCGTCCGGGTCGTCCTCGGCATGCTCGGCGGCCTCGCCGTCGCCCTGCTCGCCGCGTCCCTCACCCGGAACGCCGTCGTCCTGGTGGCCGTGGGCGCCCTGCTCGCGGCCGTGCAGAAGGCGCTGTGCGACGCGACCCGTATCGGGCCGCCCGGCAACGTGATCTTCGCTTTCGTCAGCTCGGCGTCCCTGTTCGCCCCACAGACCCTCGGTCAGGTCCCCGGCCACCTCTCCCTCGCCGCCGCGGCGGGCGCCTGGGCCTGGATCGTCGGCATGGCCCCCGGGCTGCTGCGGCCGCACGGCCCCGAGCGCCGCGCCACCGCCCACGCCCTGAGCGCCGCCGCCGTGTTCGCCGAGACCGGGACGGCGACCGCTCGGGCAGCAGCCGCTGCCGCCGTGCACACCGCCTGGCAGTCGCTGCTGTCCACCGGTGCCCGCTCCGCGCCCCGGCGCGCCCTGGAACGGCTCGTCGTCCGCACCGAGGTCGCCCTGGCCGCGCCCGCCGACACCGACCCGGAGCGGCTGCGGGCCTGGGCGCGCGCCCTGCGGGACACCGGGCCCGTCCCGACCCCCGACGACCCCGGCGGGACCGACGACGAACTCCTCGGCGTGGAGGCCGAACTCGCGAGCCCGCCGCGCCCCCTGCGCCGCAGGCTCGGCCCGCTCGCTCCCATCGCCCTGCGCACCGCCCTCGGCTGTGCCCTGGCCGGGTACGTCTCCCTCGCGCTCGGCATCGGGCGCCCGTACTGGGCGCTGGTCACCGCCGCCTCGCTCTACCAGGCCAACGTCACCCTCACCTGGCGCCGCGGCATCCAGCGCGTGATCGGCAACCTCGTCGGCGTCCTGCTCTTCGCGGCCATCGCGCCGCTCGCCCACCTCAGTCAGCTCGCCCTGGTGCTGTGCGGCCTCGTCCTCAACTTCGGGGCCGAGGCGCTGATCAGCCGCAACTACTGGCTCGGCAGCGTCTGCGTGACCCCGATGGCCCTGCTCATCACCGAGTTCCCCCGCCACCAGCAGCCCGCCGGGCTGATCACCGACCGGGCCCTGGACACCCTCGTCGGAGCGCTGGTCGGCTTCGTCGCCGCCGTCGTCGTCACCAACCGGCGCGCCGGCGACCGCCTCGACCAGGCCCTCGCTGCCGTGGACCGCGCCCGCGAGCGTGCGGCCCGGGTCCTGGCCGCCGAGGACCCCGGGCCCGGAGCCCTTCGGGCCGCGCGCCGCGATCTCGCCGGAACCCTCGTGGAGCTGCGCGCCACGGCCGACGCCGCGGCCGGCGAGTGGTGGCAGCGCGCCCTGCCCGAGGAGCGGGTGCTGCGCGCCGAACAGGCCGGACACCGTACGCTCGCCGCGACGGTACGACGGCAGGGACTGCACACCTCGGGAGGCGCACGGACATGACGGCAGCGAACGGAGCGACGACGTGGGCGCAGGGCGGTGCGGCCGGAGCGGCACCGGCCGCGGGCGACATCGTCGCCGCCGTCGTGCGCCAGTGGCGGGCCGTCCGCCCCGACATCGACACCGGGCCCATGGAGATCATCGGCCGGGTCAACCGCTGCGCCGCCCTGCTCCAGCAGGCCGAGGACGCCCCGCTGCGCCGCGCGGGACTCACCCGGCCCGAGTTCGACGTCCTCGGCACGCTGCGCCGCACGGGACACGAGCTGACGCCCGGAGAGCTCGCCCGGGAGACGTTCTCCTCCGGAGCGGCGGTCACCAAACGGATCAAGCAGCTCGCCGAGCGCGGCCTGGTCGAGCGGCGCGGTGACTCCCGTGACCGCCGCGTGGCCCATGTCCACCTGACGGAGGCCGGCCGCGACCTGGTCGACGCCGTCCTGCCCGAGCAACTCTCCTACGAGACCGCCGTGCTGTCCGGACTGGACACCGGCGACCGGCACGCACTGGCGGCGCTGCTCGGCGAGTTGCTCGTCCAACTGGAAGGCCGGCTGGGCGCGCCACGCGGCTGACGGCACCCACCGGAAACTCCGCGATCACGGCCCGTTGACATCGGTCGGGCGGCACTCCTACGGTCAGTCCGGCAATCCGATCAACGTTCGATAGGTCGAACCTGACGTCGAACCCGTTGACCATCAACGCCTTCCGGGACCTCACCGTCCCGGTGACGCCGGCCGAGGCGGCGAACACGCTGACGTTCACCGCCGAGGAACCTTCCGACTTCGACGGCGACACCCACAACCCCTACGCCAGCGCTCGGCGTACGCGCCGGTCCCCGACCGGGTGACGGTCACGCCGCCGGCCGCAACTCCTCGATCCCGGACCGACCGCTGAGGAGCGGAGGCCTCGGGATCAGCCCTCCTGACCGGCGACGTAAATGCCGAACACCGCGCCCTGCGGGTCCTTCAGGACGGCGATGCGCGGGCCGTCCGGGACCGAGGTCGGTTCCATGAGGACACCCGCGCCCGACTCTGTCGCGACCTGGGCCGTGGCGTCCACGTCCGCCACCGCGAAGTACGGCAGCCAGTGCGAGGGCACCTCGGGCGGGAACCGGTCGCCCATCGTCACCATGCCGCCGAAGTCGGCACCGCCGATACCCCACTGCGTGTACTGCTCGGAGGGGTTCACGCTCCAGCCGAAGACGGTCGTGTAGAAGTCGGTGACCCGCTCCCGGGCGCGGGTCATCAGCTCCACCCAGCCGAGCGAGCCCGGCGCGTTGAGCAGCCCGGCCCCGGTGAAGTCCCGCGGCTGCCACATCTGGAAGACGGCGCCGCCCGGGTCGGTGGCGACGGTGAAACGGCCCGCGTCGAAGACGTCCATCGGCCCCAGGAGCACCGTGCCGCCGGCCGCGCGCACCGCCTCGGCCGCCGCGTCCGCGTCCGCCACCGAGAACGTCACGTTCCAGGCGACCGGCTGCGACTCCTGGAACAGCGGGGCGAGCGCCGCGACCGCCGCGTCGCCGAGATGGGCGATCGTGTAGCCGCCCGCCTCCGGCCGCGGATCGGTCTCCGGCCGCCAGCCGAACAGCCCGGTGTAGAACCGCTTGGCGGCGTCCAGATCGCTGGTGCCCAGCTCAGTCCAGCAGGGGCCGCCGGTCACCGGCGCGTCGAGCTTCATGGGCCACCTCCGGCCACCTCGGTCACCCTCACCACGCTAAGCCCGCCGCCGGCATGCGGCATCAGGTCCCCGGGCGGTACCGCAGGGGATGGTCGGCCGGGATCTCCACGAGCACGATCTCGGTGCCGTCCGGGTCCTCGATCCACATCTCGACCAGACCCCACGGCTCCTTCACCGGCGGCCGTACGATCGGGACCCCGGCGTCGGCCAGCTCCGTGTGCGCCGCGGCCACGTCCTGCACCTGCAGCCACAGCTTCAGGGCGGGCGAGGGCGGGATCTCACTGCGGCCCGCCACCTCGAGGAAGCCGCCGCCGAGGAAGTACACGACGCCGCGGTCGGGACCCGTGCCGAACTCCCGGTAGACCGGGAGCCCGAGTTTCCCGCCGTAGAAGGCCCGGGAGCGCTCCGGGTCGGTCGGGCGCAGGAGGGTGCGGCTGCTCAGTACGTGGACCATACATACGGAGCCTAATGGGCGGGATACCCTCGTCGATGCCCACGCCGCGCCACGGAAACGGAGAAGCTTCCCCATGGACAGCCCCGCCGCCGCTGACACCGCCACGACCGGTCTGACCTTCCGCGACGCCACGGACGCCGACGTCGACGCGCTGGTCGTGCTGGTCGAGTCGGCGTACCGCGGCGACGCCAGCCGGGTCGGCTGGACCACCGAGGCGGACATCCTCGAGGGCCGGCGGACCGACGCCGAAGGCGTGCTGGAGGTCATCAAGTCGCCCGACAGCCGGCTGCTGACCGTGGAACGCGACGGGGCGATCATCGCGTGCTGCCAGCTCCAACACCGCGGCGACCACGCCTACTTCGGCATGTTCGCGGTCAGTCCCGCACTGCAGGGCGGCGGCCTCGGCAAGGCGGTCATCGCCGAGGCGGAGCGCACGGCCCGCGAGACCTGGGGTGTCAAGGAGATGCAGATGACCGTCATCTCCGTCCGGGACGACCTCATCGCCTGGTACGAACGGCGCGGCTACCGCCGTACGGGGCGGATGAGCCCGTTCCCGTACGGCGACGAGCGCTTCGGCATCCCCCAGCGCGACGACCTCCAGTTCGAGCTGCTGGTCAAGCCGCTGGTGTGACCGCGCGGCGGGGTCACGCCGTGAAGCGGCCGGTGCGCTTGATCTCCGGGTGGTCGGTGATCGCGCCGTCCAGCTCCAGCGCGCGGACGAGGCGCAGGTGCTCGGGGGTGTTGACCACCCAGCCGATGACCCTCAGGCCCGCCTCCCGCGCGTGCTCGACGACCTCCAGGGTCAGCCGGCGGATGTCGAGGCACACGGTCGCCGCGCCGGCCTCGACGGCCCGTTCGACGACATCGATGCCATAGCGGCTCGCGACCAGCGCCGTGCGGACGCCCGGCACGAGCCGGGCGATCTCCGCGACCGCCTCGTCGTGGAACGACGACACCTCGACCCGGCCGACCAGGTCCCGGCGGTGCATCACCTCGGCCAGCGCCCGCGCCGCCGCCACATCCTTGACCTCCGCCTGGATCGGTGTCCTCACCGCGTCCAGGACCTCCTCGAAGACCGGGACGCGCTCACCACGGCCCGCGTCGAGGGCGCGCAGCTCGGCGAGGGTCTTCTCCGCGATCGGCCCCTTACCGTCGGTCGTACGGTCGACCTGGTCATCGTGCATGACCACGAGGGCCCCGTCCTTGCTCAGATGCAGATCGAGCTCGACCAGATCGAGGCCCGCCCGTTCGGCGGCGACGAAGGACCGAAGGGTGTTCTCGGGTTCGACACCCATCACTCCGCGGTGACCGATGGTGAGGAAGTTCAAGGTTCGGCTCGCTTCCGTCGACGGCGGCTCGGGCAGCCGCGCGGCGGTCCCGGACCGGCGCGGCTCGGCCGCAGCCTAATGGCCCGGCGGGCCACCGGACCCGCTCGTGACGGGCCCCGGGGGCGCACGGGGCGGCGCGAAACCGGACTGTGCGGCCGGTTCGGTGTCACCCCTGGGTGGGCGCGTCCCGCCCATGTTGACCCTGCGGTGTCATGCGCCGGATGGCCTGAAGTCGCCTGTCCGGCCCCCGCACGGAGACCGAACAGACGTTCAGTGGAAGTCGTTGCCTTTCCCGTGTCACACAGGAAAAAGAGCGGTGAAGGCGGGGGGTCGGCGGGACGATTTTTCGACTGCCCTCTTGCTGGGAGAAAGCTCGTATGCATACGGTGTGGTCACCCGAGGTTCTCCCGTGAAGGATGGGTCATGACGGAAATTCTTGTGCAGGTGGGTTCGGAGGAGCAGGTTCCTCCGCAGGACAGGGTGGTGGACCACCCGGCTTGGCCCGTGCTCAAGGATGCCGTGGAGCAGATCCGGCCATGGCAGGCCAAGGACGGTTCGATCGACTTCGACGGCGAGGGCGCGCCGGAGCGCGCGGAGGTGCAGGCCGCCGTGCGGCGTGTGGTGGAGGCCGTGGAGCGGCTCTCCCCGCTGCTGCCGCACGACGCCGCCTACCACGAGGCGCTCGTGAAGGACCTGCGCCGGTGGGCCGACGAGGGCTTCCAGGTGCCCGACTTCCTGGACTCGCTGCTGGCCTTCCAGCCCGCCGCGCTGCGCGAGGACGGCCTCCAGCACCTGGTCGTCTTCCCGATGTACACGCAGAACGGCAACCCGGACCGCAACCTCGAAGCGGTCGTGCTGCGCATGGTCTGGCCGGACTGGCTGGCCGAGCTGGAGCGCACCCGCTACGACAACCCGCTGTTCTGCGGCATCAAGTTCGAGGACTTCACCTCCGGCTACGACACGAACTCCGCCGTCCTCTTCCCCGAGACCATCGCCGTGCGCCAGGCGCCGGAACGGTTCTCCTGGGGCGGCATCTTCTGCGACCGCGAGGCCGCCCGCTTCCGCCGGGTGACCGCGTCCGCCGTCGACATCCTGGGCCTGGAGCTGCCCGAGGACATCGCCGCGATGGTCCACGACCAGAAGCGCTGCGAAGAGGCCTTCGTGCTGTGGGACATGGTCCACGACCGCACCCACAGCCACGGCGACCTGCCGTTCGACCCGTTCATGATCAAGCAGCGCCAGCCGTTCTGGATGTACGGGCTCGAGGAGCTGCGCTGTGACCTCACCGCCTTCAAGGAGGCCGTGAAGCTCCAGGCCGACGGCGTGCCGCAGGCGCGCGACGTCCAGTACGCGGTGCTGTTCGACCGTATGTTCCGCTTCCCGGTCACCGGCGAGCGCGTCCGCAACTACGACGGCCTCGGCGGTCAGCTGCTCTTCGCCTACCTGCACAAGCACGACGTCGTCCGCTGGACCGACAACAGGCTCTCCATCGACTGGGAGCGCGCCCCGCAGGTCACCAACCAGCTGTGCGCCGAGATCGAGAAGCTGTACCGGGACGGCATCGACCGCCCCAAGCTCGTGCACTGGTTCGCCGGATACGAGCTGGTCTCCACCTACCTCGCCCCGCATCCGGGCTCCAAGTGGGCCAAGGGCCCCGATGCCCTGGATCTGACGCAGCCGCCGCGTAAGCTCGTGGACGACGTGCTTCCGGACGAGTTTCCGCTGAGCATGTTCTATGAGGCGTTGCAGAAGAAGCTCAAGAACGTGATCGCCTCGACCAAGGGCATCACGGCTCAGGCGGCCGAGCGGGTCGCCGCGTGAGCGCCCCCGCAACCGGTACGGCCGCTCGGCAGGAGGCGAAGATGCGGAACGGGAACGGGCCACTGAGCGGCGCGGTGATCGCGGTGGCCGGCGCGGGCGGACCCGCCGGCCGGGCGGCGCTGCTCCGGCTCGCCGAGGCGGGAGCCACCGTCGTCGGCTCGGACAACGACCCCGAGCGCCTGGCGGAGGCCGTGGACGCGGCCCGATACGCGTACGGCGGCGCCACCGTCACCGGGGACACCGTGGACCTGCTCGACCTGCAGTCCACCCGCGACTGGGCCGCCCACGTCGAGAAGGAATTCGGCCGGGTCGACGGGCTGGTCCACCTCGTCGGCGGCTGGCGCGGCAGCGAGACCTTCACCAGGACCAAGCTCGACGACTGGGACCTGCTCGAACTGCTGCTCATCCGCACGGTGCAGCACACCTCGCTGGCCTTCTTCGACGCCCTGCAGCGCAGCCAACGCGGCCGGTACGTCCTGATCAGCGCCGCGGGCGCGAGCAAGCCCACCGCGGGCAACGCCTCCTACGCGGCCGCGAAGGCCGCCGCCGAGGCCTGGACGCTGGCCATGGCCGACGCCTTCAACAAGGCGAAGGGGGAGGGCGAGCTGACGTCGGCGGCTGCCATCCTGGTGGTGAAGGCGCTGGTGCACGACGCGATGCGCGCCGAACGCCCCAACGCGAAGTTCGCGGGCTTCACCGACGTCAACGACCTGGCCGAGGCCGTCGTCGGAGTCTGGGAGAAGCCCGCCGCCGAAGTGAACGGAAACCGTCTGTGGCTGACCGAGAAGCCGTGAACCCTCCCAAGACCGACGCGCGCCGTCATCACGACCCGGAGGTCCGCGGTTTCGCCAGCGACAACTACGCCGGAGCCCACCCGGAGGTGCTCGCCGCCCTGGCTCTGGCCAACGGCGGGCACCAGGTCGCGTACGGCGAGGACGCCTACACCGAGAACCTCCAGCGGATCGTCCGCGGCCACTTCGGAGCCACCGCCGAGGCCTTTCCGGTCTTCAACGGCACCGGCGCCAACGTCGTCGCGCTCCAGGCGGTCACCGACCGCTGGGGCGCGGTGATCTGCGCCGAGACCGCCCACATCAACGTCGACGAGTGCGGGGCGCCGGAGCGGGTGGGCGGCCTGAAGCTGCTCACGGTGCCGACGCCGGACGGCAAGCTCACGCCCGAGCTGATCGACCGGCAGGCGTACGGCTGGGAGGACGAGCACCGCGCGATGCCGCAGGTGGTCTCGATCACCCAGAGCACCGAACTGGGCACCCTCTACACGCCCGACGAGATCCGCGCGATCTGCGAGCACGCCCACGCGCACGGCATGAAGGTGCACCTCGACGGCTCCCGCATAGCCAACGCGGCCGCCTCCCTGGACGTGCCGATGCGCACGTTCACCAACGCGGTCGGAGTGGACATCCTCTCCCTGGGCGGGACGAAGAACGGCGCGCTGTTCGGCGAGGCCGTCGTCGTCATCAACCAGGACGCGGTCAGCCGCATGAAGCACCTGCGCAAGCTGTCCATGCAGCTCGCCTCCAAGATGCGCTTCGTATCGGTGCAGTTGGAGGCCCTGCTCGCCAGGGACCTCTGGCTGCGCAACGCCCGCCACGCCAACGAGATGGCCCAGCGCCTCGCGGAGGGCGTGCGTGCGGTCCACGGGGTGGAGATCCTCCACCCGGTCCAGGCCAACGCGGTCTTCGCGCGCCTGCCGCACGACGTGAGCGAGCGCCTGCAGAAGCGCTTCCGCTTCTACTTTTGGAACGAGGCCGCGGGCGACGTGCGCTGGATGTGCTCCTTCGACACCACCGAGGACGATGTGGACCGGTTCGTGGCGGCCCTCAAGGAGGAGATGGCCCGCTAGCAGCCGCAGACACGCGACAAGACGCATAGTTATGCGGTCACTCGAAATTCCATTGACTCTCGGGTGGCCGCATTCCTATGCTCTGCGGGCATGGAGCTGATCCAGGAAACGCCCGACCTGTCCGCGTACTTGGCCGCCGACGAGGTCATCGACCATGACCATCCGCTGGTGCGGGAGACCGCCGCGCGCCTCGCCACGGGTGTCCAGGACTCGTATGCCTATGCGCGAGCGGCCTATGAATACGTCCGCGACGCCATCCCGCACTCCGCCGACAGCGGTGACCTCCGGGTCGCCTGGCGGGCCTCCGACGTGCTGGATCAGCGCACCGGCATCTGTTACGCCAAGGCCCACGCGCTGGCGGCGTTGCTGCGGGCCGAGGACATCCCGACGGCCCTGTGCTACCAGCGGCTCGCACACGACGACGGCGGCGGTCATGCCGTACACGGTCTGGTCGCCGTGCGGTTCAACGGCGCCTGGCACCGGCAGGACCCCCGCGGCAACAAGTCGGGTGTTGACGCCCAGTTCTCCCTCGGTGGTGAGCGCCTCGCCTGGATCCCGGACGCGAAGTCCAATGAGATGGACTATCCAGTCCTGTATGCTGCACCTCATCCGGCGGTGGTGAGGGCACTGAAGTCCGCGCCCGACCGGCCGGCCCTCTGGAAGACGCTCCCCACCGCACTCTGAGGCAGGCGATGACTCCCACCCTGACCGTGTCCGACGAGGTTCGTGCCCTCGCGCCCGGCTTCACGCACGTCGCGATCGAGGCCCACGGACTCCACAACGGACCCAGCACCGAGGCCACTTCCGCCCTGCTCGACGACGGCGCCCGCCGGCTCGCCGCCCGTCTGGACGGACGCGCGCCGCACGAGGATCCGCACATGGCCGCCTGGCGCGAGGTGTACACGGCCTTCGGCGCCAAGCCGTCCCGCACCCGCAACTCCGCCGAGGCCCTCGCCAAGCGCGCCCTGTCGGATGCCGGCCTGCCCAGGATCAACGTGCTCGTCGACCTCTACAACGCGATCAGCGTCGCCCACCTCATCCCGGTCGGCGGGGAGGACCTCGACCGCATCCAGGGCGCCATGCGCCTGGTACGCGCCACCGGCGACGAGGACTTCGTGACCGTCATGGCGGGGGAGGAGACGATCGAGCACCCGGACGCGGGCGAGGTGGTCTGGCGCGACGAGGCCGGTGTGACCTGCCGCCGCTGGAACTGGCGCCAGGGGCCGCGCACCCGGCTCACGGAGGAGTCCGTCTCGGCGCTCTTCCTGCTCGAGAGCCTGGCCCCCATGCCGGTGGCCGACGTCGAGCAGGCCGGTGCCGAACTCGCGGAACTGCTGGAGAAGTTCAGCCCCGGGGCGCGGATCACCGTCCACGCTCCCGCCTGACGGGCGTCAGTGCGCCTCGGCCGCGCGCAGGGCGGCGGGGGTCGGTGCGGTGCCGCCGAGGTGGGCCGGCATCCACCAGGCGTCCTCCGGGCCCTTGGGGCGCCCGGGGTAGGCGCGCTGCGCGGCCTCCAGCAACTCCTGGACCCGCTCGCGCAGCTGACGGGTGAGGACGCCCGCATAGGTCTCACGGGAGGCCTCGACCGCCTCGCCGACCCGGATCGTGATCGGGGTGTGACTGCGCCCGAAGTTGCGCGGGTGGCCCTTGGTCCACAGCCGCTGCGTGCCCCACAGAGCCATCGGGATCAGCGGCACGCCCGCCTCCTGGGCCAGGCGTACGGCACCCGACTTGAAGCTCTTCAGGGTGAACGACTGGGAGATGGTCGCCTCCGGGAAGACGCCGACCACCTCCCCCGACTTCAGCGAGTCCAGCGCGTGCGCATAGGCCGTCTCGCCCTGGTTGCGGTCCACGGGGATGTGCTTCATGGCGCGCATCAGCGGGCCGGAGATGCGGTGCCGGAAAACGGACTCCTTGGCCATGAAGCGCACCAGACGCTTCTGCGGCAGGGCCGCCAGGCCGTTGAAGATGAAGTCCAGATAGCTGATGTGGTTGCTCACCAGCACCGCACCGCCCGCGCGCGGAATGTTCTCCGACCCTTCGCAGTCGATCTTCAGGTCCCACGCCTTGAACATCGTGCGGGCGAGACCGATGACGGGACGGTAGACGAGCTCAGCCATGTAGGGGAACGGACCCTTCTCTTTGCCTGGGAAGGGACTCCCGGCGGGAAGTTACGCAGCCGTAGGTTTACGGCTTCCGCAGATCGTGCCCGAAGAACGGACGCGGGGCCAGTCCTGGTGCCCGTGTACGGCGAGATCCTCGTCACGTCAGCCGTTCGCAGCACCGGGTCTGATCCGCGGTCAGTGCCCGCGGACCGCCGCACGGCGCATCAGCAGGTACGCCTCGCACCCCAGGCAGTAGCCGAACGCGGCGTTGAGGAAGGCGGCGGCGAGCGCGGCCCCGGTCGCGGCCAGCCCCAGCCACCGCGGACCCGCGGTGTAGCCGACCAGCCCGACCACGGCGAAGACCAGCCCGACCGCCTGGGCGAACTGCGGCGGCTGCGGCGCCTCGAACTCCGTCGCCGGCCCGAGCCGCGGGCGTACGACCCTCCGGAACAGCCATCCGTACGGTGAACGCGCCACGCCCCCGGCCGCGCCCAGCGCGAACGCCAGCAGCTGCCAGGCCAGCAGCCAGGTGCTGCCGGTGACCAGGACCACGGCCAGCACAATGGTCGTCACGGCCGCCCCGAAGCGGGGCCCCCTCACATCGATGTCCATGAATCAAGCATTCCGCATGAGAATCGGATCGGGGAGCCGGGAATCTTTGCGGTCTGGTGAACGCTGGAGCAGACGATGACGGGACTTGTGGTGTGTGTGGCCGTGCTCGTGCTGGCGAGCGCGTACGGAGTGCTGCACCGGCGGCGGAGTGGGAGAGTGCGCGTGCGCGGGCGGGACGAGGGAAAGCGGCTCGGTGCGGCGGAGTTGGGCCAGGGGCTCGGCGAGCGGGCGACGCTCGTGCAGTTCTCCAGCGCCTTCTGCGCCCCCTGCCGGGCCACGCGCCGGGTCCTCACCGAGGTGGCCGACATGGTTCCGGGCGTGACCCACATCGAGATCGACGCCGAGGCGCACCTGGACCTCGTCCGTGAACTCGACATCCTCAAGACGCCCACCGTCCTGGTCCTCGACGCCGGCGGACACGTCGTGCGGCGGGCCACCGGCCTGCCGCGCAAGGCCGACGTCATCGCAGCGCTGGGAGAGGCGGTTTGACGGTCGCGCCCACGACGGTGGCGTGCCTCCCGGATGCCGGGACGCACTTGACTGCGCGTACCACCTATCGTCAGCCTGACCGTATGCCCCCGGAACTCCTTCTCTTCGAGCGTGTCCACGTGGATCTGGCCCGCACCGCGAGCGCCTGCTGTCCGGCGTGTTGAGCATCCACGGACCCCACGTCACCTCTCCCAGAAGGACGACTGCATGAGGGCCACGCCCGACCTCGGCACCCATCGGCTCGCCTCCCCGGACCTGCTCCGTTCCGTCTTCCGGCGGCACGCGGCCGGAGTCGCCGTGATCACCGCCCAGCGCGGCGGCAGGCCGGTCGGCTTCACCGCCACCTCCCTCGCCTCCGTCTCCGCCGAGCCCCCGCTGGTCTCCTTCGGCATCGGCGTCGGCTCCTCGAGCTGGCCCGTCGTCTCGGTGGCCGAGCACGTCGGCGTGCACATACTCGGCGAGCACCAGGAAGACCTGGCCGGCACCTTCGCCACCAGCGGCGCCGACCGGTTCGGGGCGCCGACCCGCTGGCACGAGGGTCCGGAGGGCGTGCCCCTGCTGGACGACGTGCTCGCCTGGCTGGTGTGCCGCGTGGTGGCCCGCGTCCCCGCCGGGGACCACCGCATCGTCGTCGCCGAGGTCGTCCTCGGCGATCCCTCGGGTGCCGGACGCCCGCTCCTGTACCACCAGGGCCGGTTCAACGGCCTCCGCGACTGAGCCGCCGGTCCGGTTACACAGCGTTGTCAAGGTCACAGTTCAAAGCGCTTGCTTAGCGGGCATTCACTCGATGTACTGGCGAGTAATATTTCGTTCGGAGCGCGGGGTCGCCCCGACCGGGATCGGCCGCTTCAGGCGCCTATGCTGCCTGCAAGAAGGCAGCCCAGAAATGTCGATGCAGTAGGAGAGCCGGCGTGAGCTTGAGGATCGTTGTCACTGTGAAGTACGTGCCCGACGCCACTGGCGACCGGCACTTCGCCGATGACCTGACCGTCGACCGGGACGACGTGGACGGTCTGCTCTCCGAGCTCGACGAGTACGCGGTCGAGCAGGCGCTGCAGATCGCGGAGAACGCGGACGACGCCGAGGTGACCGTCCTGACGGTGGGCCCGGAGGACGCCAAGGACGCGCTGCGCAAGGCGCTGTCGATGGGTGCCGACAAGGCGATCCACGTGGAGGACGACGACCTGCACGGCACGGACGCCATCGGCACCTCGCTGGTGCTGGCCAAGGCGATCGAGAAGGCCGGCTTCGACCTGGTGGTCTCCGGCATGGCCTCCACCGACGGCACCATGGGTGTCGTACCCGCACTGCTGGCCGAGCGCCTGGGTGTGCCGCAGGTGACCCTGCTGTCCGAGGTGTCGGTCGAGGACGGCACCGTCAAGGGCCGCCGGGACGGCGACGCCGCCTCCGAGCAGCTCGAGGCGTCCCTGCCGGCCGTGGTGTCGGTGACCGACCAGTCGGGCGAGGCCCGTTACCCGTCCTTCAAGGGCATCATGGCGGCCAAGAAGAAGCCCGTGGAGTCCTGGGACCTGTCCGACCTGGAGATCGAGGCCGAGGAGGTCGGTCTCGAGGGTGCCTACACCACGGTCGACTCCGCAGCCGAGCGCCCGGCGCGCACCGCGGGCACGATCGTCAAGGACGAGGGCGAGGGCGGCAAGCAGCTCGCTGAGTTCCTCGCGAGCCAGAAGTTCATCTAAGGCTCCTCCAGCCTTACCGTCCCTCAGACTTCGCATTCCGCAAGGAGATCCGTTCCCATGGCTGAAGTTCTCGTCTACGTCGACCACGTGGACGGTGCCGTCCGCAAGCCCACGCTGGAGCTGCTGACCCTGGCCCGCCGCATCGGCGAGCCGGTCGCCGTCGCCCTCGGCGCGGGTGCCGAGAACACCGCCGCCGCGCTCGCCGAGCACGGCGCGGTCAAGGTCCTCACGCACGACGCCTCCGAGTACGCCGACTACCTGGTCGTGCCGAAGGTGGACGCCCTGCAGGCCGCCTACGAGCAGGTGTCCCCGGCCGCCGTGCTGGTCCCGTCCTCCGCCGAGGGCAAGGAGATCGCCGCGCGTCTGGCGCTGCGCATCGGCTCGGGCATCATCACCGACGCCGTCGACCTGGAGGCCGGCGACGAGGGCCCGGTGGCCACGCAGTCCGTGTTCGCCGCCTCCTTCACCACCAAGTCCCGCGTGTCGAAGGGCACCCCGGTCATCACGGTGAAGCCGAACAGCGCGGCCGTGGAGGCCGCCCCGGCCGCGGGCACGGTCGAGGCCCTCGCCGTGTCCTTCTCCGAGAAGGCGACCGGTACGAAGGTCACCGGCCGTACGGCGCGCGAGTCGACGGGCCGTCCGGAGCTGACCGAGGCCGCGATCGTGGTCTCCGGCGGCCGCGGTGTCGGCGGTGCGGAGAACTTCTCGCTCATCGAGACCCTCGCCGACTCCCTCGGCGCGGCCGTGGGCGCGTCGCGTGCGGCGGTGGACGCGGGCTGGTACCCGCACACCAACCAGGTCGGCCAGACCGGCAAGAGCGTCTCCCCGCAGCTGTACATCGCGACCGGGATCTCCGGTGCCATCCAGCACCGCGCCGGTATGCAGACCTCCAAGACGATCGTGGCGATCAACAAGGACGCCGAGGCGCCGATCTTCGACCTGGTCGACTACGGCGTGGTGGGCGACCTGTTCGAGGTCGTCCCGCAGCTCACCGAGGAGATCAAGACCCGCAAGGGCTGAGCGACTCCACGGCTGCGAGGCCCCCGTCACCGCCGGTGCGCGGTGACGGGGGCCTTCGTGCGTCCGAGGGCCACCGCTGCAGGGGCGGGTTCCGCGCGAGACGGTGTTGACCGGCGGTGAGGCCGGTGGATAGCTTCGCTCTACGGATTGTTGATTCCGTGCTGCGGAATGCGGGAGGGTGCGGGATGGGCCAGGGCGGGCAGGAGCGGGTGTCGACGAGCCTCGCGGGTGCCGTCAGTGAGGAGATCAGTGCCTCCCTCGCCCCGGTGGACGCCGAGTTGGCCCGCCGCTACCCGGGCGACCCCGGCACGCGCCAGCCCGTTCACACGGTCTACGTCCCCGGTGACGTCTTCGCCGCCGACACGGTGCGTTCCTGGGGCGAGAAGGCCCTCGCCGCCCTCGACGAACACGCCCCGGACGCCTCCTCGTTCGCCTCGGTCCTCGGTCTCGGCGACGAACTCGCGGCGCCGGTTCACGACCGCGTCCGCGCCAAACTCGAGCGGGAGCCGATCGAAGACCTGCGCGTCGACTTCGAGGACGGTTACGGGCCGCGCCCCGACGCCGAAGAGGACCAGGCGGCCGCGCGCGCGGCACGGCTGATCGCCCAGGCCTGCCGGGAGGGAACGGCGCCCCCGTACACGGGCATCCGCATGAAGTGCCTGGAGGCGCCGGTACGCGACCGGGGCATCCGCACGCTCGATGTCTTCCTCACCGGTCTGATGGAGGCCGGCGGGCTCCCGGACGGTCTCGTGCTCACGCTGCCCAAGGTGACGTACCCCGAGCAGGTCACCGCCATGGTGCGGCTGCTGGAGGCGTTCGAGAAGGCGCACGGACTCGACGCGGGGCGCCTTCGCTTCGAGATCCAGATCGAGACCAGCCAGGCCGTCCTCGCCGCCGACGGCACCGCCACCGTCGCGCGCATGATCCACGCCGCCGAGGGCCGCGCCACCGGACTGCACTACGGCACCTTCGACTACAGCGCCTGCCTCGGCGTGTCCGCCGCCCACCAGGCCAGCGACCACCCGGCCGCCGACCACGCCAAGGCGGTCATGCAGGTCGCGGCGGCGGGCACCGGAGTGCGGGTCTCCGACGGCTCCACCAACGTCCTGCCCGTCGGCCCCACCGAACAGGTCCACAAGGCCTGGCGGCTGCACTACGGGCTCACCCGCCGGGCACTGGCCCGTGCCTACTACCAGGGCTGGGACATGCACCCGGGCCACCTTCCCACCCGGTACGCGGCCGTCTTCGCCTTCTACCGGGAGGGTTTCCAGCAGACCGCGGCACGCCTCGCCCGCTATGCCGACCGCACCGCCGGAGACGTCCTGGACGAACCGGCCACGGCGAAGGCGCTGAGCGGCCACCTGCTGCGGGGGCTGGACTGCGGCGCCCTGGACCCGGCCGAGGTCGCGCGGGCCACCGGCCTGACCCGGGCCGACCTGGAGGGCTTCGCGGCGCCCAGGCGCGGGGAGCTCACGGCGCGGTAAGGGCGCTGCGGCTTCGGCGCGGTAGTGTGACGGCTGCGGTCCCGGGCCGAAGTCTCAGTCGGCGGGCGGCAGTTCGCCCGAACCCCGGGTGATCAGCCGGGTGGGGAGCTCGATGCGTTCCGGGGTGACGAGCGTGCCGTCGAGCTGGCGGAACAGACGCTCCGCGGCCGTGCTGCCGAGGGCGGCGGCGTCCTGCGCGACGACCGTGACACCCGGTTGCAGCAGGTCGGCCAGTTCGATGTCGTCGAAGCCGACCAGGGCGACCGGACGGCTGTGTGCGGCGAGGACGCGGATGACGGTGACGGTCACGCGGTTGTTGCCCGCGAAGATCGCGGTGACGGGGGCGGGACCCGCGAGCATCTCCTCGGCGGCCCGGCGCACCCGCTCGGGGTCGGTGACGCCCAGGGACATCCAGGAGTCCTGAACGGGTATGCCCGCGTCCTCCATGGCGGCCCGGTAGCCGCGCAACCGCTCGGCCGCGGTGTGGATGCGCGGCATGTCGCCGATGAAGCCGATCCGGCGATGGCCGTGCGCGATGAGGTGGGCGACCCCGTCCCGGGCGCCGCCGAAGCTGTCGGAGAGCACCACGTCCGCGTCGATCCGCCCGGCGGGCCGGTCCACGAACACCGTGGCGACGCCCGCCTTGATCTCCGGCTCCAGGTAGCGGTGGTCGTCACCCGCCGGGATGATGACCAGCCCGTCCACCCGGCGCGCGCACAGCGCCAGCACCAGCTCCTGCTCCCGGTCCGGGTCCTCCGCGCTGGAACCGTTGATCAGCAGGGCCCCGTGCGCCCGG
Organism: Streptomyces sp. NPDC028331; assembly: GCF_055565775.1. NCBI lineage: Bacteria > Bacillati > Actinomycetota > Actinomycetes > Kitasatosporales > Streptomycetaceae > Streptomyces > Streptomyces sp. NPDC028331. Next base: position 224,697 of record NZ_JBVHTR010000006.1, on the reverse strand, counting down.
GCGACCTCCTCGACGGCGCGGCTCAGGGGCCCGTAGAAGGGGTCCGCGAGGTCCTCCAGGACCAGGCCTATGCTCGCGGTGCGGCCCTTGCGCAGCACCCGTGCGCTGTCGTTGCGCCGGAACCCCAGCGCCTCTATCGCCTCCTGGACCCGGCGCTCGGTGTCCGGGGTGACCCCCGGCTCGCCGTTGACCACGCGGGACACCGTCTTCAGGCCCACCCCCGCGCGCGCCGCGACGTCCTTCATGGTCGGGCGGGTGCCGTAGCGGGTCCCGTTGTGGCGGTCTGCGGGGCGGCCGGTGCGGCGGGCGGTCTCGGGCACGATGCGCTGTCCTGTCCTGTCGTCCACGGAGATGCGTCGGTCCATGGGCTCTACCGGGGTTCCATGGGGTTGTATGAGGATGTGGCGTCGAGCATAGAGCCTGGACAACGTTGTCAGACGCGGGAGACACTGTCCACCGCACTCTCCGGCCGCGCCTTCCCCCAAGGGCGCTCCATGCCCGCTCGTACCCGGCACCCGGACCCGCGGCGACCGCACGCCGTGCGCCGGGGCCGGTACCACTCACGCATTGGGAGATCTGACACTGATGCACACCGACCTCGTGGCCGCGCTCGACATCGGCGGCACCAAGATCGCCGGGGCGCTGGTGGACGGCCACGGCAGGATCCTGCTGCGCGCGCAGCGCTCGACGCCCGCGCAGGAGGACGGGGACACCGTGATGGGGGCCGTCGAGGACGTCGTGGCGGAGCTGACGGGTTCTCCCCACTGGGGGAGGGTGCGTGCCGTAGGCATCGGCAGCGCGGGCCCGGTGGACGCCTCCCAGGGCACCGTGAGCCCGGTCAACGTGCCGGGCTGGCGCGACTTTCCGCTGGTCGAGCGGGTCCGGTCGGTGACGGGCGGCCTGCCCGTCGAGCTGATCGGCGACGGCGTGGCCATCACGGCCGCCGAGCACTGGCAGGGCGCGGCCCGCGGCCACGACAACGCGCTGTGCATGGTGGTGTCGACGGGTGTCGGCGGAGGTCTGGTCCTGGGCGGTCGGCTGCACCCGGGCCCGACCGGGAACGCCGGCCACATCGGTCACATCAGCGTCGACCTGGACGGCGATCCGTGCCCGTGCGGCTCTCGCGGCTGCGTGGAGCGCATCGCCAGCGGGCCGAACATCGCCCGCCGCGCCCTGGAGGGCGGCTGGCGGCCGGGCCCCGACGGGGACACCTCCGCCGCCGCGGTGGCCGGGGCCGCCCGTGCGGGTGACCCGGTGGCCGTGGCCTCCTTCGAGCGGGCAGCCCAGGCGCTGGCCGCGGGGATCGCCGCGACCGCGACGCTGGTGGAGATCGACATCGCGGTCATAGGCGGGGGCGTGGCCGGTGCCGGTGACCTGCTGTTCGCTCCGCTGCGCAAGGCCCTGACCGACTACGCCACGCTGTCCTTCGTCCAGCGCCTGACGGTGGTGCCGGCGCTGATGGGCACGGACGCGGGCCTGGTGGGCGCGGCTGCGGCAGCGCTGACGAAGGGGGCGGACGCGACGGTTGCCGGGGTGTGACGGGGCGCTGCCGACAGGACGACCGGTGTTCGGTCGCCGTGGCGGTGGTCCGTGGCCGTGGCGGTGGTCCGTCGCCGTTGTCCGTGGGCGTCGCCGTCGCCGTCGCCGGGTGAGGCAACCCCGCGGCTCACGTGACCGTGGTCGGCGTCGGTTGGCGTCGCGATCCACGCCCGCCGGACGGACCGCCGCCCGTGCCGTGGGTCCGACCCCGGGCGCTGCGCGGGCCCGCGTCCGCGGGGCGGTGGACCGGGGCCGGACATCAGGCATGAACGGGCATGCTCGCGTTCGCGGAGAGCCGGCCGGGGGCCGTTGCGTGACCCCGGCGCCCTTCGGCAGTTGAACAGGGCATGAAGAAGCGCAGCATGCTCGCCATCGCCTCCCTCGCCACCGGATTCGTCGTGGCCGCCGTCAGCCCCTCCCACGCCGCCGACCACGACAGGCTCGGCGATCTGAGCGTCAAGGACACCCTCGGCGCCGTCGACCACACCATCGGCCAGGACGGCCTGTCCATGGACGACGACGCCCTGGGGCAGGACGGCTGAGGAAAGCCGTGTCGGGGGGGGGGGGGGGGGGGGGGGGGGGGGGGGGGGGGGGGGGGGGGGGGGGGGGGGGGGGGGGGGGGGGGGGGGGGGGTGGGGGGGGGTGGGGGGGGGGGGGGGGGGGGGGGGGGGGGGGGGGGAGCCCCTG